>CAKOKM010000104.1 GCA_934091015.1 uncultured Bacilli bacterium | reverse complement strand
AAAATTTATTACATCATCTATCATAAAAGCCTTATTTCCAAATTCATTTATTCTATCAAATTCACAATTAAAATTACTTAATAGATATTCGTAATAATCTTTTGAAACCCAAATATCAATGTCATGAGTTTGATTACTAAAATTTTGTAAAACTAAAGCAGCTCCACTTATAATAATAAATTTATCTTTATCTAAATTATAATTATTTAATGTTTCAATAATATCTTTTCTTATCATATTTTACCTCTATTCTTATATATAAACATAATTAATCAAATCAAAATAAATTCTATCAAATATATAATGAAAACTCAAATACACAATTATCAGCTTTCTAATATTTCGCGAGCTTTCTAATATTTCCAATAAAGCAAAAGACTTTTTGGATAAAATATGGTACAATTTTTTTGGTGATAATATGAATTATGATACTATAAAATCTACTAGTGATGGTTTAAATCTATCAATAACTTACAGTTTACCTAAAGGTAAAAGTAAAGGAATTATTCAGTTTTCTCACGGAATGGCTGAACATAAAGAAAGATACTATCCTTTAATGCAATATTTATCTAATAATGGTTATATATGTATAATTCATGATCATAGGGGTCATGGAAAAAGTATAAAATCTAATAATGATTTAGGCTACTTTTATACAAAGAATATTAACTACATAATTGATGATTTATATAATGTAACTTGTTATGCTAAAAATAAATTTAACAATTCAAATGTATATTTATTTAGTCATAGTATGGGTACTTTGGTTGCTAGAGGTTATATTCAAAAATATGATAATCAAATAAATAAACTTATATTATGCGGAACACCAACTAAAAATAGTTTAGGTATTATTGGCTTATCTCTTGCTTATATTTCAAGTATATTTAATGATCATAAAAAAGATAATATTCTTGATTATTTAACATTTAATAATTTTAATAAGAATTATAATTATAAAAATGCTTGGCTTTCAAAAAATAAAGATAATGTTATTAATTATAATAATGATAATTTATGTGGTTTTACATTTACTACTAATGGATTTATTAATTTATATAAATTACAAATTAATGCTTTTAAGAAAAAATTATATAATTGTAAAAATAAAGATTTAAATATATTTATGATTGCTGGAGAAAACGATCCTGTTATTGGTAATATTAATCTTTTTAATGATTTAAAGCAATTTTTATTAAGTATAGGCTATAAGAATATCGAAAGCAAATTATATAAAGATTTAAGACATGAAATTCTTAATGAAGAAAATAATAAATTAATTTATCAAGATATATTAAATTTCATTCAAAAATAAAAGAATAAAAGTTACTATATTTTATTCTTTTTCTTATTGTGCATCAGTTTTAACATAATACCAATTATTTTCTATTTCTATATTTTTTGTTTTCTATGAATTCTTTACACTTATTAAATAATAATAAGGTTTCTTTTGCAACAATTATTTCAAATAAAGCAAACATAGTAACCAAAATAGATGCCTTTAAAGATATTGATCTAATACTAAAAAATTCTGGTATCAT
>CAKOKM010000103.1 GCA_934091015.1 uncultured Bacilli bacterium | reverse complement strand
GAACTATTCCATATAGATAATGCTCCAAAATATGACAAAGCATAATCAATATAATAAAACGGATCTAAAAATATATGAGATTGACGATAATAATAACCACCATCATTTAAGTTTTTATTGCCACTATTACTTATTTCTAAATGATATTTTTTTGATAATTTTAACCAGATTTTATTTATTTCATCTAATTTCAAATCTTCTTTCGAATATATTATCTCTTGAAATTCATCTACAGCACATATATATGGTAATTGTGAAACCAAATTATATATCTTAATAAATTGATATTTATTGTAATCTTCTTCAGAAAAAATGTTAGATACTTTATTCATCATTATTAGTTCCATAGCATAAGAAAACATTTCTGCTATTTCCATGGTAGGATATTTAAGTAATGGAGATATAATATAATTTTTATCTTCTTTACTTGAACAATATTTTTGAAAAGAATGTCCCATTTCATGAGTAGTTGTTTGTAAATCTAAATAAGAATTCTTAAAATTGCCTGTTATTACAGGCATTCCTACACAAACCAAATAATTCGTTATACTAAAATTAACTTTTCCAGAATTTTGACATAAATCAATATAATTTTTTTCTAACATTAAATTAAATAATTCTGATAATTCATCATCAACTTTTACAAATGAGTTTGTTAATTCATTTAGTAAATCAATACCATAAACTTTTAAGTTTGGCATTTTTTTAAAGAAAATTGTATCATAATAATTTATAACATCTAAAGTTAACTCTTCCTTCTTTAATTCATTCATATTTTTACATATTGGAATTATATATTTAATAATGTTTTCTCTAAATAATTTAATATCATCATAATTATATCCAAATCTTTTTAATTTAACTAAACTATATTGAACATAATTTTTATAGCCTATATTTTTAGCAATTCTATTTCTTATCTTAATTAAGTCAAATAAAATATTTTGATATTCATCCTTGTGTTCATAATAAAAATCATTAATTGCATCATGAGCTTTCTTTCTTATTTTAGAATCTTGATCAGGAAATAATCCAGAAACAGCATTTAAAGTTTGTTCTTTACCATTAAAATTAATCTTACTTTTATTTAAATTACGATATTTAGTTTTTAATTCATTTTCTTGTTTTAAAAGTTCTAAATTATTATTAGATAAAGAATTTAATTGACTTAAAGCTACTCTAAAAAAATTATCGGGAACTAATTGTTCTAATTCCTTTTTAAACTTAGAATTAATTAATTCTTCATAAAAAGGAATGAATAAAGCATCAAACTTTGGTTTATAATCATTCCAATAATTTATTTCATCACACCAATAATTATTATTAATATCTCTCATATTTCTAATATCAGCATAATCATACATTTCTTCAATTAAATTTTGAATATTATTTATTTTTCTTACTAATTCAATATACTCATTAACGTTATCAGTCATTTTTAATTTATTTATTAAATCAATAATAATATTTTTTTCATAATCATATTCAATTTTTTTATAACTAAATTTATTAAAATCTACCATTTTCATACCACTCATTTTCTACTAAAATAATTTTGTT
>CAKOKM010000102.1 GCA_934091015.1 uncultured Bacilli bacterium | reverse complement strand
GATACATTAGTAGGAATAAACTTACTAAGAGAAGGATTAGATATTCCAGAGGTTAGTTTAATTGCTATAATGGATGCCGATAAACAAGGATTCTTAAGAAGTGAACGTAGTTTAATTCAAACAATAGGTAGAGCTGCTCGTAATCAGAATGGTCATGTTATAATGTATGCTGATTCAATATCTGAATCTATGGATAAAGCCATAACCGAAACTCAAAGAAGACGTAAAATTCAAGAAGAATTTAATAAAGAACATGGCATTATTCCTAAAACAGTTCAAAAAGAAGTTAGAGACCTTATATCTAATGAAATTAAAGAAGATACTGGTACTAAAAAAGCCAGTAAAAAAGATTTACAAACAATTGAAAATGAAATGCGTAAAGCGGCTAAAGAACTTGATTTTGAAAAAGCAATGCAACTTAGAGATATCTTATTCGAATTAAAAGCCAACGAAAAAAGCTAGAATAAACATTCTAACTTTTTTATTTTCTTACCCATTTAGCGATAAGTACTATATTTGAATTAACAGGTGTATTAAATTCATATAATTCACCATCTAAATACCAACCAGCAAATACATAACCTTCTCTAACAGGATCAACAGGTTTTCCAACTATACTATATTTACTAACATAAACAGTAGTAACATCAGATCCCATATTTCTATTAAAGATTACAGCAAATTTTGCTTGTGTAGTTGTTGTAGTAGTTGTAGGTTTTACTGTAGTAGTAACCATCTTAGTAGTTGTTATAGTTTTTTTAGTAGTAGTCGTAGTTGTTGTTGTAGTTGTTGTACTATCTTCACAATTATCAATACATCCTAAATAGCTATAAGAAGTGTTCTTCTCTTCACCACATATTAATGTAGTTTCAAGTTCATAACCTTTTGATTTTTTAATAATCTTAATATAACTATCATCTTCATTACAAGTATTTTTACCTACTTTTAAGGTATCAATTTTATTATTTGAAACTAAATCTTTTAATGAAACTTTAATAGTATCTCCTACATCTTTAGGTAAATTATCTTTATCAAAATAACCATTTCCAACATCTTTTAGTTTAGTTAAGTTATTCTTAAATTCTTCACTATAATTATCTTTCTTTTTACCTAATGGAAAAATCCATAATATAATTACCAACACTATTAATATTATTAATACTTTAATAATTAATCCTTTCCAATTAATTTTTTTCTTTTCATTACTTTCATACATAAGTCATTCCCCCATAACTTGTAAGTTATAATAGCACTATCTTATCTATTTGTCAATTTAATTTTTAAATGATATCAACATCAAAAAAAGTAGGTTAATAAGATTATTTAATCTTAAATAACACTACTTATTAATTTCCACAACAACAACGAGTATTTCCATTAGCATCTGTCCAACTTTTATAACGTACACCTACATAATATGGCGGTTGATATCCAGAACAGTCACAACCAGCACCTAATCGTTCACTACCATTTACACATGATATTGATGGTTCTGGTGTTACACATGCTTGAGTATTACAACTTTCAGGATATTGATTACACTGTGTTCCATATTTTGTATCAGTTATTGTTATTGTTCTAGTTCCTCCTCCACATGTTGCTGTACAATCTGTTGTTGATGTTGTTGTTTTTACACATAACTGATACCAATTTGCT
>CAKOKM010000101.1 GCA_934091015.1 uncultured Bacilli bacterium | reverse complement strand
TAGAAAAACAATTTAGCTTATTTAGTGAAATGATTTATAATCCTTTAATAGAAAATGATTGTTTTACTTCATTTGAACTAGAAAAAGAAAAGAAAAATATCCTTTTCGATATTGATAATTCATTAAAAAATATTGGAACATATCAAAATTTAAGACTTAAAGAAATCATTGATGAAGATAATATATTATCATTAAATCTTGCTAGAAATACTGATTTAATTGAAAAAGTAACACCTAGTAATTTATATAAATATTATAAAAAGATTATTATTGATAATTCCCCTATCATATTTGTAATGGGTAACGTTGATGAAAATAAAATAAATAAATTATGTAATAAATATTTATATAAGAATTTTAAAAATAAAGAAATTAACATTGAACTTGATCATTTTATGAATACAAGAGATAAAATTTTAGAAGTTACAGAAAATAGTTCTTTTAACAATTCATGTTTATCTATTGTATATAAAGTAAAGGATGCAAATGAATTTGACTACATTTATTTAAATTATGTAAGAGATATATTAACATCTATTTCCTTAGGATTACTTAGTAAAACCTTAAGAGAAGATTTAGAAATTGTTTATTCAGTAAAAGTTAAACCATATTCTCGTTATGGATTATTAGAAATTAAAGCTTTTATTAATAAAAATAATATGGAACTTGCCAAAAATAAAATTATAGAAATAGTTGATAGTTTAAAAAATCCTGAAGTATTTAAAGATGAATTAAATAATTTAATTGAAAGGCAAAGATTAGATGTTATTGAAAAGAAAGATAATAAATTTATTATTTTTGATGATTATATTTCTAGTATTTTAAATATAGATGACACTCTTGAAGAATACTATGAAAAATATAAAAATATTAGCTCTGAAGATATAAGCAATTTTGTAAATAGATTAGTATTAGATACAATATATTTTTTGAAGGAGAAAGATCATGAATAATATAGAAACAGTTACATTAGATAATGGTTTAAGAATATTTTTATATAAAGATGAAAGAAGACATAAGACATTTTTTACTTATATCACTTTAGGTGGAGGTCAAAGAAAAAATTTTATTCTTGATGGAACTACATATCATTTAAATGATGGTCTTGCTCACATATTAGAGCATTATATAGTTGAATGTAATAATAATGGGAATTTTATAAAAAAATTAGGTAAAATACAGATGGATACGAACGCTGAAACAAGTGATATATATACCGAATACTACTTTCAAGCAGTTGAAAATATTGACATTGGGATTAAAACAATCCTTGATGCAGTTAATAATGTTAAGTTTAATGAAGAAAATCTTAATAAATTAAAAAAGCCTATTATTCAAGAAATAAGAAATAGAATGGATAATAAATTTTATCATTTAAATAAAATGGTTATGAATGATGTATTTGGTGAAGAAAATTATATTGATGTTGGTGGAGATATTAAAGATATAGAAAATGCTACTATAGAAGAAATTGAGGCTCTTTACAATGCTTGTTATAAACCAGATAATCAAATTATAGTAATTGCAGGTAATTTTAATAAAGAAAATGTTATTAATATAATAAAAGAATATTTTATGAATCTTAAAAGGGAAAAACATCATGTTGAAATAATTAAAAACAATTATGTAGATTCTGTATTAAAGAAAAAAGATGTATTAAATTTCCCTACTCCTAAAGAATATAGGGAAATTGCTTTTAAAATTAATTGTAGTAAATTTACAAATAAAGAAA
>CAKOKM010000100.1 GCA_934091015.1 uncultured Bacilli bacterium | reverse complement strand
TCAAATAAAGCAAACATAGTAACCAAAATAGATGCCTTTAAAGATATTGATCTAATACTAAAAAATTCTGGTATCATGTTTATAGTAATAATCATTCCTAATATGCATCCAATAAAGACTATCGTTCTATACATATTTAAAGGTTTAGCACATTTATATAAAATTATAAATCCACCAGTAAAAAATAAGTAACTACATGCAGTTGTTAAATCATTAGAATTAATATCAAATATAACTGAACATTTAACCATACAAACAATTGCTAAAAAAGATATAATTGCAGATGGTAAAGATTTTAGTAAAATATTTTTCCAAAATTCATCATTTTGTTGTTTCTTCTGATTTTCTTCAAAAGTTAAGAAAAATGCCGGAATTCCAATTGTAAATGCACTTCCAAGTGATACTTGATTAGGCTCTAAAGGATAAGCAATGGTTGAAATTATTGCATAAATTGAAAGTAACAACGAAAATATATTTTTATAAGTAAACAAAGATGCTGATCTAGTTATATTATTAATATTTTTTCTTCCTTCATAAACAATATTTCTCATATTTCCAAAATCAGAATCAAGAAGAACAACTTGAGCAGCTTTCCTAGCCGCATCAGAACCATTTCCCATAGCAACTGAACAATCTGCCTCTTTCATAGCTAATATATCGTTTACACCATCACCAGTCATAGCAACTTTTAATTCACTTTCTTTTAGTAATTTAATAATTTCTCTCTTTTGTTCAGGACTAACTCTACCAAATATTTTATATTTATCAACTGCATTTTTTAGTTCTTCTCTCGTTTTTAGTAAACTACAATCAACAAACAAATCATAATTCTTAATTCCAACTTCTTTAGCAATAGAAGAAACAGTTACAGGATTATCACCAGAAATAACTCTTATTTCAACTTCTCTATCATTAAAGAATTCAATAATTTCTTTGGCGTTCTTTCTAATCTCATTTTTTAAACTTATAAATAATATTGGCACACACTTACCATTTTCTTCCTTTATAAGTACTATAATTCTCTCACCATTAATTGTTCTCTTATTAATTAAATGATTGTAATCTTTATTAAGAAGAACATCCGGTGCACCCAACTTATATGTAATATTTTCACTAGTTTTAATATATGAATATTTATTTTTAGAATTAAAATTTTCATATTCAAGCATATTTAATTTTTGTTTACTAATATTTTTCAAATAATCCCTTAAAGCATTTATCGTGGCATTATTATCATTTATTGAATTAACGTAATTAGCAAGTTCTAATAGTTTTTTATCCTTTTTCTTATCTAAATAACTAACTTCGTTTTCATCAAAAATATCTATAACATCCATCTCATTAGTCGTAATTGTACCTGTTTTATCAATACACAAAACATCAGTTCTAGCTAAACTTTCAATACTTTTCATATCATGTAGTAAAACTTTTTTCTCTGCGAGTCTCATAGCACTAAGTGCAAGAGCAACAGTTGTTAACAAATATAATCCTTCAGGAATCATACCTATTAATGCTGATACCATTCTAACAACACTTTCACTATAACTAAATTTATTAACAAAATATGATTCTCCAAATAAAAGTAATCCAATTGGAAAAATAACAATTCCCGCTGCTAGGACTATTCTATCAATTGCTTTAATCATTTCCGTTTTAGTTTCGTTAATCTTTTTAGATTCTTTCATTATTTTAGAAGAATATGACTCATCACCAACATTTGTTAATTTAACTATAGCGCT
>CAKOKM010000099.1 GCA_934091015.1 uncultured Bacilli bacterium | reverse complement strand
ATAGATCATCAAATGAATATAATAAATAATTTGTTAGTTGTAACTAATTCTAATATATATAACTATAATGCATGTGCAATGGCTAGTTATTCTAATATCAATAATCAAAATGTAGATGAAGAACTTGATAAAAGATATAAAGATGTTTCTAAAGATTATAATGATTTATTTTGTAAGACATTAAACATTAATGAAGAATTATTAGTATCAGATAAAATAACATATGCTGAATTATTAATAGATAAATTTGTTTATGAAAATAAAGATTTAATAGATAAATTAAAGAAACAATTAGATCTAATTGCCGATAGTGAAATTAAAGATGATAAAGAACAATCTAAAATAATAAATAATCTAATGAAAATTAAAATGTACTATAATATCTTTAATAAATATGGTAGATTTAAAGTAACCAAAGAACACTTTACTGATTTATATCAAATAATATTTAATGTTTATACTTATTTTATTTTTAAATCAGATTTTATTTCTTATTATCAAACATTGAATGAAGGCGATGAAAAAATTTTTTATACCAGTATAGTTAATTCAAAAGTCGAATTATTTAAAATGAAGAAATCACCTATATTTAACGCTAATTATTTATATTCAAATGATGTATATAAGTGTTCAACTCAAATATTAGAAAACAGTAGTGTAATATTAAATGATGAATTTAATTTCAGTTTATTGTTATCACTTGATTATGAAAAAGGAATTAATAATTTTTTTGATTTTAGAGCCAAGAATAAAATACCTAACATTTTTAGCGATTCAAATAAATATCTACGTAATGAAGATTATTATAAATTAGTAATTGGTGTATATAAATACGTTGAAACAAATAAAATAAAATTAATTAAAACAAAATATAATAAAGAAGATAGTAAGAGTTATTTCTTAGATAAATATTTAACAGATAAGGAAATAATTTCATATTTAGTTAAGAAATATGAAGAATCAAAATCTAAATTTGAACTATATGAATTAGTTAATAATATTAATTTTAATGAATTTCCTAAAGGAATTCCTAGTTTTTGTTTAGATTCTATTATAAAATATTATAATTTTAATGATAGAAAACCATTAATTATTTCTGATAATTATATAGATTTATATATAAAATATTACCAGGAAAGAGTGAAAAATTTTATATTTAATGGAAGTATATCTAATTTTCATATTATTCTTGATCAAGATTTTGAAAAATCTAACATGAATACTAAATTTATAATTCCTGTTAAAACTCGAAAAATAATATTTGAATCTGACACAAGAATTGTGAGTAAAAATATACCATATTTGTTTGATAATCCTTTTTATAACATAAATGAAATGCTATCAAGGAAATCATATTTTTTAATTGGATTGAAAAATAGTAGATTTTCTGAATTGGGTTCAATGATTGTTTTAAAAAAAGATTTATTAGAATATAGCGAAGATAGATTGTTTACTCATTTAATTACTTTATTTATTGATTTAGAAAAAAGTTTTATTGCTGCTTATAAACTAGATAGAAATGTAAAAGATTCTACCACGATAAAGCTATTTCATGAATATATGGTTAATACTTGGAGAGATTTTTTTGAGAATATTACTTTTATAGATGATAATGGAAATATCTTTAAAACAAATTATTTTAATTATAGTGATAATAATTATAGTGATAACAATTATAATGATATTCTTTCTATCATAGAAGATACATATTATTATGCGATACGTTTTTATGTAAAATCGATAAAAACTCAATTATTTTTAGATAATTATTATGAAAAAGCAAATAA
>CAKOKM010000098.1 GCA_934091015.1 uncultured Bacilli bacterium | reverse complement strand
TTAAAATAATTTATAGATTCATCAATAGTACCATTATCATAACTCATTTTAATCATTTTCTTAACATCATCAAGTACCGGATTTTCTAATACTCCACTATCTCTAACACCTTCTAATGCTTTAACAAAACTTTGTGTAGTATTAAACTCCATAATTACATTTGTTGTATAAACCTGAATTTGTTCAAATACAAATTCACTATAAATTCTTTTACACCTTAAATAAGCTAAATATGGAATAAATACAATAGCAGCAGCACCATAAAATATAGCCCAAAATATGCTATAAAAATATAAATATCCTACACCTGCACCAAATCCACCAAATAATATAATTTGTGTAATATATTGTTTAGTTGTATATTCTTCACCAAGTTCGATTGATTTTTCTCTAACTGTTTTAAAAGAATAAGGAGCATATTTGTCATAGATACTAGTTACACCTTTTAAAAATGTTTCATAAATTTTTTCACCCTCATTTTTGCGATAAGTTATAATGAATATACCAATTATTATTAATATAACTAATTCCATAACAATTTACCCTTTCTATTTTTTATTTTCTATTTCAACTATATTTTCTTTTGAATCACCATTATTAACACTACCTAAATTAAATGTATCTTTAGGAAGGATAATTCCTTGTAACTCAAGATATTCTAATAAATACTTTGTTGGATTTTTAATTACAAAACCTCCACCAACATTTTTTCTATATATAACATTAGAACATGGATTATTATTTTCATCTACATAAAATTCACAAACTTCCATTATTTCTCTTTGAAAACGTCCTAATTCTTTAGACATATAACCTTTAACACATACCGCTAATTGGACATATCTATGAATTGTTGATAAAAACTGACTAACATCTTGATTACTTTCTAAAAGTGAATACAAACGCATTGGAACACTGGAAGCTTTATCAGCATGAATTGTTGATAAAATATTATGTCCAGAAGATATTGAGTTTCTTACTGCCATAACCGCTTCAGCAGATCTAACCTCTGATAGTAAAATCCACTTTGGATTTTGTCTCATACATGTAACTAAAACATCAGAGTAAGATGCAATATTATTTGTCTTCATTGCAACTATATCCCTATTTGGATAAATTTTATCTAAGTGAAGTTCTAATGTATCTTCAATTGTAATTATCTTTTCATTTTCTTTTGTATGTGATGCTAAATATTTAACAAGTTCAGTTTTACCTGATCCAGTTTCACCAGCAACTAATATATTGCAATGTCCTTCAACACATTTCATTAAGAAATCATGAATTTGAATAGTACAATATTTCTCATTAATTAATTTATTCTTATTAAGTCTAATCTTAGCTGGAGTTTTACGGATAACACATGCTATTCCATTAGTAGCAATAGATTCATGAATAAAGTTCATACGTAACTCAGCAGACTCAGCATCCAAGAATGGATGAGCCATATTAAATGTTTTACCCATTACATTTGAACACTGAAACGCTAACTTTTCCATTAATGCATTATTAATTTCTGGTCTATCAACTCTATAAACACCTTTATCCAATGTCTTAAGCCAAACTTGTCCACCATTACTATAAGAAATATCGGTAATATTATCATCTTTTAAAAATTCATTCAAGGGTCCAAAATCTAATTCATCAAATAAATTATTATTCAAACCAATCACCTACTCATTATAACATTTTTGATCTATATCACTTATTATAGTGTTGAATGTATCATCTGATTTACTTTCAATAAATTCCTGCATTTCTGTACTTGTAATCTTTGTTTCACCATGATTTTCTGTATATTCTTG
>CAKOKM010000097.1 GCA_934091015.1 uncultured Bacilli bacterium | reverse complement strand
GATAAATAAAAATCTACATTATTACTAGTCCAATATAAAGAGTTAGAAGATAATGCCCCGCAAGTATCACTAAGCATTAAAGGTTCCCCATAAACTGGAATAATTTCAAATTCATCCTTAACAGTTGCTTTCTCTTCAACTAATGTAAAAGGTGAATCCCCACTAAAAGTTAATATAACCCTATTACCAGTATCAGTATTAACTAAATCTTTACTATTTAAATAAGTATTAGTAGGTAAATATAATGGGAAAATAATATCATCTATTGTTTTACTTACGTTTTCATCTTCCTTCGCATTCTCATCAATTAAAGTATCTAAATCGAAATAATCATCCTTAAATGTTGGTTTAAAATCTATTGAACTAAACTTAACAGTTATCTTAACATTACCACTATTATCAAGAACTTCAACTTTAACAATATTACTATCTTTATCTAAATATATTTTCTCATTAACTAACAAACTATTATTAGGATAATTAACTTTAGTAGTAATAATAAAGCCATCATCACTGCTTTCTACTTTAGCCTCGCTATCATTTTTAACATCTCTAACCAAGCTATCTACTAAATATCCTTGAGATCCATTATCAGGCCATTCTGATTGAAATTTAAAACTCTTATTCAAACTAGGTGTTACAACATATACCTCATCATTACTTCTTAAAATAGTTTGTTCATGATTATTTATTGTATTATTTAAATCAACTCTATAATTATTTTTATTTCTAGCTGCTGTTATATTATAAGTAAAAGTATCTTCATTACTAACAATATCCATAGTACCCTTAACTAAATAAGTATCTTTTTTACCATATAATTTAATAAAATTATCAGTACTTAATTCACCACTCTTACTAGCACATCCAGTGATAAATAATAATCCTATTAAAAATAATAAATATTTTTTCATTAATCCTCCTACATAATAATATTTTAAATTAAAAATATTTATGTATAATATTTCTAAAAAAACTCATACTAATACTAGAAAAGAGGTTATAATGACAACACTGCAAAAAATATGTTTAGTTATTACTATTATAGGTGGATTAAACTGGGGATTAGTTGGACTACTAGATTTTAATATAATAGACGCTATTTTTACAGCGGGCTCTGTTATTTCTAGAATAATTTATTCAATAGTAGGAATAACAAGTATTATAAACATAGGCATCCTATTAATGGATTTAGATAAGTAAAAAGAGCCTTATTAAAAAGCTCTTTTAATTATACTCTACTATATAATAATATTTATCTTGTTTAACTAACGTAATAACAGCGCTTTTATCATAACCAAGATCATTTTCATATTCTATTGTTACTTTAATCTTTTTACATGGAATATTTTCTTTATTTAATGAATATTTTTCATCTAATATTTCATCAATAATAACATTACTAACAACTGGTAATTCCTGATTTCTATTTCCATCACTATTATCTTCTAAATATTTATATAAAGTATTTTCTATATTTAATCTATAATTACTAACTATATCTGGGTATATAAAATCTACATTAATATCATACTTATTTAATTTATTATTTAAAGAATATAAATCTATAATATATAACTTACTTATACTTTTAATATATTCTTCTTCATTATAATTATTTTCTAAATTATCTTTTAATATATTAAATTCATCTTTATATAATTTACTAGCATTACTCTTTAATGAATAAGGATATCCTTCTATTTCAGCTAAATTTTTAACAACCGGTTCATTATTATCTTTATAAACACATTTTATATAATAAACTCCACCAGCTGAATATATAAGTACCATAAACAATATTATTAATATAAATTTCTTCATAAACTCCTCAATATTCTTCTTATTTTCAACATTACAATAATTATATTATCATTCTTCTTAATTTTTTTCAATTTTTATATTGAATTTCTTTTCATGTTTTGATAAAAT
>CAKOKM010000096.1 GCA_934091015.1 uncultured Bacilli bacterium | reverse complement strand
AAGGAAGCTGCTGATATAGTTATTCTTGATGATAATATATGTTCAATAAGTATGGCTATTTTATTTGGTAGAACTATTTTTAAAAATATCAGAAAATTTATTATTTTTCAGTTAACTGTTAATATATGTGCGATGAGTTTATCAATTATTGGACCTTTTATAGGAATAAGTACACCAGTAACAGTAATGCAGATGTTGTGGATAAATATGATAATGGATTCTTTGGCATCCTTAGCGTTTGCTTATGAAAATCCAAATAAAATATATATGAAAGAAAAACCTAAAAGTAAAAATGAACATATAATTAATAAATATATGTATGGAGAAATAATAATAACTGGATTATATTCTAGTTTATTATGTATTTTATTTTTAAAGTTACCGATATTTAAAGAGTTAATAAGATATGATGTTGATAATAAATATTTCTTAACAGCGTTCTTTACCTTGTTTGTGTTTATTGGAATATTTAATGCATTTAATGCAAGAACAAGTAAGTTAAATTTGTTTTCTAATATATTAGGTAATAAAGTATTTATGTTTGTCTTCTTAATTGTTGGTATAATTCAGATATATTTTATATATTATGGTGGTAGTTTATTTAGAACGTATGGGTTAACTTTAAAAGAGTTGTTAATATGTTTAGGACTGGCATTTACAGTTATTCCTTTTGATTTATTAAGAAAATATTTAATAGGAAGTAAAGATTATGTTTAGTTATTTAATATAACCATTTTGAACTATTCTTGTATCGTTTACTATAATAAAGGATCTATCATCTATTTTAGAGATAGTTTCTTTTAGTTCATTTAATCTTGCTTTTTCAATTTCAATAATAAGTAAGTGTTTATTATCTTCGGTTTTAATAGAAGTAATACCAAAGTTTTTCTCTTTAAACTCTTTAATTTTATCTTTAGTTATTTTATTTGATATAACATTGACAGTTAGGTGTCCTTTAATATATTTTGAAGAAATAAATGTTCCAATATAAGTACCGGTTGCATAACCTAAAGCGTATGATATTGGAATAAATATTGAATTTATTTCCATAGATAAAGCAGTTCTAGCTGCATAAAACCAAATTATAAGTTCAAAGAAAGATATAATAAAAGACGTTATTCTTTTTTCTTTAAATATATAGAAAGTTTTAACTGTTCCTAATGTAACATCTATAATTCTAGCTGCAAATATTTTAAGACATAATAATATCATAATTGTACCTCTTTTTTATTATGGTCTGAATTAAATTAATATAACCATTTTTAATAATAAACATAGACTATTTTAGGAGGTTAGTATGTTATTTAATTTAGAGAATGAAGATTTTTTAAAGAACTATTTTAATTTAGATAGAGATGATGTTCTTAATCCTGATGAAGGTCTAGTTTTAGGTAATTTGTTTTTAGATGAATATGTGCCATATAAAAATTATAAACCTTATAAGATTAAACCTACTTGTGATAAAGATGCTATGCTTTTAAAGATTAGAGAATATTGTTTTGCTATCGATGATTTAAATTTGAAACTTGATTTAGAACCTAATAATAAGAAATTATATGATTTATTTAAGGTATATAATGAAAGATTAAAGGTATTAGTTAAAGATTATGAAGAAAAATATGAGGTTTTAAATTTAAATGATGATTTAAAGGGTAGATATACTTGGTATAGTGGTAAATGGCCTTGGGAAGGAGATAATAAGAATGTTTAAGTATAAAAAAATGCTTCCTTTTCCAATTAATTTAAAGAAAAAAGATATTAAGATGGCTAAATATTTAATTACTCAATATGGTGGAGCTAATGGGGAGTTAGGTGCTGCTTTAAGGTATTTTAGTCAAAAATTTTCAATGCCAACTGATGAGGGAAGAGCACTTTTAAATGATATTGCAACTGAAGAGTTTGGACATGCGGAAATGATTTGTGTAATGGTTCATCAATTATTAGATGG
>CAKOKM010000095.1 GCA_934091015.1 uncultured Bacilli bacterium | reverse complement strand
TCAAAATTTACAATAACAAGAATATACTACAAAATAGACTCTTTGTCAATTGTTTTTAATCTCATGATATCGTCTTTTGTGAAAAATTGGTAAAAATGTCAGTAATTAAAAGATGAATAATTAGTGAAAATGTCAGTAATTAAAATAAATTTAATTGTTAGAATATTTAGTGAAAATGTCAGTATTTAGTATTAAAATAACCTCTTGTATTCAAAGGAGGTTATTTTATGTTGAATGAATACGAACAAAAGAAATATGATATTATTTCAAAATTTGTATCAAAAGAAATAAATTTAAGGGAAACTATGAATTTATTAAATTTAACAGAACGACAGATTTATAGATTAAAAAAATATATGTCGAAAATGGTAAGGAAGGATTTATTCATAAAAGTCGTGGTAAAGCAAACATTAATAAAAAAGATGATAAATTAATTGAAAAACTAGAAGCATTATATTTGGAAGAATATTATGATTATAATTTTGAACATTTTTATGAAGATGTTATATATGGAAATTATAATATTTCATATGCTATTATGCTAAAGTATTTTACTAATGATGATATTATTTCACCACTAGCTCACAAAGAAACAGTTAGGTCATATAATGACAAAATGAAAAATACAGTTATAGATAATAAAAATGATATTGAATCTAAAAAAATAGAATTATATAAATCTAGAATGATAGAAGTAGAAAAAGCACATATAAGAAGACCTAACAATCTCTTTGTATTTGGTCAAGAAATTCAAATGGATGCTTGTCAAAAATTATGGTTTGGAAGTATTCCATCATATCTACATCTAGCAGTTGACAAAGCAACTAAAAAGGTTTTATTTGGTTGGTTTGAATATGAAGAAATCACAAGAGGATATTTTGTATTATTGTTTCATATTTTAATTAATTATGGAATACCAGCAAAAATTAAAGCAGATAATCGAAGTTCTTTTTCAGCAAATAACGCAAAAAATAAGGATAAAAAACTATTTATGACGCAATTTGGAAGAATATGCGAAGAATTAAATATTGTATTAGAAACAACAAGTATTGCAACAGCAAAAGCAAATGTCGAAAGAGAAAATGGAACATTTAAAAATAGATTAATTGCTGAACTAAGACATATTGAAATAACTACAATAGATGAGGCAAACGAATATTTAAATAATATATTTATTCCAAAAATGAATAAAACATTTTCTTACGCAATAGATGAAAAAACATCACTAATGAAAGAGTGTAATTATACAGAAGAAGAATTAAAATTAATTATTTCAGAAAAATACACAAGAATAATAGATAATGCTTCATCAATTAGTTATAACAAAAAATATTATATACCAGTTGATATAAATACTGGTGAAATAACAGCTTTTACTAAAGGAACAAAATGTACTTTTATAGTGAACTATGATGGTGAATTATATAGCGAAATAGAAAGTCATTATTATCAAATGATGGAACTAGAAAATAGAGATGCAATACTGATAAGAGAAAATAAAAATAACGAAATAAAAAAAGAACATCATAAATATATTCCTCCGACTGATCATCCATGGAGAAAAAATATGATGCTCAAACATTAATATTGAGGCTTTGCCCCAAACCCCAAGGTTTATTGCTTAGGGATTTCAAAAAAAGAATATATCTTTTTTGCATATCATTACTTAAGTGCTCAGGTTACTCCTCAGTATTGCCTTATCCCCTCAAGTAACAATATATATTATATATATGTAGTAAAAAAAATCAACTGACATTTTCACTAATTATTAGCGATATCATAAAAAACATACTGACATTTTCACTAATTATTTATTTCGTAAAAGCATGACATTTTCACTAATTATTCATAGAATGTTGAATATTCACATATCTTATGATTGAATTTTAAAATATAATTTGCTATAATGAATATGTAAGTAAGACTTACATAAAATAAAAAGGAACACTTAATCTGGAATGTTAAGTGATTACCTATAATAAGTTATATCACCAAAACCCCGTGTTTATGGTGTTTTTATTTTAACACATTCATTTTAATAATGATGTAGAATAAAATAAAAATAATTATAAATAAATTAAATATTATAAAATATAATAATTTTTTATTCACATTAACCACCTCTTTCTATTACTAGAGTAGAGG
>CAKOKM010000094.1 GCA_934091015.1 uncultured Bacilli bacterium | reverse complement strand
TTAAAAGTATTGTTAATAAAAATGAAGGATTTGGAATAGAAATAAATGTCAATTTTACTATAAATAACATAGAGGGTTATTTTACATTAAATTTTGCTCATGAAAATAATAATAACATTAATACATTTATTAATAAGACGTATAAAGGAAATTGTTTTAGTGGTAATAGAGATATTTTATTAGAAATATTTGATACTAACAATTTTTATGCTAGTGAAATAGCGGAGGACATAACTATTAAGCTTAATTACGAATAAAAAAAATACATGCATTAATTACTCTTAATGATGAAAATATCAATTTAATTTATGATGATTATTTGAATTTGGTTTAATTTATAAAAAATATAGGTTAATTTTACAACCTATATTTTTCTTTTCTTAATTAAATTATATCCTAAATAACCAATATACATAGTCATTGTAGTAAGCGATATACATAAGCATATTTTATGCAATTTAGTCATTTCATATTTAACTTCAATATGACCAGTATAACCACTTTCTAATTTAATGGATACTAATCCCATCTCATTTTCATAACAATCAATTATTTTTTTATTGCCATTATTATCAGTAAATCTTACAACATAACCTTTGTAATACAAATAAGGTAACTCTAAAGTAGTCTCATTTTGAACATTATCAATATCAAAATTTAAAACTCCATTAACTTTAGATTCATTACTAATTTTAGCGTTACCATTTGTTATTAAAACTTTTTGATCACGTGTATTTATATAATCAATATTCTTAATTGCTTTTTGTGGCCAATATTCTAAGAATGAAGAGTATCTACTAACATGATATTTTGTATCAATAATTTCTTCTTCTAAAAATAAATTATTATCAGCTACTTTATATTCTATATTTTTAGTAAAAGTTAAAGCATATCCTGAACTAATTAATATAATTAAAGAAATAATTCCATATCTAATCCACTTCTTGTTAAAACTATTTATTAGAGAAGAGAAGTTTATGCCTCCAATTATTGCTAAAGCAAAAATAACTATTTCTAATAGTCTCCAAGGAAATTGAATCATTAAAATTATACTAGGCATCATAATCCATGGAAATATAAATGTAGAACTAATCAAAGAGATGACACCAACAAGCAAAAAATATCTATAAAGTTCTTTATATTTATTTTTCTTATAATAAAATAACGTAAGAATAAGACCAATTAAAATTGGTAATCCAATACAAAAATACATAGATGAATCAGTTCCATCCGCATTCCTTAATAATAATTGTAATGGATTTAAAGCATGTCCCATAACTGATGTTCTAGAATACATTTTACCATATCTAAACACTTCATATTCAGCACCCATCTTAGTTTCAATTAATGGTATTTCAAAAAATAATACAGATAATACAATAATAATTAAAGAACCAATTAAAGGCCATAATATTGTTTTCTTATTATCAAAAATTTTCTTTATATTTAAACAAACTAGTATTAATCCTAAAATAAATACAAGTAAAGTACTAATGTTATGGGAAAGTAGTAATAAAATTGTTCCAAATACAAAAATATATTTTTTATCCATTTTCTCATTTAAAATATAATATATACCTCTAAAAATCATTGGTATAAATATGAAACTAGCCATTTCACCAACTGCAAGTCTTGTATAACTATTAAGAATGCGGTAAGGTGCAGTCATATATATAACACTGGCAATAATTGCAGCCTTCTTATCTTTATAAATATCATTAACTAATTTAAACATTGATATTCCTGATAAAAAATAAGTTAGGAAAATAAAACATTTCATTCCTATTGCTACATCACCACTCAATAGTTCAAAAAAAGCACTAATAAAAGTAGAAACAGGAGGATAAAATAAATTCCAGGCAAAACCTAAATTATGAGAGTATCTTGCAATAACAAAAATACTATTTCCATTTCTTATTTGTTCTAAAGTTCCAAATGATCTTGCCATATGAAAATCTCCATCATGACTACTAAAGAAACTATCTCTAAATAATGGATAACACATTAAAGTAGCAACAATTAATATAATTCCATAGCATATCCATTTTTTCTTATTTTCATTCATATAAACACACTCCTAATAATTAAAGTATAACCTATAAATGATTAAAAGTTAAATATAAATTAGTTAGTAAATTATTTTTATGATAA
>CAKOKM010000093.1 GCA_934091015.1 uncultured Bacilli bacterium | reverse complement strand
CTACGGCATTATTTGGCAATATTACTTTAGATTTAAGAAATATAGATTTAAGCGATGATATAGTAATAGATAATTATGTTGTGTTTGGTAAAGTTAATTTGTATGTTCCAGATAATGTCAAGGTAGTTAATAATGCATTTACTGTGTTTGGGAAAACTAATATTAAACATAAATCAGATGATGAAAAAACAATAAATATTAATTTAAAGGGAATTATTTTGTTTGGAGGTGTAAGTGTTAAATGAATAATACACAAATAGTAATTAAATATTTAGTTACATTTTTAGCCTTAATGGTAATTTTCTTTATGATATATATTCCGTTCATGTTCATAAGTAGTGCGATTAATGGAATCCATAAGGTTTTATTTGTTACTTTACCAAGTGATTTGATTGTGGAAAATGTTGAGTTAGATAATCTTGATTTTTCAAAAATAACTATTGACGTTAGTTCTAGTAATATAACAGTTATTGATGGCAGTGAATTTAATATTAAAACTAATAATGATAGAACAAATTTTGAAGTTATTGGTGATACTTTATATGTAAAAGAAAATGGTAATAGAAGGAAAAAATCTACTGATTATAAATTAAAATTATCTATTCCAAAGGAAATGATTAATTTGTTGGATATTAAAGTAGTTAATGGGAATGTTAATATAGAAAATGTTAATATTAATGAGTTAAATATTGATATTAAACATGGAGATGTAAATATAGATAATTCTATATTTAATGAAATTAAATCTTCATCAAATATTGGTGACTTTAATTTTGACGGAAAAATAAATGAAAGTATTTATGTTAATAATAATATTGGTGATATAACACTTATGGTTAATGATAGTATCGAAAATTATACGGTTGATACAGCAAATATTATTGGAAGTATTTTAATTAATGGAAAAAATAATATAGTTGTTAATAATGGTGATAAAATGATAAGTGCGAAGAATAGAATAGGCTCTGTAAGTGTAAATTTTTAAAGGATTGTTAAATTATGGAAGGATATAAAATATTTATAGGTAATAAAAAAAGTTTTGTAAACAATTATGGTTTTCAGTTTGAAGAAGGAAAAATATACGAAATAGATCAAGATATATGTCCTAAAAAAGTAGGATTTCATTTTGCTAAAAGATTAGAAGATACATTAAGATATGGTAATGCCCGTGAAGAAGATGTAATTATATGTAAAGTTACTGCTCTTGGAAAAATAATTGAATATGAAGATGATTATTATGGTTATTATGACTTATTTGTTACTGATAAAATAAGAATTGATAAAATTTTAACTAGAGAGGATATAATTAGTTATGCTTTGGAATTGCCTGAATATAGACTTGAAAGATTTATTCAAACTATGAAATTAAGTGATGAAGAGGTAAAATTATTTATGGGAAAAAGTTCATTGATAGATAAATATATATTGTTTTATCATTACAATGATAAAAATGCTTTTAATACTCAATATAAAGGAAGATAGATATTATGGAAGATGAAAGAATATTTAATAAGCTTGTTAGAGATAATATAATTAAAAAAATAACTAATAACGGAGAGATTGCTTCATATAGAGTTCTTGATGACATGGAATACAAAAGAGAACTCTTAAATAAATTAAAAGAAGAATGTAATGAAGTAATTGATGCATTTGCTTATGGTCAAAGTGGAGATATGGTTATAGAACTTGCTGATGTTTTAGAAGTTATAAATTATTTAGCTAAATCTATAAATGTTAATATGCAAGAAGTTTATGATGTAGCTATGATAAAAAAGGATAAAAATGGTGGATTTGATAAAAAATATTATTTAGAAAAAACTATAAAAAGAAAGAAATGATAAAATTGAAATATTTGGATACAATAGATAGTAAGATAAAAAATATCAAGTATACTCGAAAATACAAAAGAAAATTTAGCTAATAATTTTAATTGTGATGTGGATAATTATATATATATTTATTTGATTAAGATTAAATTGCTTGATTAAAGAATTAAAAATCTTGTATAATTTTTAAAGAAAGAGTTGATTTAAATGTGTGGTTTTTGTGCATTTTATGATAAAACAAAAATAGATAACAAAAAGAAAATAATTAAAGATATGGCAGATAGAATTAAACATAGAGGTCCAGATAGTGATGGTTATTATGTTGATGAAAATATTGCTATGGGTTTTAGAAGACT
>CAKOKM010000092.1 GCA_934091015.1 uncultured Bacilli bacterium | reverse complement strand
TAAAAGTTATGGATAATTTTAGTTTAAGTAGTGTTAGTCCTTTAATTTTTAATATGGGTATTGTATTAATATTTGGTTTTTGTTTTGTTGTTATTACTAATTATGTTAGTAAGAAGAAACAAGTGTTAAATTAATGAGATATCTAATTGTTACAAACATTAATAAGTGTTAGATCATCTGATATAACAGATTTAATTACAAATGTTTTTGGTGCGGTTATTGGTTATTTGATTTATTTAATATTTAAACCATTTATTAATAAGATATTTAATAAAGTTATTATTTCCAAATAATTAAAAAATTGTATAATAATTTTCTTAATTTTCATGTGAAGTGCAGAGAACTGATGTTATATTGGTGTTAAGCTTTTAACAGAAGTTAAAAAATGATATTTTGCATTAATATAAAAAAGGAGATTGCTTAATTGAAAAATTTAACATTAGGTTTATTCCTTATTATTTTAGGAAATATTTTATATATGTGTTATATATTTTAATGGTAATGAGAGTAGTAGTACTTGTGAATTTAGTAGTGGCTTATTACTTTGGTAATCAATTGGAATTAATTTAGTGGGAATAATAAATTCGGCTTTATATGTAAAAAATAATAGTAAATAAGTAAGTTATGAAAAATAATTTGCTTTTTTTTGGAACTTTTTTGTAAAATATACAACTATATTAGTGAGGTGGATGTAATGATCGATCAAGAAACCTTAAATAAATTTGATAAATTGTATAATGAATCTTATAAGAATGTCTTAAAATATGTTATTTGTAATTGTTCAAATATGGAAGATGTAAAAGATATTGTACAAAATGTTTATGTTGATTTACTTAAGAAGATTAATAAAATAAATATTGATAATGGTAATGCGTATGTTATGGGGATAGCTAAAAATAAAGTTAATGAATATTATCGTTTTAATTATAAAGTTAAGTTAGTTAATTTATTTTCTAAAGATGAGGAATTTGATATGACTTGTAATATTCCTGATGATTTTGATTTACAAGATGAGTTTATAAAAAAAGAAGATATTAAGTTTATTTGGGATTTTTTGAAAGGGAAGAAGGCAATAGTTTTTAAAGTCTTTTATCTATATTTTTATGAAGATATGAGTATTAAAGATGTTGCTGGATTACTTAAGATAAGTGAATCTAATGTAAAACATTATCTATATAGAACTTTAAATGAACTTAAAGTTGTAATGAAAAACAGGGGTGATGAAAATGTTTAATAGAAAGGAATTCAAAAAAATATTTGATGATGAGTTTGATATCCAAAAGATGAAAGAACAAATTTTAATTAAATATAAAAATAAAAATGGTATTAATATGATAAAAATGTTACGTTATGCTGTAATTGTGATTGTTTTAATTATTGGGGGAGTATTTGTTCATAATAGAAATTTAATATTTAGTAGTGGTGGTAACGCTAGTAACGGGGATAATAGTAGAATTTTGGTTAATGAAATTAGTAGTGCTGGTGTAAATAAGATTGATGCTGATATTAAAATTCAACATGTAAAAAAAACTGATTCTTATTTAAGTGATGCATGGGTTCCTGATGATTTAAATAAGTTTAATGGTTATAGCGTGTATACTAGAGACATAGGTAAGAGTAAATATGATAATTTAAATTGTTATGTTTATTATTTTTCTAATGAAAATGATGAAAGAAATATAAGGGTTGCTTTTTCTGGTAAAGGTAAACCAGTAAGAGATTATGGTTTTGATAGGGATAGTGCTTTAAAATCTACTATTAATGATAATGAACTTGTTATTTATAAATATGAAAATATTTATTTTGTAGAATTTATTTATAATAATGTTAATTATGATATTGAAACTAATGGTATTAATATAGTTGAATTAGAGATGTTTTTAAAATCAATAATTAAGTAGGAGTATGTGATGAAGAAAAAAGTTTTAATTGGTTTGATAATTATTGTTTTAGTTATTTTGTTATTTCCTAGACGTAATGCGTTAAATGATGGTGGAACAATTGAATATAAAGCCGTTGTTTATAAAGTGTCTAAGGTACATAGATATAAAATAGATGGTAAATATAATAATAATTTTGAAAATGGAATAATTATAGAATTATTTGGTAAAGAAATTTATAATAATGTTAAATAATGTAGTGAAAGAATGTATAGAAGCGTTCTTTTTTCTTGTTTTAATTTTTTT
>CAKOKM010000091.1 GCA_934091015.1 uncultured Bacilli bacterium | reverse complement strand
CTAAAATTTAATATTGATACAACTTCTATTGCCCATCCAGGAGCTAAACATAAATCTATAATAGTTAACAAAATACTCGTTAAAGTTATTAATTTAACAAACTGACTAATTCGATTGTATTCTACTAAATCTGGTGAAATAACTAATGTCCATAACATATAAATTGACCATAACACCACTAAACTCCAAGCTTTACCACCAACGGCAATGTTTACAATCGGACAAGTTACTATAGCTACAATAATAGGCCACTTAGTAATAGCAATTAACTTTTTTCTTTCTAACTTACTTTTCGCTACCTTAGGATATGTTATTTTAATTTTCATATAAGCCACTTCCTTCCACCATAACATCTAACCCATCATTTATTAATAATTCATAAATTTTTTCTTCAAAGGTTGGATCTACTGTCATTTTGTTTATTGAAAGGGTTGTTATATCATTTACACTTACAACTGAACAACCCGCTCTATTGGTTATTCCAGCACCTAAAACAAAATCCATACATTCTATTTCTTTTGCTATTTCGTCTGGTAAATTAACCACACCTAAATTAGATAATGTACAGGAAAATATTTTATCACCAAGAAAACCATAAACAATTCTAGCAATAGGACCTTTAATTGCAAGAGGAATATATTTTAGCATATTAGTCATCTTTTTAGTTGAAGTAATCATTTTACTCATTTCTTCTTTAGAAGTTTTAAAATTTAATTGATTCTTAATTTCATCAATCATTTCTTCTGGTTTAGTTATCTTTCCTATAGGCATTCTTACACCACAATACATCGAAAAATTTCTTAAAGTCTTAGAGGGATAAAATTTTCTCATATTAACTGGTACTTGAATACTTACATCACCTTGTAATTTATCAGTCGCACTCTTACCAGCCATAAACATAAGAACTAGTAAATAAGAAGTAATAGTTGCATTATACCTCTTAGCAACATTTTTTAATTCTTTAGAATCCATTTTAAAATGAATTACTTTACATGGTTTAACTTTAGATAATTTTCCATCCATTTGAATAGCCATTTTATCAATAAAACCAGAAGCCGAATCAGAACTAGGAACCTTCTCAAATGCATTTTCAAATTCATCAAACACTGGTTCATCATTAATATCTAATATTAAATTATTTTTTGAAACTTTTTTTCCTAACAAGATTAAATATTCATTAATTAATGATTTTAAAAATTCCATTCCACCAGTTCCATCAGTAAGAACATGAAAAAATTCAACACTAATTCTATTTTTATAATATTTAACTCTAAATGATTGTGAACCACTGCTTGATACCTTAATAGGCTGAGATGGAACATCATTTTCTTCTTCAACGCTAAATCTTCTTTTAGTTGTATCTAAATAATGCCAAAAAAATCCTTTTTTTAAAGTAGTAGCAAAAGTTGGAAATCTTTTAATAGTAAAATTCAAAGCCATTTGTAAAATTTCCGGAACAACTTCTTTTTTTAAATATACAGATAATCTAAATATTGCCATTCTATCATGAGCCATTGATAAAGGATATATTTTTGCTGCATCATCAAGTGGAAACCATAAAGCAGGAGGTCTTGCATAAAATCCACCTAAGTTTCTTACATCTAAATACTTGAGAGATTCTTCTAAACTAACATTATTCTTATTATAATAAAGAATAGCATTTTTAAAATCTTCTCTTAGTTTATTTTTAGTTTCTTTATTTAACAAACAATGTTCATCAAAAGACACAAAAAAATCATTAATGAGTAATCTTTCATTTTTAGTTAACTTTTTTAAATATTCATCAAATTTGTTTTCTAGTAAATCTTTTTGCTTTTTGTTTTTCTTTTTCATGATAAAACACCTCCTTGATAAATAACTATAATCTTAATATATTGTATCATATTTTTTTGTTAAAAATTTTTTTAAATTATCTTCTAAATTAAATATACTACGTATTTAAGAACAACAACATATTTCTTTTAGAAATAGTTTCTATAATTTCCCCTTTTTACCTATTTTTATATATCAAATAATTATATGCTAATCTAACACATCTAAAAGTTTTTTAATATAATTTAATCATTAACAAGATACCTTCTAAATCTATATGCTTTAAATATAAAAAATAAGCAATATAATATACTGCTTATTAAACTTATTTAACTTTATTAGCAAGTTTTATAACTGCTTTAGTATATTTCATAAGTTCTTTTTTG
>CAKOKM010000090.1 GCA_934091015.1 uncultured Bacilli bacterium | reverse complement strand
TTAAACGTGTGTTTTTTCTTTTACTTTAATTTACACTGTCAAATTTCCATGATATAATAATAACTTGAGAGGGTGATATAAATGAGTTTATTAAAAAAACTTGTTGATACTGAATATAAAGAATTAAAAAGATTTAATAAAATTGCTGATGAAATAGAAGCATTAGATGAAACATACTCTAAAATGAGTGATGAAGAATTAAAAGGTAAAACTGCTGAATTTAGAGAAAGACTAGCAAAAGGTGAAACTTTAGAAGATATTAAAGTAGAGGCATTTGCAACTGCAAGAGAAGCCGCCTATCGTATGATTGGCGAAAAACCATACCGTGTTCAATTAATTGGTGGTTTAGCAATTCATTATGGAAACATTGCTGAAATGAAAACTGGTGAAGGAAAAACCTTAACAACTATTTTACCAGCTTACTTAAACGCATTACCTGGTAAAGGAGTTCATGTTGTAACTGTTAATGAATACTTAAGTGACAGAAACGCTAAATGGATGGGACCTATTTATGATTTTTTAGGAATAACAGTAGGAGTTAACTTAAGAGAACTTACTCCAAGTCAAAAAAGAGATGTTTATAACTGTGATATAACCTATTCAACAAATAATGAAATTGGTTTTGACTACTTAAGAGATAACATGGTAACCAAAAAAGAAGATCGTACACAAAGAGGCCTAAACTACTGTATTATCGATGAAGTCGATTCAATTCTTATTGATGAAGCAAGAACGCCGCTAATTATTTCTGGTGGTAAAATGAATTCTGCTAATCTATATATGGATGCAGATCGTGCTGTTAAAAGATTAATTGCCGAAGAAGATTACATTATTGATGAAAAAGCAAAATCTGTTATTTTAACTGAAAAAGGAAGCATTAAAGTTCAAACATACTTTAAACTTGCTAATTTATATGATGCTGAAAATACTGCCTTAGTTCATCACATCAACCAAGCCTTAAAAGCTAACTTTGGTATGAAAAAAGATGTTGACTATGTTGTTGATGATGAAGGAAACGTTGTAATTGTCGACCAATTTACAGGTAGACTTATGCATGGACGTCAATTTAGTGAAGGATTACACCAAGCAATTGAAGCTAAAGAAGGCGTTAAAATAAATGAAGAAACTAAGACCTTAGCAACAATCACATTCCAAAATTTATTTAGAATGTATAATAAAATATCAGGTATGACTGGTACTGCTAAAACAGAAGAAGAAGAATTTAGAGATATTTATAACATGTATGTTATTGAAATACCTACTAACAAACCTTGCATTAGAGAAGATATGGCCGATATGATGTTTGCAACTGAAAAAGGTAAATATGACGCTATTGTTAAATTTATCGAAGAAGTTCATGCAACTGGAGAACCAATTCTAGTTGGTACAATTTCAGTTGAATCAAACGAAAGATTAAGTAAGATGCTTACTAAAGCAAAATTACCTCACGAAGTATTAAATGCTAAGAATCATTTAAGAGAAGCTGAAATAATTGCAAAAGCCGGTGAAAAAGGTGCTATCACAATTGCTACAAATATGGCAGGACGTGGTACCGATATTAAACTAGGCGAAGGTGTTAAAGAATTAGGCGGTTTATGTGTATTAGGTACTGAAAGACACGAATCACGTCGTATCGATAATCAGTTAAGAGGACGTGCTGGTCGTCAAGGAGATCCAGGATATTCACAATTCTTTATCTCATTTGAAGATGAACTAATGAGAAGATTCGGTACTGATAAAATCAAAACAATGATTCAAAGTGTTGGTTATGATGAAACTCAACCGATTAGATCTAAAATGTTCTCAAAGAGTGTTGAAACGGCTCAAAAGAAAGTAGAAGGCAACAACTACGACATGCGTAAAACATTACTTGATTATGACAATATAGTTTCCGAACAAAGAAAAATAATCTATGAAAAGAGAAACGAAATTTTAGATACAGATGATATTCATTCATTAATAATTGAAATATTTAAAGATTATGTTTTTGAATTTGTTGATAGTCACATGGCTCCAGAAGGATACTTAACAGAAAACGATTTAAAAGCAATTGAAAATAACTTTAATACAATATTAAAAAATCAAAAATTAGATTTATCTAACTATAAAGATAAAAAAGAACAAGAAACAATTGATTATGTAACTGAAATTGTTATTAAAGATTATGAAGAAAAAATTAAAGATGTACCTAAAGAAATGTTAGAAGACTTTGAAAGATATATTGCCTTAAGAGTTATTGATGATGC
>CAKOKM010000089.1 GCA_934091015.1 uncultured Bacilli bacterium | reverse complement strand
TTTTTACATTATACGAATAAAAATAATTTAGATAGTATATTTAAAGATGGATTAATTCCAGCAATAGGTAATAATTCTAAAAATATTGAACTTAATAAAAAAATATTTTTTACTAAAGGATTTGATAATACATTAATTTTAATGGATTCATGGATTAAATGGTTGGTATTAAGACCTAAAAGTGACTTTATTTATAAATGTGGTTATATATATATGACTAATAAAATATTTCCGAGATTTGTAGTTGATTTAATATTTAAAAGTTCAATAGAAAATAATAGTAAAATTAATTATGCTTGTAAAAAACTTGATGATATACTTGAAAATAGCGTTTTTTTAAAACTAAATTTAATAGAAAAAATAGATTTTAATTATAATGATATAGATGAAGTTAAAAAGCAACCATTTTCAAGAAAACAACTTAATTATATTTATTCTTATGGCAATGATTCGAGTGATGTAACAATGGAATTGTGGAATATGCATACTATAGTTGATAAAATAATTGAGAAGGAGAAATTAGAAATAGTTTCTGTAAATAATTCTTATAGTGCCAAAAAAATTATAATGTATATGGTTAAAAATTCCAAAATAGATTTAAATAAAAAGTGTCCTTTTTTAATAAAATATGTTAAATTTGCAAATAAATTATCGTAATAAATATTATTAATTAAGCAAAATGTTGGAACGTACACTAAATGTGTACAGTTAAAATAATCAAAAATATATATAGTAAAATTAACATAAAAGTAAAATAAAAAAATATACTTTTGGCTTTTCTTTTACAAATTTTGTTACTCTACAAAAAATAGAGTATAAGTCTTCAGTGGTTATGATAATATTAAACTTAAGGAGATAATAAATATGAAAAAGTTTAATTGGTATTTAAAAAATGAGGAAGAAATAATTAAATATGAATGTAGATTTGATGAGGAAGAATTAAAAAAATTAAAGTTAAAAGTGCAATGTGCTTGCAGTATATTCCGACCAGAAGAATTTGTGGGGACACATTTGCCAGAATATCTAGATAAGAGTTGGGAAATAAGAGATGTGATATCTGTTCCTACAGGTGATTATATCTGGTGAGTATCCTGGCAATTTTGGCTATGAACATTTATATTCATATAATCGTGCTCATCCACCTTATTTGGTGCATATTATTGATTCTTTGCTTAAAGATGATTATTCAAAAATTATAGATGTATACTTAAAACGAGGCAATAATGATAATATTCTTCAAACTCAAGTTGACGCATGCGTTCTGGAATTAAAGGCAATTAAAGATCAAAATATTGATGAAAAAATAAAAAAGTTAGATGAGTTAAGACAATTAATGAAGACTGTGTCTATAAATTGTTCTAAGGAATCTGTTGTTCCTTACTATGACAAACTGATAAATATGTTTCAATTAAAGAGACTTGGAAATGTTTCTGTTGAAGGATTTAATAAAATGATTAAATTTTTTGATCTAAATATTGATGATTTGATTATTATTGACAATAAAAATTTATGTATGAATTTAGGCTCTAAAATTAAAGAAATGTAAAAAATGGATAGTAAGAATATATTTGTTTTAAAATAAAAATAATGGATTTATATAAATACTTTTTGATAAAAATTTGATACAATCATATTGATAACTGTAAAGAGGGTTGTTTTATATATGAAAAAAGTAAATGGATTAACAAATAGAGAAGTTGAAGAAAAAATTGCACTTGGTAAGGTTAATAAAATAAATTTTGAGACAAGTGAAAGTATATCCATTATAATTAAAAAGAATATTTTCACTTATTTTAATGTGATTTTTATGATACTTGCTATTTTAGTAATTTTTGCTGGAGCATTCCGAAATTTAACTTTTTTAATAGTAGTAACAATAAATGTATTAATAGGTATTTTTCAACAAATTAGATCAAAGATGGTACTAGATAAATTATCTCTTTTGGATAAGTGTAAGTATAGTGTTATTAGAGATAATAAGGAAGTAATAGTTTATTCTGATGAATTGGTTGAAGGAGATTATGTAAAGTTATCAAGTGGAAACCAAGTTCCTGCAGATGGAATACTTGCTCAAGGTAAACTTTTTGTTAATGAATCTTTATTAACTGGTGAGCAAGATGAAAGAGAAAAAATGGTTAATTCAAACTTATTATCTGGTAGTTTTGTTGTATCTGGTAGCGCTATAGTTAAATTAACAAATGTTGGTGATGAGTCATATTCTTCTAAAATAATGAAAGAATCTAAAAAGATTAA
>CAKOKM010000088.1 GCA_934091015.1 uncultured Bacilli bacterium | reverse complement strand
TATTTTATTGGAGGAATAGTTAAATCAACGTTATATTTTTGAGCAAGTGCTTCTATTTTTGATCTTAAATATTTATTAGCAGATACTCCACCGGCAACTATCATTTTTTGACAATTATATTTTTGAAGAGCAAGTTCTGTTTTTCTTATTAGTTCATCAATTGCGATAGTTTGAAAAGAACAAGCAAGGTCATATTTTCTAATTTCATTTCCTCTTTGTTTTTCATTATGTACTAAATTAATGACAGCACTCTTTAAACCGCTAAATGAGAAATTTAATTCATTGTTATTAAGTGGTATTGGTAAGTTGTAACTTGGAGTTCCTTGCTCAGCGAATCGTTCAATGTTCGGACCTCCTGGATATGGTAAATCTAAAACTCTAGCTACTTTATCATATACTTCACCAATTGCATCATCCATAGTACTTGCTAATACTTTGAATTTGTAATCATCTTCCATTAATACTAATTCAGTATGTCCACCACTAACTACTAATGCAAGTAATGGAAATTCCATTTTTTTAACTAAATTATTAGCATAAATATGTCCAGCAATATGATTTACTTTAATTAAAGGCTTGTTATAAACTAATGAAATTATTTTAGCTGCTTCTACACCAACTAACAAGCTTCCTAAAAGTCCAGGACCATATGTAACAGCAACAGCATCAATATCATTTAATGTTAAATCTGTTTTACTTAACATGTCTTCTAACACTAAAGTAATGCTTTCAGTGTGCATTCTACTTGCTATTTCTGGTACTACACCACCATATAATGCATGGGTATTCATTTGGGTTAAAATAGTTGTTGCTACATCTTCTGTTCCATTTTTAATTATTGACATACTTGTTTCATCACAAGAAGATTCTATGGCTAATATATATACATCTTTCATATTTAATTCCTTTCCATAATTATTGCATCGTCGTCTTTGTAATAATTTTTGCGAATGTTTATAATTTTAAAATCATATTTTTGATATAATTTGATGGCGTTAATATTTTTTGATCTTACTTCTAACATAATTTTTTTATCTTGTTTATTATCAATTATATATTTAAGAAGAGCACTACCAATTCCTTGATTTCGATATTCTGGTTTAACCATTATATTTAATAGATCTATTATATCTAGTCCGTTTTGAATATGAATAAATCCTTTAATACTATTATTTTCTTTATATATAAAAATTGTTTCATTTGGATTTAAATTTTCAATATGAAAAAGTTTTGAAAAGTTAGGATTTAACATTATTCCTAGCTGTATAACTTCTTGAACTTCTTCTTTTGTTAATTTACTTATCACTTAATGCCTCAATAGTTTTTATATATATTGGATTAGCTAAATGAACATTTATTGGATTTAATGTTGATAATTGATTTGATATTTTATCTAGATCAATTTTTTGATCAATATATACTTTTTCATTAGCATTAGAAAATAATTCTTCAGCTAAGTCATTTTTAATGTAATAAATGTCCTTAATTAGTTTATTATCTTTAAATTCACCAATATATTTTCCTTTATTATCTGATATACAAATAATTTTATCTTTTTCAGGTACACTTAATGCGATAGCTTCGATGCTTGTGATTGTTTTGATAGGAATGTTTAAGGTAAAAGCAAGCATTTTGGCATCGGTTACACCTAAACGAGTCCCAGTAAATGATCCTGGACCATTAACCACTATTATTTCATTTAAATTTGAAACGTTTAGTTTGTTTCTTTCTAATATTTCTTTAATCATAGGAACGATAAATTCACTATGACTTTTGTATGTTTCATATTCACTTTTATCAAACAAGGTATTATCTTTGATTAATCCGATTTGAATTAATTCATTATAGGTACTTATAAATAATTTTAACATATTAACAACCTCCAATATGCCTATATTATACAATAAATTACAAAAAAAAATAATGCTTTTTGCATTATTATAGTACTGATTCTACTAAATCAACATATTTTTGACCATATGGTTTTAATACTAGAACACGGGTATTTTCATCAATTATTTTAAAATCGATTTGTAATCTTTCTTCAGGTAAGCAATCACATATCATATCTGACCATTCAATGATACATACTCCGTTTTTATTGAAATAATCATTGAAACCAATTGTTTCACATTTACCTTCTAATCTATAAACATCCATATGATATAGTGGCATTTCTCCTGATTCATATTCTTTAATTAAATTAAATGTTGGACTAGTGATTGTTTCGGAAATTCCTAATGATTTAGCAAACCCTTTAACAAATACGGTTTTACCACTTCCTAATTCACCATCTAGACATATAACCATGCCAGGAAATTTTTCTGATTCAATATTTTCAGCTAATTCCATAGTGTCATCAATACTTCTTGATGTATATTTATAATCCATATCTTATCACCTATA
>CAKOKM010000087.1 GCA_934091015.1 uncultured Bacilli bacterium | reverse complement strand
GAACCTTTATTTATTTCATTTAAAGTTTTTGCATTAAGTTTTTGTGATATCATATTAATTAATGTTGATTTACCAGAACCATTTCCACCATAAAATATTGTTATATTATCAAATTCTATATCTTCAAATTGTTTAGAAGAAAATAAATGTAAAGGATAATAATTATTAAATATATTTCTTCTTTCTAAAGAAACAGGAATAATTGATTCAGTATCACCATCTAATAATTTAAAACTCTTTAAGTAAATCATATAAAACCACCTACCAAAATTATAATATATTTTAGCTAATTTTAATAGATTCTACTTTAATCAATTTACAAAGCCAAAATTATTTTAAGTAGAATTTAAGCAAGATATATTGTAAAGAATAACTTAACAAAACATTTATTTTAATGTATATTTATTATAGGTGAATAAGATATGGCAAAACATAAAAAAATTAAAAAAAATATCAAAAGAAACTTTTTTGAAATATTAATCATACTTCTTGCATTCTTAATCATTAATAATCAAGATAAAATTAAAAATTTATTTAATCAAAATAATAATCAAAATCAAAATGACTATATAAATACGAATAACGATTTATTAAAAGTTCACTACTTAGATGTTGGTCAAGGTGATTCAATATTTATTGAACTACCTAATAATGAAACAATGTTAATTGATGCAGCAGAATCTTATCAAAGTGAAAAGATAATAAATTACCTAAAAAATTTAAATTATCAAAAAATAGATTATGTTATTGGAACCCATCCCCATACAGATCATATCGGGGGATTAAAAGACATTATTAATACTTTTGAAATCGGAAAAATTTATATGCCAAAAGTCGTATCAACAACCAAAACTTATGAAAGTCTTCTAATGGCAATCAAAGATAAAAATTTAAAAATTAACACTGCTAAATCAGGCACCTCAATAATTGATACTGATGCTTTAAAAATAAACATTTTAGCACCAAACAATAGCACATACACTGAACTTAATAATTATTCAGTAGTAACTAAAATAACCTATGGAACTACTAAATTCTTATTCATGGGAGATGCAGAAAAACTAAGTGAAAATGAAATTAAAGAAAATGTAACTGCCGATGTAATTAAAATAGGTCACCATGGTTCTAACACATCATCAAGCATCAATTTTATCAAGAAAGTAAACGCTAAATACGGAATCATTTCCGTTGGTTTAAACAACAAATACAATTTACCCAAAGAAGAAACAATTACAAACTGGGAAAATTCTGGAACTAAAATATACTTAACAAGCATAAACGGAACTATTAGAGCTATATCAGATGGAACAAATATTAAAATAGAAAGTGAGAAATAATATGACATTTACAATCGATCGAATAGAAGAAAATTATTTAATAGTTGAATTAGAAAATGGTAAAATAATTAACTTACCCAAAGAATTAATTCCTAACGCTAAAGAAAATGATATTTATACAATCACTTTAAATAAGGATGAAATGAAAAAAAGAAAAAATAACATTAATAATTTAATAAATGATCTTTTCATAGATTAAGGCGCTCCTTTACAGCACCTTTTTTTAATCAAATAAAATAAACATTAACAATTTTATTTTAATCACTCTAAGATATTCACTTAAATCATTTAAAAATTTAATCATAAAAAAATTCCTCCCTTCTATATATATTTATTACCTAAAAGAGTGGAATTTACTTTTTTTATTTACACATTTTTACAAAATAATTAAAAATTTTACAAGAATTATCATCCATTATATATTCTGGATGCCATTGTAATCCCATAATAAACTTCTTGTCTTTAACCTCTACTCCTTCAACAATATCATCGTCACTAATCGCATTTATTTTTACCATATCATTAAGTTCAAAATCAACAATATCATGATGAACACTATTTACAAGCATAACATCAGTTCCAATTATCTTATAAAGTAAACTATCTTTATCAATATAAACATTATGTGCATATTCAAACGGATTCTTATAATGATTACTATAATTTACTCTCTTCTCCATTGCAAACTTATCTCTGTTTTTAGCTAAACAACTACAAATTGCTTGAAATCCCAAACATATCCCAAGTAAAGGTTTATCGTTATCTAATGCATACTTAATTATATATTCATCAAAATTATAATAATAACTTCCTCCCGGTAAAACAAACCCATCACATTTATCTAAAATATAAGATAATTTATCCTCATTAACCTTATCCATTCCTTGATTAGTTTCATTATAATTATAATCTTCCGTTGGTAAAACACTTACTAAACAAACATCATCATATCTAGCTAAGGCTCTTCTAATTTGTTCATGTACTTGACATATATCTTGACAATCTAAATTTTTATACATTCTTGAAACAATACCAATTAAAATCACTTTTATTTCCTCCCATTAATTATATTATTTAACGGTAAAACTATTGTTAATAGTGCTAACACTATACAAAAACAAAACATCTTGTCCCTTAAATTCAACATAATTATCTAA
>CAKOKM010000086.1 GCA_934091015.1 uncultured Bacilli bacterium | reverse complement strand
CAATCATAATAAAAAGAAGTGTAATATTCAATCACATTTCTGTAATTAATTATTACACTTTTATAGTACCAAAAAGACTAATGATTAATTTTCAATAGCCTTAATTATTTTATTTCATTAATTCTTCTAACTTTTTCTTTTCTTCTTCTAACTTTTGTCTATCCATTGCAACTATATTTTGAGGTGCTTTATTAACATAATTTTCATTAGAAAGAAGTTTTTCTCTTCTACTAATTGATTCAGTTAACATCTTAATTTGGGCTTCTTTAGCTGCGATATCTGTATCTGTTAATACTTTTTCAAAGAAGATTTGGGCTTTAACTCTAGATGAGAATACTTTATAAGCTCTAATTCCTAAAGGCTTAGTAACAATATTTTCTTTAATCTTTAACATTTTAACTATTAAATCATTATCATCTTCAGTATCAAACATAACTTTCATATCTTTAGTAATATTATTTTCAGCCTTAACATTTCTAAAGTTTTTAATAAACGCTATTTGATCATCAACTACTTTTTCTTCTTCTTCAAATATATATTTCTTAGAATATTTAGGATACTCACTAACCATTATATCTTCAGCATCTTTAATTGGAAGCATATTGTAAATTTCATCAGTTACATAAGGCATAAATGGTTGTAATAATTTTAAAATACCAGTTAAAACATAACATAATACGGATTTAGTAACTTCACTATCAATACTATATTTAGCCATTTCAATATAATTATCACAGAAACTGCTCCAAACAAAGTCATAAATAGTTGCACCAGCATTATTAAATTCATATTTATCCATAAATTTCTTAGTTGTATGAACACATTTCATAAATTTAGTTAATATCCATTTATCTTCTGGTTTTAAATTATCTAATGTAATTTTTTCTAATCCTTCAATATTAGTTAAAACAAATCTAGAAGCATTCCATATTTTATTAATATAATTCCAAGTAGATTTAATTTTTTCTTCATCAAATCTCATATCAGTTCCTGGCGCAACATCTGTTGCTAAATAATATCTTAAAGAATCGGCACCATATAACTTAACCATATCAAATGGATCAATCCCATTACCTAAAGATTTACTAAATTTTCTTCCTTGTTTATCTCTAATTAAACCGTGAATTAAGCAATCTTTAAATGGTCTTTTACCTAATAATTTTTCACCTTGAAAAGTCATTCTATTTACCCAGAATGGGATTATATCATAACCAGTTACTAAACATGAATTTGGATAATATGTTTCTAATAACTTAGTGTTATCTGGCCATCCTAAAGTAGCAAAAGGCCAAAGGGCACTACTAAACCAAGTATCAAGTACATCTTCATCTTGTACCCAGCCATCATCTTTAGGTGCTTCCATTCCAACATATACTTCATCACCCTTATACCAAGCTGGAATACGATGTCCCCACCATAATTGTCTAGAAATACACCAATCATATGTTATTTCCATCCAGTGATTCATTGTCTTTTCATATCTTGAAGGAATAAAATTAACCTTTTCATCTTTATTCTTTTGAGTTTCTAAAACATGGTCTGCTAAAGGTCTCATCTTAACAAACCATTGCTTTTTAATCATAGGTTCAACCATAACTCCAGTTCTTTCACTATGACCAACCTCATGAACAATTGGATCAATTTTAATTAATAATCCTGCCTCTTTCAAATCTTCTAAAACAACTTTTCTAGCTTCTTCTCTACTTAATCCAACATATTTTTTAGGGCAATTTTCATTCATTGTAGCATCATCATTCATAATAACGATTCTCTCTAAATTATGTCTATTACCTACTTCAAAATCATTTGGATCATGAGCAGGAGTTATTTTAACACAACCAGTTCCTTTAGTAATATCAGCATGTTCATCTCCAATAATTGGAATTAATTTATTAACAATAGGAAGAATTACATTTTTACCAATTAAATCTTTATATCTATCATCTTCAGGGTTAACTGCAACAGCCGTATCTCCAAATAAAGTTTCAGGTCTAGTTGTTGCAACATCTAAGAAATTTGTGCCATCTTCTAAAACATATTTTAAATGATAAAAAGCACTTTCTTCTTCACTATAAATTACTTCTTCATTACTTAAAGCAGTCTTAGCAACTGGATCCCAGTTAATAATCTTTTCACCACGATAAATTAATCCTTCATTATAATAATCTACAAATACCTTTTTAACTGCAGTAGCAATTCCTTCATCTAAGGTAAATCTTTCTTTAGAATAATCAAGTGCAAATCCCATTATAGCCCATTGTTTACGAATTATATCACCATGTTCATGAGTCCAATCCCAGCAGGCTTCTAAAAACTTTTCTCTTCCATATTCGTACTTATTTATTCCATTATCTTTTAGTCTTTTAACAACTTTTGCCTCAGTTGCAATTGCTGCATGATCCATTCCTGGAAGCCATAAACAGTCATAACCTTCCATTTTTTTATAACGAATAATTATATCTTGTAAGGTTACATCATAAGCATGTCCTAAGTGTAATACCCCTGTAACATTTGGAGGTGGTAATATAATACTAAAATGCTTCTTAGAACTATTTTCATCACATTT
>CAKOKM010000085.1 GCA_934091015.1 uncultured Bacilli bacterium | reverse complement strand
GATCATGTTTGGTATGAATTAAAACCAAATAGTGATGTCATCTTTAATGAAATGGGATATTTAGTAGATGATAATAACGAACTAGAAATGGATATTGATTGGTCTAATGTATATGGAAATTTAACAAGTGGAAAATATCGAATTATTAAGAGAATATATGATGGAGAATATAAGTATTTTAGTGTAGAATTTGACTTATAAATTTTATTACATTTATTATTTATAAAATAGAACTACTTGATCACATATTAATTATACTAAATCAACTTTATTAACATAAGATGAATTAAAATAACAAAATGTAACTTAATTGTAACTTTACTTATGATATAACTAAATTGTTGAAAGGAAGATTATATGGAAATATTAAAAGTTGAAAATTTAACTAAAATATATGGTAAAGATAGCACTAAAGTTGTTGCTCTTGATCATGTATCTTTTAGTGTTGAAAAAGGAGAATTTGTTGCTATTGTAGGAGCATCAGGTAGTGGTAAGTCAACTCTTTTACATTTAATTGGTGGGGTAGATAGACCAACTAGCGGTAAAGTTTATGTTAATGGACAAGATATTTATAAATTTGATGATGATAAACTAGCTATCTTTAGAAGAAGACAAGTTGGATTAATATATCAGTTTTATAACTTAATTCCAATTCTTAATGTGGAAGAAAATATTACTTTACCTCTAGCTTTAGATGGAAGAACTCCTGATAAAACTAAGCTTAATGATATGATTAAACTTTTGGGTTTAGAATCAAGAAAAAATCATTTACCAAATGAGCTATCAGGTGGACAACAACAAAGAACAAGTATCGGTAGAGCATTAATAACAAATCCAAGTATAATTTTAGCAGATGAACCAACGGGAAATTTAGATTCAAAAGCAAGTGATGAAATAGTAGCTCTTCTTAAAAAAACCAATAAAGAGTTAAAACAAACAATTATAATGATTACTCATAATATGGAAATAGCTGCTGTTGCTGATCGAATTATTAAAATAGAAGATGGAAAAATAGTAGGTGAATAATTATGAACTTACTAAAAAAATTAACTATTAAAAATTTAAAATTAAATAAAAAAAGAACTATCGTAACCATTATTGGAATTATGTTATCAGTTGCGTTAGTAACTGCAGTTGCAACTATGTATGCTAGTGGATTAAAATCTTTAATAGTTTATGAAAAATATGTTAAAGGTGATTTCCATGTTGAATTTATGGATGTTCCAAGTGATGATGTTAAAAACATAAAGAATAATAATGGTGTTGAAAATGTCTATTTAACACAAGAGATAGGTTATGCTCCTTTAAAAGATTCTAAAAATAGTGGTAAACCATATGCCTATGTAATGGGCTTTGATAAAGGTGCTTTAGAAAATCTATCTATTAGATTAACAAGTGGACGTTTACCGCAAAACGAAGATGAAATTATAATACCTACTCATTTAAAAACAAATGGAAGAATGGATATTGAAAATAACAAAGAAATTACTCTAGAAGTTGGTGAGAGGGTATCTGGTACTTATAAATTAAATCAATATGATGGTTATGATGCCGATAATGAAAAGATTATTAATACTAAACAAAAGACATATAAAATAGTTGGAGTTTATGAAAGATCAGCAACTAATATTGAACCATACATTGCACCTGGTTATACATTTATAACCTATATTGATGATGGTAATTTTACTGGAAATGTGAATGTTTATGCTAAATATAATAAAGTTGGTAGTAAAAATCATATAAAAGTTACTGCTGATATTATTGGAGTTAATGCAGATGTTCTTAACAAATATTATTATGGTAGTTTTGATAATGAAGAAGAGTTAATTAATGTTCGTGAAGAACTAGATAAAGCAAGGTATGGAACCGATTTTAATGGCTATTTGATTGCTTTGGAAACTGATCCTATAAGAAATAGTGGAATTGGTAATTTAGGTTATGTTGTAATAATTGTTTGCATTATTATAGTGTTTACTTCTGTATTTTGTATTAAAAATAGTTTTGATATTTCAATAACTGAAAAAATTAAACAATATGGAATGCTTAGAAGTATTGGTGCAACTAAAAAACAAATTAAAAATAATGTCTTCTATGAAGCAACTATTTTAGGTTTAATTGGTATTCCTTTAGGTTTATTACTTGGATTTATTGCATCATATATATTAATAATTATTTGTAACATTTTACTTAATGATTCGTTAACTGGTGGAATTAATATGGTTCTATCATATTCTGTAATATCATATATAGTTGCAATTCTATTAGGTATTATAACAATATATTTATCTGCTCTTAAAAGTGCAAGAAAAGCATCTAAAATAAGTCCCATTGATTCAATTAGAAATAGCGCTAATTTAAAATTAAAGAGTAAAAAATTAAAGACACCTAAATTAATTAATAAAATATTTGGAGTAGGTGGAGAAATATCATATAAAAATATTAAAAGAAATAAAAAGAGTTATCGTACAACTATCGTATCTTTAACCATTTCAGTTCTAGTATTTATTGCTTTAACTTACTTTATGAATGCTTTTATGAGTGAAATTAAACAAGAAGTTAATGCTACTGAATATAA
>CAKOKM010000084.1 GCA_934091015.1 uncultured Bacilli bacterium | reverse complement strand
AATACCTGATCCAATATTACGTGTAAAGTAAATTCTAATAATAAAACTTAATAATTTAGTGATAATTCCGCCTATTAGTAATATTAATGTACTTTTTATAAATTTATTTTTCATATTTAAGTATATGATTTATTTATTATTTTAATTAAATTTGTTATAATGTTTGTGGATAAAGATGAGGTTAAAAAATGGATGAATTTAAATTTAAGTCTTTAGAAGAACTATATAAAAAATTAATACCAGCTTTTAATGTTAGGGTTAATGATTTAAAAAGAAATAAAATTAATGGTATAACTAGAGAAGATTTATGGAATTATTTAAAAAATAATAATTGGATTAGAAGAGAACATTTAACATTAGGAGAAATGGTTGATGATATTATTAATGTTTCAGATAAAGATTTAATAGATTATAAAATAAAAAATAATAACAGAATGGATTGATAATAAATGTTTGATAATATAATAGATAGACTAAGTGAAAGTGCAGGTGCTGAGGAACTTAATTTAGTTAATGAGGCATATAATTTAGCTAAAGAAAGATCTAAAAGTGAACATTATTTACGAGTTGCTTCAATTGTATCTGAATTAAATGCTGATAGTACTATGATTATTGCTGCACTTTTACATGATGCTTATGCTAAGGAAGATATAACTTATGATGAAATTAATGAAAAGTTTGGTAGTAATATCGCTAATTTAGTTGCTAATTTAATTAAACTTAGAAGTATTAAATTAAATGATTATAATGAATCATCAAGTGTTTATTTAAGAAAAGTATTGGTTGGAATAAGTGATGATGTTAGAGTAATAATTATTAAACTTGCTGATAGATTAGATGAAATGCAGACTAAGGAGTATAGCGAAGAAGAAAAGAAACAAATCGCTAATGAAACTATGAATGTTTTAATTCCAATTGCTCATAGATTAGGTATTAATAGTATTAAATCTAAATTAGAAGATTTATGCTTGAGATATACTAAACCTGATGTTTATGATGAAATACTTGAAAAATTATCAGGAACAAGAAAAGAATTATCAGTTAGTTTAGAAGATATGCAAAATGAACTTATTGAGATTTTGACAGAACATGGCATTAATTTTCATATAAAATCAAGAGTTAAAAGTGTTTATAGTATTTACAATAAATTATCTAATGGTAAAAAGTGGAGTGATATTTATGATATTTTAGCTCTTAGAATAATTTTAGATACTCCTGAAGATTGTTATTTGGTTGTTGGACTTATTCATGCTAAATATAGACCTATTCCTAAGAGATTTAAAGATTATATTGCAATGCCTAAAGAAAATATGTATCAGTCTTTACATACGTCTGTTTTTGGTGTTGATGGACATATATTTGAAATTCAACTTAGAACTAAGGAAATGGATGAAATTGCAGAACATGGTATTGCATCTCATTGGTCATATAAGGAACATTCAGATGGTGCAGTTAAGAATTTAATGGAACAAAAGTTAGAAATTTTTAGAAATACCATAGATTTAGCAACAAGTGATGCAAGTAATGAATTATTTGAACAAAATATGGAAATGGAATTATTATCTAAACAAGTTTATGTTTTTACTCCTAAAGGTGATGTAATGGAGCTTCCACTTGGATCTACTCCAGTTGATTTTGCATATCGAATTCATTCAGATATAGGTGATCATATGGTTGGTGCAATTGTTAATGATAATATTGTTCCACTTGATTATGAACTTAATGATAACGATATTATTAAAGTTAATACAAATGCGAATGCTAAACCTAATATAGATTGGTTAAAATTTGTTAAAACAAGTCAAGCTAAAAATAAAATTAAAGCATATTTTAGTAAACAAGATCGTGAAAGATATATTGAAGAAGGTAAAACTTTAATTGAAAAAGAATTAAGAAAGAGAAAATTACCTTTAACTACTTTAAATGAAGAAGAAAATATTGATAAGATTTATAAAAACTTAAAAATTAATAATATGGATGATATGTATTTAAGTTTAGGTGCTTTAAGATATACTCCAACCTATATTGTTAATTTAATTATAGAAGAAAAACAATCAATGAATGACTTGATGCTTGAAAGAGTTAATAGTAATTTAGAGATAAAAGAAAACTATAAGAATGATATTATTGTTGATGGAGTAGATAATATTAAAGTAAATGTAGCTAAGTGTTGTCATCCTGTTCCTGGCGATGAAATAATAGGATATATTACTAAGGGTGAGGGAATAATTGTTCATAAGAAGAATTGTCCGAATATGAAAAATATTGATACTAGATTAATAGATGTTACTTGGAATAATATTAATAGTGATAAATTATTTATTGCAAGAATAAGAGTTAATACTGATTCAATGAATAATCACATTCTAGATATTGTTACTAAAGCAAGTACAAGAGGAATAACAATAACAAGCATTAATGAAATTAATGAAAAAGATACTGTATCATATGAAATAAGTGTTAAAGTTAAAAATAAGGAAGATTTATCATTACTTATTGAAGAATTAAGAATATTACCATTTGTTAAAGAGGTTATAAGATGAAAGTAGTTATTCAAAGATGTAAAAGTGGATCTTGTACGGTAGATGATAAAATAATAAGTAAAATTGATAAAGGATTAGTAGTTTTAGCTGGATTTAATGTTAATGACACTATTGATG
>CAKOKM010000083.1 GCA_934091015.1 uncultured Bacilli bacterium | reverse complement strand
CATATATTTTTAGATCCGTTTTATTATATTGATTATGCTTTGTCATATTTTGGAGCATTATCTATATGGAATAGTTCTAAAGAAAATTTAGATTTATTTAAACAAATTGCTAGAGTAGCATCTTATTATTCTTTTAAAGATTTAATCGAAAAATATAATATGCCAAATCCTTTTGATAGTGAAAATGTTAAAATTATTTCATCAAATCTTAATGATGAATTAATTAAAAAAAGAATATTAAAATAGGAAAGGATAGATTTTATGTTAAAGATTAATGATAAAAATGTTGATTGCATTTTAAAAAAAGAGATAAAAGTAATTAAAAATACTGTTAATAAGAATGAAGGATTTGGAATAGAAATAAATGTAAATTTTATTATAAATAACATAGAAGGTTATTTTACATTAAATTTCGCTCATGAAAATAATAATGATATTAATACGTTTATTAATAAGACATATAAAGGAAATTGGTACAATGGGAATGGAGATATTTTATTAGAAATATTTGATACTAACAATTTTTATGATAGTGAAATTATTGAAGACATAATTATTAAGCTTAATTACAAATCTGAAAAAATACATGCATTAATTACACTTAATGATGAACATATCAATTTAATTTATGATGATTATTTAAATTTGGTTTAATTTATAAAAAATATATATAGATTAAAAATTAGCTGAAATTCAACTTGATTAAAATTAAGAAATCGTAATGTTAAAAAATTTGGAAGGAATTGTGTAAATGATTTTTATTATTTTAATTTTATCTAAGAACTAAAAATGAAATATGGAATTTTTAGTAATAAATAATGTAAATAAAGGAGAAATCTAATGAATAAACCAATTATTGGAATTGTAGCAAAACATTATGCTACGTATAAAAGTAATAAAATTGATACATTTATAAGGGATGAAGTAAAACAAGCAATATTTGATAATGGAGGAATAGCTATTGGAATATTACCTGTAGAAACTGCTATAAATTATTGTGGAGATAATTGGAAATATAATTTATCTATGGAGGAAAAAGAAAATTTAATTACTCAATTAAAATTATGTGATGGCATTATTTTACAAGGTGGTGCAGATACAGATAATTATGAAATTATAATTGCTAAATACTGTTATGAAAATAATATTCCAATACTTGGCATATGTGCTGGACAAAATAACATAGCTAGAGCACTAGGAGGTACTACTTATAAAATCCCAAATCCGGATAAACATAATAATGCATTTGATGAATATGTACATAATATTAAAATTGATAAAGATTCAAAATTTTATAATATAGTAAATACAAGTGTGATGATGGTAAATTCCAGACACAAAAGAGCCATAGAAAATTGTCCGATGCTTGATAAAGTTGCATTTTGTGAAGATGGATATCCAGATGTAATAGAGTCAAAAAATAAAAAATTCTATATAGGTGTTAGATTTCATCCAGAAAGTTTATATAAGAAAGATGAAAAAATGAACAAGATTTTTAAAGACTTTATAAATATTTGCAAAAATTAGGAATTAAATGGATAAGTTTAAGAAAGAAAAACGATATAACTTTTGAATTATTATTATAAATATTTTAAGAAATATCATCTGACATAGATAACATTAATTTTCATTAGAAGATAGCTAAAAATTTTTAATAAAGTAATAAAATTAAATTTTATTGCAATAATTTATTATTCTAAAACGTTAATATAGTGAAAGGAAAAGTTATTCATTCATTAATTGAATGTATTAATAGAAAAGGAATTTATAATGAAGAAAATATTATGTTTATTTGGAATAATAGTTATATTAACTGGTTGTTCTAAAAAAGTTAGCAATGATGCAATATTAAGTGTATCAAAAGATAATAAAATCGAAGTACAAGAGTTTAATAAATACTCAGAGTTGGATGATAGAATTATTTACATAGAAACTAAATTAAATGATGTTTATTATAACAAAGATGGTAAAAAGTATTCTTTAAAAGAATATATTAAAACTATTGATAATGTTAAAAAAATAACAAGTTTGCTAGATGATTATCGAAGTTATGACGATGGAGGATCACAATTATTTTCATCAAAAGAATATGATTTAAGTATTTTAATTTGTAATCAAATTAATGGAACATCAGATATTTATATAGGTGATTCAAATATGAATTATATTAATCCTATGTGTAATAGTGATGATGCGATATTAAGTGTATCGAAAGATAATAAAATCGAAGTACAAGAATTTAATAAATACTCAGAGTTTAATGGAAGAGTTGTTTATATAGAAACCAAACTAAAAGATGTTTATTATAACAAGGATGGTAAAAAATATTCTTTAAAAGAATATATTAAAACAATTGATGATGTTAAAGAAATAACAAGTTTGCTAGATGATTATCGAAGTTATGACGATGGAGGAACACAATTATTTTCATCAAAAGAATATGATTTAAGTATTTTAATTTGTCGTAAAATGTCTGGTGGAAAACCTGATATTTACATAGGCGATTCAAATATGACTTATAGTGGTACTATGTGTAAATAGAGAATAATAATTCTCTTTTTATATGTAATTTGCTTATTTCTATTCCCAAAACTTTAAAAAAATTGACTTTTTGGGAATAGAAAATGATTTAATATATGAAAGGATAGATTTTATGTTAAAGATAAATGATAAAAATGTTGACTATATTTCAAAAAAAGAGATAAAAGTAGTTAAAAGTATTGTTAATAAAAATGAAGGATTTGGAATAGAAATAAATGTCAATTTTACTATAAATAACATAGAGGGT
>CAKOKM010000082.1 GCA_934091015.1 uncultured Bacilli bacterium | reverse complement strand
ATAATTATCTATTACTATATCATCGCTTAAATCTATATTTCTTAAATCTAAAGTAATATTGCCAAATAATGCCGTAGGTTTAAACACTTTTACACTATTATCATTAATTATAAACTTTTTATCATTAAAAATAGTCCAGTAATCATTATATAAACATTTATTATCACTTTTATCTTTAGATACAACAATAAATCCTAGACAAACAATAATAACAAATAATATCAATTTAATAATTAATCTAAATGTATTAAAACTAAAAACATCAAATCCAAACATTATTCCAATTATTATTAAAAATATTCCTAATAAATAAATCATTTTATTTTTCACAATTCCCATATCCTTCCAATATCAATTTTATCATAGTTTATTAAAATTAAATATATTTTTATTACATAATTAGATTATATATTATAAACATATGTTCGTCAACTTATAAATAAAAAAATAATTAAAATAGCAATTATTTTCTTTTTACACTTTTCTCAATGTGTTCATTATCATCAACGCCAATTAGTATTTCATCATCAGTTACAACTAATCCATTATTTAAATAAAAACTAAAAGGTGCAACTACATAGTAATCATAATTCATATCGTGCATTATATGACCGGTAAATATGCCGTCTTTGTCTTTATACAATAAGGGATAAATACTATCATTATAAATATCTTGTGCTAAAATACTATCGTCTTTAGTTTTAATTATTTTATAATAACACACAAATTTCACTCTTTTATCTTTAAAACTTTTGATAGTTCCTCTATATACTTGATTCTCTATATTTTGCATAATTTTCTCCAATCTATTTTACCAATTTATTTCTTTTAACCCTTTACTTTTTAAATAATTATTACATTTTGAAAATGGTTTAGATCCAAAAAATCCATTATATGCACTAAATGGTGATGGATGTGCGCTTTCAATAATATAATTATTATTAATCAAAGCTTTCTTACTTCTTGCATAGCTTCCCCAAAGTATAAAAACTACATTTCTTTTATTATTATCTATTAATCTTATTACATCATCGGTAAATTGTTGCCAGCCAATATTACTATGACTATTTGCATTATCTTTTTCAACTGTTAAAGTCGAGTTAAGCATTAAAACACCTTGTCTAGCCCACGAACTTAAATCGCCACTAGTCCTTATTGGAACTCCCAAATCATCATATAGTTCCTTATAAATATTTTTTAAACTTGGTGGTAATTTTACGCCATCTTTAACTGAAAATGATAACCCATGTGCTTCTCCAACTCCGTGGTATGGATCTTGTCCCACAATTACCACTTTAACATTAGCAAAAGGGGTTAATCTAAAAGCATTAAATACCTCATGTTTAGGTGGAAAGATAACTTTATTTTTATATTCATTTTGAACTCTTAAAAGTAGTGGTTTAAAATATTCCCCATCATATATATTTTTTAAAACTTTATCCCAATCATTACCTATCATAATTAATCCTTCTTATATCTAAATAATCTAGATGGTCTATGTCCTTCACCAGTTTTATAGTCATCTGTTGCTTCTACTTTATTAGCAATAATTCTTCTAAAAGCTGGATCCAATAATTTCTTATCAAGAATAACCTCATAAACTTGTTGTAACTCGCCTAAAGTAAACTCCCTAGGCATCATATTAAACACAATATCTGTATACATTATCTTTTTTTTAAGTCTTTCAATCCCAGATAAAATTACTAAGGCATGATCAAACGCTAAATCATTATTTTCAACTATTTCAAATTTATATCTATCAGTTGTTTTATCTTTTAATATTTTCTTAATTTTAGTTTTTAATACATCTTTGCCATTATCAAGACTAATTGTTACAACATCATTTTTTTCTCTAACGCTAACATTAAACCAAGAAGCATGTTCCATTAATTTTGTATTTAACCTATTTTTATCAATTAATGCCATATAAGCTGTTGATACAATACGCATTCTAGGATCTCTATTAACACTACCAAATGTATATAATTGTTCTAAATAAATATTATCTAAATTAGTTTCTCTTTTTAATATCCTATTTGGTGCATCTTCTAAATCTTCATGTACATCTAAAAAACCACCTGGCAAACACCATTTATCTTTAAATGGATAATCTTTTCTTTTAACTAATAATATACTCATATTCTTTTTTGATGTTTTACGATAATTATCAACTTTTTCATCAGCTATTGAAATAATTAATATATCAGTTGTTAATGATATTTTTTCAAATTTACTTGAATCATAATGTTTTAAAAATTCTTCTTCACTATTATACATAAGTCATAACTCCTCTTATTAACAATTTAATTGTATCATAAATGTAAGAAAAAAACTAACATAACATACAGTTATAATTAGTTTATTATTAATATTTATAATTTACACTTTAAAAGGTGCATGATTTTTAAATTTTAATACGAAATGTTTTGGAGAAAAAGCAATATTTTTAAATGAGTAATCATACAAATTTTTAAGATTTAACAACATTAAATTTTTATCTTCAATATTTAAACAATTGTTATAAAGTTTAATAAATTCACTATCAGGAATATTATGAACATCTGAATTAATATAATTTTTAGCATATTCTTCATCATTATATATCCTTTCAATCTTCATAACAGGTAAATCAATTATTCCATTTATTTTAGCATATAGGTTTCTGATTTTTTCTAAAACGATGAAATATACTGCATAAAAACTATTATTATTTATTAAAGATTCTAAATCTTCAATCCTGTTATTAATACCAAATATGCCAAATCTATCATTATCAGATAAAGTATGTTCTATTTT
>CAKOKM010000081.1 GCA_934091015.1 uncultured Bacilli bacterium | reverse complement strand
GGCCCGTTGGTGAAATGGTTAACACACATGCCTTTCACGCATGCATTTATGGGTTCGAACCCCGTACGGGTCACCAAATTTTGACCTAAAATCCCTTATTTAAAGGGATTTTTTATTATTTATTTTTTAAAAAGTATACTTTTTCACCTGTTTCGTGGTAATTTCACGGTAATTTTTGCATATACTTTTTTATTATATCAAAAAAAGTAACAAAATCATTTAGATATTTTTGTTACTTTTAGTTTGATAGCATCTTTAATTTCATAATTCTTATTATCTTTAGCTTTAATTATAAAATACAAATTAGATTCAATATTATCAATTTTTTCTTTTGTAAAATAATAATTTCCATGATTTGGTTCTATAATTTTAAAATTATCTGTTCCTATTATAAGTTGTTTTAATGATAATCCCTCATCATCTTCACCTGCTTTAGTTGCAAGTGGTAAATATTCATCATCAATTAAAACATAATAACCAATGTCATAACTAACAATTGTCTTATCTTTTTCTTTAAATTCAATGTTAGATCCTTGAAATAAATTCATATTATAATTAAGACTTATTACTCCACTTTTAACTTCAACATAATCAGAACTTCCTTCAAATAAATATATTTTATTAGCAGAAGTAATCTTATTTAAATATAGAAGTAAAAAAACACATAATAATATCAAAACAAAAATAATTACTTTATAAGAATTAATTATATTTAATAATTTCTTTTTCATTATCCTAGTTCAACCAATAGATCACTATTTAAATCTATTATACTCCCTTCTGGTATATTAGTATTTATAACTTTTCCATAACCATCAATATTATAATTTATTTTAATCAATTTAGCAAAAGTATTTATCTCATTATGTGTCCATCCTATAACGTTTGGCATTGTAATATTACTACCATTTGTAACCAAAAATACTTTACTTCCATATAAAACAGAACTATTAATAGAAGGATATTGATTAATAATATATTCTCCATCACCTATAACAATTGGACATAATCCATATTTTTCAAGTAATTTAACGGTTTCATTTTTGCTTTGATTAATATATGATGCGATATTTATTACCTTACTTTCATCTACATTAGAATCTTTATCAGATAAATTCTTATAAGTTACAACTGATTCAACCATCTTCTTTATAATATTTCCTAAACTACTTGATGCTCCTTGAAACTTTTTAACTGATACATAAATTATATATTTAGGATCATCTTTAGGAAATAACCCCGCAAATGATCTAATTGTACTATATTGTCCAGAAACATATTTACCATTTTGTGTGTAATTAGCTGTTCCTGTTTTACCTATTAAAGTTAATTTATCTGTATGATAACGATATCCAGTAACAGCAGTATCTTCTGAATTTACTGTTTCATCCATTAAGTCCATCATTTTTTTTACAGTATTTGAAGAAACAACTTTTGTAAGTTCAGTTCTTTTTCCCTCATAAACAACATTGCCTTCATTATCAACTATTTTACTAATAATATATGGTTTTAAAATAGTACCATTATTACTTAAACTAGTTAAAGCTTGTATATTTTGAATAGGCGTAGTTGTAATACCTTGTCCATAAGAAGCAGATGCAAGTTCTGATTCATAATTAAATTTAATTTTACCATCATACTCATTAGATAATTCAATACCAGTTTTTGTACCAAAACCAAATTTTTTATAATAATCTAACAATTTTTCTTTTCCTAATTTTTGTGATAATAAAACTGCAGCTACATTAGAAGAATATGTAAAACCTTTATCATAAGTTATTTTACCCCATCCTTCTTTATTCCAATCACTAATATTATAATCAGATACTTGAATAGATCCAGATTGATATAATTCATCACCTTTATATAATCCCTCTTCAATTGCTGTCATAAATGAATATATTTTCATTGTTGAACCTGGCTCATAAGTATAACTAACTAATGGATTATTATAATCTGTTATATTAAGGATATTTGGATTATAACTAGGACTCGACGCAGAACCTACAATAGCCCCAGTTTTGGCATCAGCAATCGTTAAAGTTGCCCAATCAATATTAAAATTTTCAATTTCAGTAATAGCATTCTCTAAATATAATTGAATATTAGAATCTAATGTTAAATAAATATCATAACCATTTTTAGCTTCTTCTGTAATTTCAGGAGTATTAGCAATTCGATAACCATAAGCATCTTTTTGATAGATTGTTTTACCATTAGTGCCGGTTAATTCATTGTTATATTTTCCTTCAATTCCAAGTTCCCCAATAATTGAACCTTCATCATTTTTTTTAGCATACCCTATAATGTAAGAAGCAAAATCTCCGTTAGGATATTCTCTTTTAGTACTTTTAATAAAATCTATTCCTGGTAAATCTAAAGCTTCTATCTCTTCTTTAATTAACTCCGTAATGTTTCTTCCACCTGGACCTAATTCAACTTGATATACATTTTTAGTATTTAATAATTTCAAAATTTGTTTAGGAGCCATATTTATTAAAGGACTTAACTTTTCGGCAGTTGTTTCTTTATCAACTACATGTCTTGGATTTGCTTCATCAGTAGTTCTTGATTCATCCAAATAAGCTATAACCGTATAACTTCTAACATTTGTTGCTAATACCTCATTATTAATATCATAAATAGTTCCACGAGATGCTTCAATTGTTTTAGTTGCTGTTGTACGAGATAGTGCAAAAGTATTTAAATCAATTCCATCAACTTTAGGGGATATTGCAACATATGTAAGTTTTACAAGAATTATTACAAACAAAAAAATAGTAGCTATCTTAGATATTTTAATAATACTAAAAGTTCTACTATTTTTTTTCACTTTTTCATC
>CAKOKM010000080.1 GCA_934091015.1 uncultured Bacilli bacterium | reverse complement strand
CCAAGCATTACACCAGCTAATCCTAATGCTAATAATCTTTTCTTAATTTCTATTAATTTGTTTTTGTCCATATATATTCCCCCAAAAAAACAAAAGTCAAGAAATATTATAGCAAAATTAATTTAAAAATCAACTTTTTTTCCTAAGGTTTCGGATATACTAATTGCCCGTACCATTTGAAATTATACCTAAGGATTTAATATCTTTAGGTTTTATTTTGATAAAAATTATTGAAATAAATTATATCTTTGATAAAATTATTATGATATGAGGTATGTATGATGTATAAAATGATTGTAACTGATTTGGATGGAACTTTATTGGATAAAAATAAAAATGTAAGTGAAACAAGCAAAAAATATTTGAAAGAATTAAAAGATAAGGGTTATATAATATGTGTAGATACTGGTAGAACTTTAGGAAGAGCTAGTTACGCATTAGGTGGATTTGATTATGTTAATTATATAATTGGTAATAATGGAACGTATATTTATGATGTATGCAATGATAAGAATTTATATGAAAGTACTATTAATGCAAAAGATATTAAAGAATTATTTATTAAATATTTAGATGAATATGAAGTGTTTGAAATAAATAGTTATGAAAATATTTTGAGTTATCGCTCTAGAACAAGAAATATTGAACCATATGTTGAAAAAATAGATAATAAAGATGAATATTTTGATAAAATAAATGAAGTTTATAATGTTACGATAAGATTTGAAAATGAAGATATGGTTAATGTATTTTTAGAGAATTTAAAAAATAATTATAAAGATATAAGTTTTTTTATAATGCAGGATTCTTTTTCAAATAAAAAATGGATAACTCTTATAAATAAAAAAGATAATAAATTTAATGGAATATGTATATTAAAAGATATTTTAAATATTAATAATAATGATATTATAGCGTTTGGTGATGGATTAAATGATGTTGTAATGATTGAAAATGTTGGTTTTGGTGTTGCAATGAAAAATGCTTTAATTGATGTTAAAAATAACGCTAAGGACGTTACTATGGAAGATAATAATAATGATGGTGTAATTAATTATTTAAAATATATTATGAGGTAATTTAGACTTTAATTTTAGTTAAGTTTATGTTATCCTTTATTTAGGATAGGTGTTGTTTAAGTGAAATATATTAAATATTTATTATTTTTAGTATTATTAATTCCTTTAAATGGTTTTGCTATTGAATTTTATTGTGATAGAAATGTTAAAGCAGGAAATAATTTTAAATGTGTTTTGTCTAATTCTTCTAATAGTTTATATAATTTAAGTTCTCAATTAGAATATGATGATAATATTATATTAACTAGTAGTGTTTATTCTAAAGGTTATGTTAATACGGGAAGTAATCATACTTTAAATATTAGCGGTCCGGGATTTAATGCCCAAACAACAATTGCTATATATACTTTTACTGCTCCGGAGGTGACAAGTGATCAAAAATTTGTGATTGCTTTAAGAAATATTAAATATAAGTACTTAAGTACTGAAAGTAACTTTCATGAAAATGATAAAGATTTAACTTATACAATTAACGTAAAATCTAATGGAACAAGTAATGTAACGACTACAACAACAACCACAACCACAACAACTACAACTACAACAAATAAAGTAAAGGATACTTTTAATTTAAATTTGCATTTTGTGGATGATTCAGCAAAAGATATAAAGTTATCATGTGATGAAATTAATGGTGAATGTAAAATTGATATTGCAAATATTGAAATCCCACAAAAAAATGGCTATGAATTTATTGGTTGGAGTGAAAATATTGAATGTAATGAAGTAAGTAAAAATACTTTAGTTACGTTAAATAATAGTCAAGATTTATTTGCTTGTTATATTAAAATTACAGATATTGATGAAGGTAGTAATTATTTAAAAGAGTTAGTAATTGATGGATATGAAATAAATTTTAGCAAATTTATATTTAGTTATAATATTAATATTGAGGATAATGTTAAAAAATTAAATATAAAAGCAATTCCAGTAAGTGATACTGCAGTTGTTAATATAAGTGATAATGTAAATAATTTAGTTGATGGATTTAATACTGTGAAAATAAGCGTCACAGATAAAACGGTTGTTACTACATATGTTATAATTATAAATAAAAATACTAAAGATCTTCCTAAATTAAATAATATTACAATTAAAAATTATAATTTGAATTTTGATAAAGAAGTGTTTGAGTATAAATTATTAGTTAAATATGGTATAAAAAAATTAAATATAAATGTAGATAGTAATAATTATGAATATAATATTGATGGTAATGATAATATTAAAGATGGAAGTAAAATAATTATTAATGTAAAAAATGGGGAATTAGAATCTAATTATATAATTAATATTAAATATGATAGTTTTATTAAATCATATTTGTATTACGTATATGGTGTAGGTTTTGGAATATTTTGTTTGATTGTTTATTTTATAGTTAAATATTTGAGAAGTGATAAATATAAACTTAAGAAAGGAAAAAAAGAAGCAAAAAATGTTAATTTAGATCCTCTAAAAGATAAAGCAATAAAGAAAAATAATAAAGTTAAAAAAACTAAAAAACAAAAACAAGAAAAAATAGAAAAATTGTAAAGAAAGAAGCTATTTAATAGTTTTTTTCTTTTTTTTATGGTAGACTTAAGGAGTGATAATATGGAAGGAAAAGAGATAATATATGAATTTTTAGATTATATTTCTTATGAGAAAAAATATTCAGATTATACCGAAAAAAATTATGAATTAGACCTATTTAAATATTTTGAATATTTAGATAAGAATAATTTAAATTATTTAACTGTTAAATATAAGGATGTATCTAATTTT
>CAKOKM010000079.1 GCA_934091015.1 uncultured Bacilli bacterium | reverse complement strand
CTTGCTAAAAAAGCAGCTAATTCGCCTAGTTCCTCTATACTACCAAGTCTTTTCATTGGTATACCAATTCTTATTCCCTCAATTACACTCTTAGGATCATCACTATTTGAATCATTAGCAATACCATCTACCATAGGAGTCATAATATAACCAGGCATTATTGCATTTACTCTTATATTTCTCGTAACTAATTCCATAGCTAAGCCTTTAGTAAAACCAATTAGAGCAGCCTTAGTTGTAGCATAAGCGCACTCCCCTACATCAGCAACCATAGGACCTGTAACACTAGATAAATTTATTATACTACCATTATCATTAAAACAAGTAAGAGCAGATTTAGTCACATTCCAGGTCCCCTTAATATTAATATCCAAATGAAAATCTCTAACCTCATCACTCATTTCTTCAAAAGTTTCTAATTTAGCAACACCAGCATTATTAACAAGAACATCAATATTACCAAATACTTCTTTTGTCTTTTTTATTGCTTCATCAACACTTACTTTATCCCTTATATCAGCACAAAAACCAATAACATTATATCCATCATTTTTTAAATTAATAACAACTTCATTTACTGACTTATCATAATCGATTATAGAAACCTTAGCACCATATTTTAAGAACACTTTAACAATACCAAGACCATTTCCCATCGCACCACCTGTAACTACACATACTTTATCTTTTAATTTCATAATTACTCCTCTATTATAGAATATCAAAAAAATAACTAAATTAATAGTTATTTATTACAACCAGAAGTACAATAACTTGGAAATGAAGCCTTAATCATATCAGAAAGTCTTTTCTTAAGACCATCCAAATCTTCATTTTTCCAATATTCCTCTGGAGTCTCATATCCCTTAGTATCTAATGATGATTCATCATCAAAGCCAACAATTTTACCATTATTTACAGCAATAACAGCAGGAACATATATTCTTTTATTCCCTTCATTATCATATTTTAAATAATCATTTAATAACTGGGCAGTTTTTTTATAACCACTTGTATTATTTTTTCTATCATTTAAAATATTAAAATAATAAATTTTATCTAAATGTTCATTTACAGCAACTTCATTTAAATAAGGAACATACGCCTTACACCAAGGACATTCAGGAAAACCTAAGTATACAACACCAGTCCCATTCTCTAGAATTTTATTAATCTCATCTAAGTTTCTATATACAAAAACATTATTAACTGTAAAGTCATATTCTTTAGCAAATCTTTCAGCATCACTCATTTTATCTTTTTTAAACAAAAAACTTAATGAAATAATTAAAATCAAAACTGCAATAATTCCAAAAATTATATACACATTTTTCTTTGACCTCTCCATTATTTTTTTCTTCATAAAAATCACTTCCTAACAAAATAATTTTATTATAATATTTCAAAAATTTCTATAAACTCCAAGTTGATAAACTCAACTATCAGTTTAGTTGTTAATTTAAATTTCTATTTTATAAAATATTAATTATCTTCTAAACAAATTCTACCATTATTTTCAATATAAATTAACCTCTTTTATAGCAATTATTTAATATACTTTTCTACTAAATAGTATTCATCAAAAGAAATTCTATATATTCCATTATAAGGCTGTTCAATAAAATATTTATTCTTTTTCTTATAAATAAACAAAGTTAAAATATTACCTTCACTATATTCAATATTTATTTTTATTACGTTTTCAGCGTTTACAGGACTATCTTGTACACTTTTACTAGTTGTAGTTTTTTTAACTTTACTTATAACAAAAAGAATATCTTTAATTTTTTCCTGTTTATCTATCATAACTATCTTATCGTCTTGTTCCATATTTATGCTATAAACACTATCATCTAATGGTAAATCCAAAGTATAAAAAGATTTTTTAGCTTCATTATAATACAAAATTCCTAGTACAACACCAATACACACAAATATCGCTATTAAAATAATCACTTTTTTCTTTTTTATCATTTTTACCTCATAACAAATATAATTATACCAATAAAATTATCAATTTTTACTATCTCATCATTTCTCTTTGAATCCAAAACATAACTACATTAACAATATAATCTACCTCAGCACTAGAAAGATCATGTCCTTTTTTTATACCATGAATTCTTTCTAAACAACCTCTGCAGCAACACCCAGTAGCATGCTGAGCAATAAAAACTGGGTGTACTTGTCTCATTGGAGTTTGCTTTCCATCGTTATTAGGACATATAGGAGCAATTCTTTTAATTATCAAATCCCTTGCATCTGCTTCAATCTTTCCAATTCCCTTCAGATTTACATAATCTCTCATATTTTTATTTAAATGAAATGAACCCCTAAATTTACTTTTAGATAAAGAATCTAATAAAACACCTATATCTTTATTCAATTATATCAATCCTTTACTATATCACTAAATTTATAATTAATAACTTTTTCTAAATCATTTAATACTACTTCAACCTGATAACCTATTTTTCCTCCACTAAAAATTATCTCCTTAAAGTTCTTAGCAGAATCATCTATAACAATTTTAAACGGCTTTTTTAACCCAATTGGCGAACACCCACCATGAACATATCCAGTTAATGGTAAAAGCTCCTTTTGATGAATCATTTCAATACTTTTCTCACTAACACTTTGAGCACATTTCTTTAAGTCTAATTCTTTATGAACTGGTATCATAAATACATAATTTTGTTTAGAATTTGAAACAGTTACTAATGTTTTAAACACCTTATTTGGATCCTCATTTAAAACACTTGCAACATCCACACCACTTACTGCTTCAGTATCACCATAGAAATATTCATTATACTTTATTTTCTTTTGATCTAATATTCTCATTAC
>CAKOKM010000078.1 GCA_934091015.1 uncultured Bacilli bacterium | reverse complement strand
CATGTAAATGCATTGGATATATCTTTAAATCCAATTTCTTTTAATTCATCTTCATCAGGATATTCATATTTTATAGATATAGAAAAATTGTTATCCTTACAACGACTACAATTAAAAGGTTTACTTTTAATATTATTTTTATTAATTGTTCTTAAAGTATTATATTCTTCACAATTAGCATCATAACCATCAAAGTGACTATTAAATACTTTAATTAAGCGACCACATTTTAAACATTTTGCAGTTAAAGATATTGAATCATTTTCTTCACTTAAATAAGTACCAAGAATAATATTCTTTTCAATCTCACCATTATAATAAATATTAAAAGCATTTTCTTCACAACAATTAACACTTCCTGAAATAATATCATTTTTAATATAATTAATTTTAAAAAAAGGTTTTATTTTAGTTGGTATCATTTTAATTTCTCCTTTAATTCATTTTTACTTATTATAATTTTATTATTAAAAGCCTATTTCAAGCCTTACTATAAATTTTATTTTTTAATAAAAATAGGGCTCTATCCAAAAATAGATCCCTTACAAAAATGATTTAACATTTTTTCCTTATATAGATAATATACCATAAATATTTGTCTATGTAAACCATTAGTCCATATCTGATAGTGTTTACAAAGTTTGGGAAACATGCAATTTTACGTATAGTGGTAAATTATTGTATAAAAAAAGTGGTTAAGCCTTAAAAATTTACTTTATAATTAAGTTGAAATAATAAATTAGAAAGTAGGTTAACCACATGAACATTATACCAATTTTTTATGATTTTACAAATATTTTTAATTCACATAACCTTATAATGAACTAAACTAAAATTTTTCTTAAATAATTTTTATCAAATCTTAATAAAATTATAATATTATCTCTCATAGAAAGTTTCTATTTTAATAGTCAATTTATCATTAACTATTATAAATATTTTTTCACAACCAAAGCATTTTACTGAAGATAAAATTTAATACAACTTTTCTTCTTATTTATGATATAATTTAATTATATGGATATAGTTTATTGATTGAATATATTTTTTGAACACAAGATACTGATTCAGTATCTAGTATATACTCTAAAAACAAATTATAATTATAAAAAAAATATATATAAATAAACATGCATACCTAAAAATGGAGGATAAATGGACAAAAGATATCAAGAAGATTTAGACTATTTTTTGAATTTTGCCGAAAGCAAAAGAGGAAAAGAACTTGATAAAAAATATTATAACGAAAGCATGCATTTAGATTTCTATTTCTTGCATAGTAAAAAAGAATTAAATAATTTTATAAATACTTTCTTAAAAAATAGCAAGATAAACGATGATTATGATTTTTTTTACTTTATGAATTGCATTATAAAATATATGAGTGGCCACATTGATGCCCATACAAGATTAATAATGAGTAATAATAACAATGCTTATCCTCTTTCTATTCAATCTATAAATAATAAATTATATGTTACAAGATGTAGTGAAGAAAAATATAGTTACAGCGAACTACTAGAAATTAATAATGTTAGTATTAATAAAATAACAGAAGAATTAGAAAAATTTACTAGTTATGGAACAACTAATTGGTTCCTAAACAGACTACATTTTTATTTAAATGATAAAAACATCTTATTATCTTTACCTAGTATAAAAAATAATGCTAAATATATAGAATATAAAACTTCAAAAGGAATTATTAAATATGAAATAAATAAAGATTATTCTAATGAACTTGCACTTGTTAGAAAAGAAGATTTTAAACAGTATCAAATTAAAGACAATTTATTAATTTTTAAATATCCAAAATGCACAGATAAATTTATACCAGACATCAAAAAGATAAAGAAGTTAATACATGATAATAATATCGATACTTTTATTTTAGATTTAAGAGGTAATTCTGGTGGAAAATCTTCATTAATAGAGCCTTTAATAAAATATTTAAAACATACTAGACTAAAATTAGTAACCTTGGTTAATAAAAGTGTTTTTTCAAGTGGAAGAATGGCAGCCATAAACATGTTAAAAATTGGAAGTAAAATAGTTGGTCAAGATATTGGAACACCAATAAATTGCTTTGGTTATATATTTGGAAATGGAGAACTCCCAAATACTAAATTTACATTTAACTTTTCAAGGGTCTATTGGTATGAAGATAAAAAAAGACACATAATAAAGGGAATTTATACTAAAAAGAAACTTCATAAATTTCCTAAAAGTTTTTTTGAGCCAAAATACTTAGAAATAGACTATTATATCAATTTAACAATAGATGATTATAAATCTGAGAAAGACGTTATGTTAGAAAAATGCTGTGATTGGATAAAAAACAACAAATCGTAATAATCATTAAAGTAATTCTTTATTTTAGTCTTTTATAAAATCTAAATGTTCAAATTTCTTGTCCTAAAAATTTTTTTGCCTAAATAAAAAGATTGAAATGCACACTATTAGTATTAATTTCAATCTTTTTTAAATTAATTAATTATTTCTCACTTTAATCGCAGCTTGAGTTATAGCCTGTATAAACTAGTGAATACTATTCTTTTTATTAATAGCGACACAAAGCATTGCTTATATTACCTAGAGATTTCTACCTCTTTTAATTATACTGGCTCTTGCCACAGCTTATATAAACTAAAGATTTCCATTCCTTTTGATTATACTAGCCTTTGCCACAGCCCTAATTGGTATTGGTAATAGATTAAAGAAATTAATATAATTTCATTTGCACTAATTAATACTGCTATTTTGAATTTGACTAAAAAAATAAATACTATTTTAAGCGAAACACTTTTATCTTCAACACATATTAATTATACCATCAAATTTAAAATTACACAAAAAAAATAAGCCTAAGGAATTATGAACTAATCACATTCCTTAGGCTCTTATATATAAATATCTACCATAATATTTTCTTTTAGTTTTT
>CAKOKM010000077.1 GCA_934091015.1 uncultured Bacilli bacterium | reverse complement strand
AAAAATATTTTGTAGATAATCTTCTAAAATGATTTGTTCATAAAATTTAATTGCTTCTTCGATAGAGCCTGTTAATATTATTTTAGTTATAAAATTAGAATTATCAGGCAATTGACAATATAAAAAATATAATTCAGCTTTTAAATCTTTCTTTGTAAATGATTCTAAGCCATCAAATAAAGTAAAATTATTAAAGTAAAAATCAGATAATGCTTTTTTTCTAATATCTAAATATTTATTTAATTTAATTTTTAGGGCGTCTTCTGGTTCATTTTTTTCATTTTGTGTTAAACTATGAGTATTTAGTTCTTTTATAAGTATTTCATTTGCTTCATTTATTTGTTTGGTTATTTTTTCAGCTAAGTCTTGTTGTTCTTTTGATGAAGTTGCAAATTTATCAGGATGCCATTTAATTATTAATTTACGATAAGATGATTTTAATTCTTCAAATGTATAATTAACTGGTAATTTAAATAGTTTTCTTGCTTCATAAAGATTCATTTTATTATCCATTTTATATTTTCCCCTTTTGTTGTCGTGTACTATAGCATATATGTCAAGGAAATACAACTATTTAAATGTATATACATTAAAAATATATTTCTAATGTATTATCAATTTTATCTTCACTTTCAATAGAATATATTATTTTTAAGTATTCATCATTTTTTAAAATACTTTTAGTTTCTAATAGTAGGTTTAAACTATAGTTATGTTCTTTTAACTCTATATTAGCATTGTTTTGTTTATAATCTAAGGTATATTTATAACTAGCATCTTCTCTATATAGGATGTGATTTAGTAAATCTACTTTAATATTTTCAACCTCAAAAATATTATCATTAATGTTGCCATCTTTTTCAAAGACAAGGGAATTGTTTTTATACAATTTTATTTTACTCATTAGTTACCACCTAAACGTATTTTAGCATAATATTTTGGTTAAATTCCATAATAAATATGATGATTATGAAAAGAATGTATAATTTATATAGAATATTTCTTTTTTTGTGGATATCCTTTGTTGTTTGTATATGGGGTATTTATTTGTATGCTTATATAAGTCCAAAGATTGTTCTTAATTCGGCAAATAGGATTTATTTATATGATAATAAGGAAGAATTAGTGTTTGAAAGCAATAATAATAATGATTGGGTTTCACTTAAGGATATATCTATGTATGTAAGAAATGCGACTATTATTAGCGAGGATAAGAGTTTTTATAATCATAGTGGATTTGATTATTTAAGAATTGGTAAGGCAATGTTTAATAATATTAAAAGTGGAACGATTGTAGAAGGAGCATCAACTATTTCCCAGCAATATGTTAAAAATTTGTATCTAGATTTTAATCAAACTTGGAAAAGAAAGATTGATGAGGCATTTTTAACAATTAAATTAGAACTTAGATACTCTAAGGATGAGATATTGGAAGGGTATTTAAATACAATTAATTATGGACAAGGTAATTATGGGATTGCTAGTGCGAGTAAGTATTATTTTAATAAAAATGCGAGTGATTTAACGCTTGAGGAAGCTTTGATGTTAGTAGGTATTCCAAGAAGTCCAGAAAATAATAATCCGATTGCTAATTATGATAATTGTATTAAAAGGGCTAGAATTATTGCTAGTTTGCTTGTTAAAAATGGTTATATAACTAAAGAAGAATATGATAATTTGTATAAAGATAAAATTGAAATTTATGGTAAAAGAGAAAGAAATAATATGAGTACTTTAATGTATTATAGTGATGCGGTTAATGAGGAGTTAAATAGTATTTCTTCAATTCCGAAAAATTTGATTAAATCTGGTGGTATTAAAATTTATACTACTTTGGATGTTAATGCCCAAAAGAAGTTAGATGATTCGATTAAAGAAAATGGTAGTAATGAGGATGATGTGCAATTAGCAGGAATACTTGTTAACCCGAAAACTGGTGGGGTACTAGCACTCGCTGGAGGAAAAAATTATGCAAGAAGCCAGTATAACCGCGTTACTCAATCTAAAAGACAAGTTGGTTCTACTATTAAACCTTTTCTTTATTATTCGGCTCTTGAAAATAATATGACAGAAAGTAGTAGGTTTTATAGTTCAAAGGTTAGTTTTGTGTTTGGTAATAAGGAGACTTATACACCTAACAATTATTCTAATTTATATGCAAATAAGGAGATTACGATGGCTGCGGCTCTTGCCTATTCGGATAATATTTATGCGGTTAAGACACATTTGTTTTTAGGTGAAGAACAGCTAGTTAAAACTATGAAAATGGCTGGACTAAAAGAAAAGTTAAATCCAGTACCTTCACTTGCGCTTGGTTCTCAAGAACTTAATATGCTTGATTACGCTAATAGTTATATAACTCTTGCTAATTATGGAACTACAAATGAAACCTATTTTATTGAACGAGTTGAGGATGTTAATGGAAATCTTTTATATAAACATAAGGAAAACTCTAAAGATGTTTTTAATAAGGATTCAGTGTTTATAATTAATGAGATGATGACAAACACATATAATCCAGCTTTTATTGATTATCTAAACCCAACTATTATTTACTTAAATAGTAAGATTTCAAGAAAATATGCAATTAAAAGTGGGACTACTGATAATGATTACTGGATTGTTGGATATAATCCTGATGCCTTAATGATGGTATGGGCTGGTAATGACATGAATAAGAATGTTAATTCGGTTTATAGCAAAAAAATAAAAAATATATGGTGTGATACGATTGAAGAATATCTTAAGGATAAGGAAACTAGTTGGTATGAACCTTCAGATAATATTATAGGTATTCCACTAGATGCGGTGTCTGGTGATACTCCTAAAAGTAGTAAAAATACGGTAATTTATTATTATAAAAAAGGTACGGAAAATTAAAAATGACTTATGAAAATTAATCATAAGTCATTTATTTATTTTAATTATTGCTTGATATAAATCTGAAAAATCATAATCTTCAAATTCAATATTGAACCCTGCTTCTCTTATTTCTTTATTTAAATCAGAGATGGCTTTTTTAACACTATTTAAATCGTTTGGTATAATTCTTGGTTTAGGTGGTTCAACTGGTGTTTCGGGTACAACGATTGGTTCTGTTACTTCTAATTTT
>CAKOKM010000076.1 GCA_934091015.1 uncultured Bacilli bacterium | reverse complement strand
AACTTGACAAAAGAAAAACCTTATATATAAAGGCTTTGCATGATATTTATAAATTAGTTAACTGTCAAACTCCGGGATTAAAGTGGAGAATATAGTAAACTACAAAAAACATATATACAAAAAATTAAATAAATATGGTAAAATATTATTGTAATAATAGGACTTTTGGAATATACTATTATAACCTGAAAGGAGAATATTATGTCTAAAGAATATAAGAAAAACTATATTAGTAATTTTTTAATTAGGCTTGATTTAGAAACCAAACTTAGTGAAGGAGAATATGATAAACTACTTTCTTTATTAACAAAAAATTTTCCAATTAATGAAAAAAGAGATATTCAAAATAGAAATATTATTATTAATACTAATGATAAAAATAATCTAGAACCTATGTTATCAGAACCAGAATTAAAAGTTCAAAATATTCTTTATAATACAGAAAGAACTGAAAGAGTTACAATTAATAGTGATAGTGTTTTATATGAAAGCCTTAAATATACTTCTTTTACTATAATAAAACCTATATTAGAAAAAATTATTGATTGTTTAAATAAAGAATATGGTATAAAAAATTTTAATCGAATTGGTTTAAGATATGTTAATTTAATCAAATTACCTATCAAAGATAGGAATCAAATATTTGATTGGAATGGATATATAAATAAGAAAATTCTTTTTGACACTAGTTTTATCGATAATAAAAACTTGTTGCAAGAAATTAAATCAATTGATTTTAAACTAGATTCTGATGATAATTTATTATGTAGATTACAAACTGGAATTCCAAATAGAAATATGCCTGCTGATTTAATGGAAAAGATTTATTTAATAGATATTGATGGTTATACTAATTCATTAGTGGAACAAGAAGATGCAATAAGCATTTTAACAGAAATACACGATAAAAATATTGAAGTGTTTGAAAAATGTATTGATGATAAATTAAGAGGTGATATGGATGAATAATTCTTCTTTTTTATCAGATAATATAAATTTTAATAATCAATTTGTTATTCAATCAAAACAGACATTTATTTCAGATAATACTTTAAAGGATAAAAGTATTAAAGAAATTAAATCATTTGAAATTAAAAATTATCAAGAAAAAATAAATAAAAATTGTGTTGTTAAAAGTGCTACTTCAAAAAAATGGAGTATTAAGTTTAAATAATGATTGAGAAAAGAGATATATCTTCAAAATTAATTGAACAAGGAGATATTTATAAAAAAATAAAGCTCTTCAGAAATATAAAAGTTGGGGATAATGATATAGATGTAGATGAGGTTGAGTTTGAAAATGTTATAGTATTATCACAAACTTGTGATTTAGAAAGAATCTATGATACAAATCCAAATGCAGTTTTATCTGTTTTAGTTGCTCCACTTTTTTTACTAGAAGAGTTTAAAAATGGTACATATTTAGATTTTGTAAATATTCAAACAGACCAAATAAAAAAAGAAAAAGCACTAAAATCATATAAAAATGGTGAGAAGCCTAGATTTTATTTATTAGATATTGATAATGAAACAAAAATAAGAAATGATTTACTTGACTCATTTATTGTAGATTTTAAATATTTTTTTACTGCTGATATGAGTCAGTTTTCTGAAGAGAACTATGTTGCAAGTGTGTCTTCTTTTTATCGAGAAGCTATTTCACATAACTTTGCAAGTTATTTATCTAGGATAGGAATACCAACTGAAAAAAAGATGATGTTGAAAATTAATTAACGTTCAAAATCATCTTTTTCTTTGCTTAAGTCTAAATCTTCAATGTTATCATCATCTAAAACATTATCTTCATACATTTCATTAACAACATCAATATATTTATCATCTTTATTATACCAACTATTAAGTTTATCGCGTAAGAATGATATTATTTTTTCAAATTTATCTTTCCAGTAATTTAATGTATTCTTTAAATTATGTATTTTAGATTTTAAAAATGATATTTCATTATCTTTTTCTTTAATGGTATCGTTTAAAGTTTTAACTTTTAAATTAAGTGCCTCATTATTTTCAGTTAGAGTTTTAATCTTATTGTTCTTATCTGTTAATTGCTCATGAGTATTAACTAATGTATTAGATAGAGTTTGTATTTTATCATATTCTTTAATTTATTACTAGAGTAGTGTTTAGATAGTTTTTAAATAATCTTCTAGTTCAGATAATTTAATCTTATTTGTTAAGTTTTCAATAAACATTTCATTAGAATAGTTAAATACTAGAAATGTAATGTTATTAATGATTATTCTATGTGGTTCAATATAAGTTAAGTTAGTCTTATCAATTTTTCTAATACTTCCATTAATAATAGTTGGGGTAGTATTAGTAAAATCACAAATAAATTCAATTTTCTTTTTAAGTGATTCTTCTAATGAAAGTTCTTCTTTAATAATCTTTACCATAGCTCATTCCTTTCTTTTTAAAGTAGGATAATTTTTTAAAACACAAAAAAACTAATCCATTTCTAGATTAGTTATTTATCAAAACTCGAAAAGTTCGAGCAGATTCCTCAATGGAGCCCTTATGGTTCTGGTAAAACAACCATTAAAAGCAACAATTTATAGGTAGTAATAACTACTAACTAAAATTAGTATAACATGGTTTTAGTAAAATTAACCAACATTTTAATATTTTAAGTAAATAAAATGATATAATAGGAACTGAAAGACAAATAGTAATTTGTTGAAATGATTGGAGGAATGGGTATGAAAAACAAAAATGTATTATTTGCAGTATTAGGTATAATTGTATTAGTAGTGTTAGTGATAGGAGTTTTTTATCATTTTAGAGATAGAAGGACTTATACACTCAATTTACCTCAACTTGAAAAATTAGAAAGTATTTCATTAAATCAAAATGAAAAAGATATTAGTATTAATGACAGAGAAGAAATGAAAGATATACTATATGTTTTAAATGGTACAAAAAGAGTTACTAAAAACGAAAGCATACAAGATGCACCTATAAATATTGATGATGAAATAAAAGTTGATTTTCACTTTATAGAAGCTGGAGTATCTACAATATTCGTATATAAGAAAAACAATAGTTATTATATTGAACAACCATATAATGGTATATATCAAATAAGTGGAGATGAATACAATTCGATAGAGAAACTTGTTAGATAAATTACAATTTAGTAATTAGTTAGAAAAATAGTAATTTTTTGTTATGATTGGAGGAATTTAAAATGAGAAAAAT
>CAKOKM010000075.1 GCA_934091015.1 uncultured Bacilli bacterium | reverse complement strand
GCTCCTACTGTTGTTAGTTTGGTTACTATGTTTTCATAGCCTCTTAAAATATGTTCTATATTAGTTATGGTTGTTGTTCCTTTAGCAATCATTCCAGCAAGCAACATAGCAGCTCCAGCTCTAAGGTCAGTTGCTTCAACTGTTTCACCATGTAAACATGTTTTTCCGTGAATCATGGCTACTTTACCGTCTAAATCAATATTTGCTCCCATTTCATTTAAATATTTGATATGTCTCATTCTATTTTCATAGATTGTTTCTTCAAAGATACTTGTTCCTTCACACTGGGTTAATAGAGTACTCATTGGTTGACCTAAATCTGTTACAAAACCAGGATAAACTAAGGTTTTAATGTTAACTGGCTCTAGTTTATCTACTTTGTTAATGATTACATGATTATCTTTTACATTTAGTGATGCACCGGCTTCTTTAAGTTTAGATATTACACTTGTTAAATGTTCGGGAATGATTCCATCTATTTTTAAATTATTACCAAGAAGGGTTCCAATCATCATATAGGTTCCTGCTTCGATACGGTCAGGAATAACAGTTATTTCGCCATCATGTAGTTCATCTACACCTTCTATTGTGATAGTATCTGTTCCTAATCCAGTAATTTTAGCTCCCATACTATTTAGGAACTGGCCAATATTTATTATTTCTGGCTCTTTCGCTACATTGTGAATAACGGTTGTTCCTTTGGCTCTAACAGCAGAAAACATAATATTTATAGTTGCTCCTACTGAGGCAAACTCAAGAAATATATTATTACCAATTAATTCTTTGGCTTCTATAATATAATTTATATCATCTTCTATTGTTATGTTTGCTCCTAACTTTTCAAAACCAGCTGTATGGTAATTTATTGGACGAGCACCAATTGTACAACCACCTGGGTATGATACTTTAGCATAACCAAAACGAGATAATAGACATCCCATAAAATAATATGATGCACGCATTTTAGATGCTATATCTTTAGGAATAAATTCATTATGAATGTTTGAATTATCAATATAAAGGGTATCTTTCTCTAATTCAACTTTTGATCCTAATAATTTTAATATTTCTAATAATAATTTAACATCACTTATTTTAGGAACATTTTTTATTATACATTTTCCTTTTGTTAATACGGATGCAGGGATTAAAGCAACAACGCTATTTTTAGCACCGCTTATTTTTATTGTACCAGATAATTCTTTCTGGCCTTCTATAATTAGTTTTTTCATAAAAAAGTTACCTTTCTAAATATAATATAATATTTTAGTTTGTTTTAGTCAAATATCTAAGTAAATAATTTACAAATATTGACAATTGATATCGATATTAATAATATTATTCCTATAAGTGATGCTTTTTCTTGCCATACTTTTTGAGAATACTTTCCTAGAATTAATCCCATATATGTAATTGTTCCAGCACATAATGAGAATATTATTGGTGGTATGATTATTTTATCAGTTAAGGCTTTTAAGCCAATTCCTACTGAAAAACTATCAAGAGAAACGGAAAGTGCATATAAAAAGATGCTTAATAAGGAATTTATTTTAGTTACTTTATCATTATTTCGGTCTTTATACATAAGAAACGCTAGATATAGCAAGATTATGGTCATGATAATTTTTGGATTGATATTTATTACTGATAAAATTTGATTACCTAAAAATAAACCAATTAAGGGCATAACAAAGTGCATTATACTAACTACTATGGGAATTAATATAAATCTATTTTTTGATAAATGAGTTGTTCCGATGGAGAGAGCAATGGAAAAGGCATCCATAGAAAGTGCTACTCCAATTAAAAAAATACTTAACAAAAGATCACCTAGTTAAGTATATTATTTAAACTTTTCAATTATACTAGAAATAAATAATTTGTATTCAACATCATTTGTTGTTTCGTTATTTTCAAGTAAACATAAGGGTGGAAATAAGGTACACCACCAATTTTTTCCTAGACCATTACCTAAAGTTATCACTAATGAGTTATAAACTCCTGCTTCATAAACTACTCCTTTATATGTTTTACTTGGAAAATAGTTTAAGCCATAATCTAATTTGTAATTATCATTTTTTAAAAATTCATGAATTTGAATGTTGATAAAGTCTAGGTTATCAACAATTATTTTATCTACTTCTTCAGTAGTTGTAGCATTTTTAGTTAAATCTATAAGAACTTTCTCAATGTGATCTTTAAGTTCTAGTTTGGTTTCTATATCTAATTCACTATCTGATGATGCAATTACTCTAAATCGAATAGAGTCAGTTGGGATTATTACTTCATTTTGATTTTTATTTTTTATTAAGGTTAAACTTAAAATAATTATTGATAAACATATTAAAGTATTTTTCATTAAAAAATTACCCTTTCTAAAATAATATTGGGTAATCTTTTTATTTTTTATTCACTATATATAAAAGCATAACGGTTTTTACCTGCTAAATCATTTTCAATAACTATATTATTACTTGGAAAATACTTCTTACATAATTTTTGCATGTCTTCTTTATGATCTTCATCTATTTCAAAAGCAATAAGATGTTTTTTGGTAATTTTTTCTTTGGCCATTTTTAATATTTGTTCATAATAAATTAATGGGTTTGTATTAGAAACAAAGATAGCTTCTTTTGGCTCATAAAGAACATTTTGATTATAATTAGAATCTTCTTCTATATAAGGAGGATTACTTATTACAATACTTATATTTTCAGGTAATTCGTAATTAAAAATATCTTGATTTTGAAAATCTACATTTACATTATTTAATTTATAATTTTCTATAGCGACTTTTAGGGCTTCTTTACTTTTATCAATTGCAGTAATATTTAAAGAAGAGATTTCTTTTTTTAAAGTTATAGCTATAACACCAGAACCAGTTCCTAAATCAATTAAATTGGAATTTTCTAAATTTAGACTTTTAATTAATTTAATAGTTTTTTCAATTAAAGTTTCTGTTTCAAATCTGGGAATTAAAACGTTTTCATTTACTTTAAAGGGATAACCATAAAATGATACGTCTCCTATTAAATAGGCAATTGGATAGCCTTCATCTATTTTAGCAATAACTTCTTCTAAGTTATCATATTTTTGACATAATAAATTCCAATCTAAGTTGCTGATATTTTCAGGTTTATTCCTCACCTTGCATTTTCCTTCTTTGATCTTCTGTTATTAAGGCTTCTATAATTGGATCTAAGTTGCCTTCCATTACACGATCTAGTTCCATAATACTAAAGTTAATACGATGATCGGTTACACGATTTTGTGGATAATTGTATGTTCTTATTTTTTCTGAACGATCGCCTGATCCAATCATACTCTTACGAGCGGTACCTGTCTCATTATTTTGTTTTTGCATTTCGGCATCATATAATCTAGATTTTAAAACAACCATGGCTCTTTCTTTATTCTTTATTTGACTTCTTTCATTTTGACA
>CAKOKM010000074.1 GCA_934091015.1 uncultured Bacilli bacterium | reverse complement strand
TATCAGAATATATTAGAAAAAGAAGATTATCTAGTGCAGGATATGATTTATATGAAGGTAATTTAAAAGTAATAGATGTTGCTGTTAAATACCAATATGATAATGCTACATCGTTTTCAAGAGCATTTGAAAAATTTCATGGTATTAAACCTAGTCTAGTAAATAAAGAAACAAAGTTAAAAAATTTCCCTAGAATAGTTTTTAATGAAGATATTAACTTAACCACTGAATTAGATTATGAAATAATAAATTTAGATGAGATGAATTTATATGGTGTTAGTATTACTACTAACAATGATGAAATCGGCAAAGATGCTCCTTTATTTTTTAGGCAAACTGAAGATAAGTATTTGAATAAGTATGGTGAAGTAAAATATGGAATGATTACTTATGATATAGAACGTGAAGAAAGTCAAAAGTATTATTGCTTATATGATAAGAAAATTGAGGAATTTGAACATATTAAAATACCTAAAAGTAAATGGTTAAGATTTAGAATTAATTCACAAAATGCCAAAGATATACAAGATATCTCTCATAAATTTTATGGAGAATTCTTACCCTCAGTTAAATATAATTTGAAAGAATTACCTGAATTAGAATATTATCACGATGGTATAACGGATTTTCTAGTAGCAATTTATTAAACTGACAAAACTGATTATTAAAAAGTCAGTTTTTTATTTTGCACATTTGATATACTACTCACCGAGGTGACGGATTATGGGGTTAACGTCAGAAATATATCTAACTAAAAAGTTTATTGCAAAAGAAGAATGGTTAGAGTTAATTAATACAATATCAAATTATAATGGCTTTTTAAGAAAATGGAAGATAATTATTACTAATGATAGAAATCAAATTAGATATTTTGTTAAAACTAAATGTAGTTTACCTGCAACAATAAATAACTTGAATTCGTTTTTATTAAAACCTGCAAAAGAAATAAAAGCACCTAAGCATAATTATACTTTATTTTCTTTACCTAAAGTTGGTAGTAGTATTATTGACCTAATAAATTATAGCGAGATTAGAAATAAAGGAACTCTTGAATATTTAGAAATTAGTTTTTTGAAACTATATGAAGATAAGATTAAGTCTAAAATAAGATTTTATCTTAATAAAAATGGTGTAATAAAAAAATACAATGTTATATTTGCTATTCCAACAAGTATATTATCAGCAGATTTTGAAGGAAATAAAAGGTATTTTTATAAGAGCTCTCCTAAATATTTAGAAATAAATAAAATTTTACATTTATTAAATACTGATTCTAATAATGCACTATTATCTGTTGATACATTTCCTTATTTACAAGGTAATTTCTATCTAAATCAAAATAATTTTAGTTTTGATAAGCACTCTATCATAATGGGTTCTTCTGGATGTGGTAAATCTAAATTTATAAGTTTATTAATTAATAATATTAACAAAAATGAAAGTCTTAAACAAAAATATAAAGTTGTAGTAATAGATCCACATGCTGCACTTGAGCAGGATATAGGTGGCATTGGAAAAGTAATTGACTTTAAAAGTAATTTAGATAGCATTGACTTATTTATTAATAATAATGACGATATTGTAGCCTCTACAGAGCTATTATTAGATTTATTAAAATCACTAATTGCTGACCAATATAATTCAAAATTAGAAAGAGTTTTAAGACATTCAATCCATTTATTACTAACTAATGAATCATTTAATTTTAGAAATTTAAGAAGACTTATTTTAGATTTAGAGTATAGGAATGACTTAATAAAGAAATTAAAATATAATTTACCAGTTAGTGTAATAGACTTTTTCTTATCAGACTTTAACGATTTAAAAACAAAATCTTATGGTGAAGCTATATCTCCAATTATAGGTTTTATAGATGAAATGGAAATGATACCTGTATTTAATAGAGAACAAAATAGTGAAAATCTAAAAAATACTATCCATGATAATTTCTTAACTTTATTCTCACTAGATAGAACAAAACTTGGGGATAAAGTAACTAAAACTATATCAGGATTAATAATGCAACAGTTACTCACTATAATTCAAAAACGAGAGATAGATGAACATATAATATTTATTATTGATGAAGTCGCCGTTGTTGAAAATCCTGTTTTATCTAGATACTTATCAGAATCAAGAAAATATAATTTATCTTTAATATTGGCAGGACAATATTTTAATCAAATATCAGATGAATTAAAAAATTCAATATTTGCTAATGTAATAAACTATTTTATCTTTAGAGTATCAAAGTTAGATGCTAATGTCTTAGTTGATAACTTTAATATGAAAATACCTCTAGATGATTCTAGAGATAAAAAGATTAAATTATTAACTGAACTTCAAACACGAGAGTGTATTGTTAGAATAGATTCAAATGGTGTATTATTGCCAGCATTTAAAGGTATTACATTAGATTATACAAGCATTCCTAGAATTAAAAGAACAATTACAAATAATAACAATAATATAAGCAGCAAAGATAACTCAAATAACTCTAAAACTAATTTTAGTTTAAATAGTAATGTAAGTTTAAAAGATATTTTAATATCTAATTCTTCAAGTAGAAAGGTTGTGAAAGAATGAATGATACTAAAGCATTAGAAATTGTTAATAAAATATTTAAAAGTGTATTTGATAAGGAAAATAATTATTCTTTAGATATACTATTAGAAAAGTTCGCATTTGATGTTAAATTGCCAAAACAAGTAAATGATTCTACTACAAATGAAATAACTTGGGCAGACTCTGTCAATAGTGGTAGATTTATAACAAATAAAAATATGGAAAAAAGAGATGAAGAAACAGGTTGGATGCTTCCTAAAAAAGAAATAAGCAATCTACAAGAATTAATTAATATATGGAACACCATTAACTTAACCACTACTGAAAGAGTTTATGACTCTATTAATGTAGCAAAAAGCGATACTATTTATAGATGTGAAAATGTTTATAGAAGTACTGATTGTAGTGATTCTAAAAATATGATTTATTGCGACTCTTGTGGGAATAGTGAATTTTTACTTGCATCTCAAAGATCTGGCACTTGTAATTTCTGCATAAGATGTGACGATTCTAAAGATTGTAGTAATAGTTATAATGTTATTTGTTCTAATAAAGTAAGTAATTCATTATTTATTCAGGACTGCTTTGATTTATATGAGTGTATGTTTTGTTCTCATATAGCATCAAAAAGATTTTGCATAGCAAATATGCAATTTGAAGAACAAGAATATTATGAAATCAAAAAATTAATTATAGAATGGATATTAAATTCTTAATGCACTATTGATTTTTAAAAATAATTCATTTATAATTTATTTAGTTGATTTAATCAAACAACTTTGGGAGTATAATTTTTCGAATATAAGTAAAGTTATCGCTCCATTTGAAATCAACTTACGGACTTAAAAGTTCGTGAGTTTTTATTTTATATAAAACTTTAAAGTTCTCTTATC
>CAKOKM010000073.1 GCA_934091015.1 uncultured Bacilli bacterium | reverse complement strand
AACTTGACAAAAGAAAAACCTTATATATAAAGGCTTTGCATGATATTTATAAATTAGTTAACTGTCAAACTCCGGGAGGATAAAATTCAGTGTCTGGATAAAATATATGAAAATTATAATCTTTATTTTCACAATGTGCTAATAAAAGTTTATACACATTATAAGTTGATATAAATTTATACATTTCTTTAATTTGTTCTACTTCTTTTACTCCTTCTAATAGTTCTAATTCTATATTATTCATTATAAATGCCTCCCTTGTAATTAGATGGTAACATAGAATGTTTAATTACACACTCTATGATGTGTAGAGTTTGTAATTATTTAATAAAAATATGGCAGTATGAATTATTTCATTTTTTATTGATTTTAATATTTAATATTGTTATAGTTATGATAGGAGATGATAAAGTTGAAAAAGTGTGGTTTGGTATTTGTTTTTATGGTATTGTTTTTACCTATAGTGGTTTTAGGTGATACTAAAAAAGATGTAAAATCTTTATTTACTAAAGATGAAGATGGTAAGTTTTATTTGCAAACTAATATTGTAGATCCCGATATTATAATTGGCAATCAATGTTTATTTACTATCAAAGATTATAATGATGATTTAACGCATGGTGATGTTTCTTTTGAAGAATGGTTTAAAGGGTATACTAGTGATTGTAAAAGTTATTTTTATGCTGATATTTTGAATATTTATTTTAAACATTTAGGTTTTGAAGAGAATCAAATATATTTTAATTATAACAATCCTCAGAAAGATAAAGGATTTATTTATGAAAATGGGATTGAATATGAGATAAATATTTCTTATTTAGATAATTATGATCAAAAAGAATTTAAAAAAGCAAATAATATTTTTAATGGTTTTGATAAAAAAGAAAATATTTATGGATTGAACCTTATTAATTTAGTATATCATTATGGAGATATTTTTGATTTAAATTATAAAGATGATAATCTTTTAGCACGTTATCCTAAATTTAAAAAAGTTATAGAAAAATACTATGATTATGATTTTGTTTCTAATACTGGACGTGGTGGAGGGACTCCCATATTCAATGAACGTTATGTTCAAATTGGTGTTTTTAAAGATAATATTTTATATGGTGCTTTACAACGTATTCAACGTGAAAATATTATTTTATTAGTTGATAAAGATGCTGAAGGAACTCTAGATCAAAAAGCTAAAAAGCGATTGGAAGAATATTTTAATAATAAGGTTAAGATTGAAATCATTTTAGATAATACAGATTATGGTGATGAATTTTTTGATGAAATTAATGATGTTTTAGGTGCTAAAGAAGATTATTATAATTTTAAATTAGCTACTATAAAGATGGATGATAAGGTTACTGATTTTTCGATAGTTGAAGTTGATAAAAAATATTTAGATAAGGCTAATTTTGAGTCTTATGATTATAAATCTAATGTTTTTGTTAAATCTGATAGTTATGATGTTCCTCTTGACTCTATTGTTACTGCTACGGATGTAAAAGATGATAAAAAATTAATTGAATTTTACGATAAGAGGGATATGAATGTTAAATTAGCTTATGATTTATCTTTAATGAAATCTTTTGATGAAACCTTGGTAAAAAAGATTGATAATGGGATAGAAGTTTATTTTCCAGTAGATAATAACTATTTAGTTGATACTCACCATAAAGTATATTATTATAGTGATGATACTAATATTGAAGAAGAATATGATGGTGTGGTAGTAGAAGAAAACAATAAAAAATATATTAAATTTACTACTAATCATTTGAGTACTTATGTACTTCTTAGTGATAAAATAAATAATCCTGCTACAGGAGATAATATTGTTTTATGGATTATGCTTGCTCTTATAACTTTTTTTGGAGGATGCATTTCTGTTAATAAATTATTAAAAGATAAAAATTTATGATTAATTAAAGCCTTGTTTTTATAGTTAAGCAAGGTGACTTCTTAATGTAAAAACATGTTGCAATTGCAGTGAGTATAAGTCTCAAACTAAAAGCACATTTCTTAAAAAATGTGCTTTTAGTTTGAAAATTAAATTTTGAGAAAAAGTCAAATTTTAGGTCTTTTATGAAAATATAGATTGTGTTATACTTTTTATAGAATAGAAGGTAGATTAAAGTGTTTGGAAAAATTAAATTTATTAGTGATAATATTGTTATTGTTGCAATTAATAAAGACGCTAATGTGATTCAAAATTTAATGAATTTACATGTTGTGTTTGAAAATGAAAGTACTAAACTTTTAGGAGAGGTTAAAAATATAGATGAAGAATCTATTAAAATTGAATTACTTGGTGAATTTGTTGGAACTAGATTTATTGCTGGTACAATTAAGAAACCGACTTTAAATAGTACAATAAGAGTAATTAATAATGAAGAATTAGATATTATTATGGGTAAAGATGATGAAAAGAGTTTATATATTGGCAAGAGTCCTATATATGAAAATCGTAAGATATATGCTGGTATAAATGACTTATTTTCTAACCATATGGCTATATTTGGTAACTCTGGATCTGGTAAATCATGTTCAGTATCAAGAATAATTCAAAATATATTTTTAAATCCTCAAGTGTTAACTTACAATGCGAATTTATTTATCTTTGATGCTTACGGAGAATATAAAAATGCATTTAAGAGTATTAATCAGATAAATCCAAATTATCAATATAAGTTTATTACAACTAATCCTGTTGAACAGGGTGATGAATTATTACAAATTCCTGTTTATTTACTTTCTAATGATGATTTAGCGTTACTTTTAAATGCTGAAAATCATAGTCAATTAACAATTATAGAAAGAGCAAGTAAACTTGCTAAAATATTTAGTGAAAATAATGATAACGTTAATAAACTTAAGAATCATTTAATTGCTTCAGCTATTCAAAGTGTATTATTTTCTAATCAAAATGCTTCTGGTAAAAAGAATGATATATTTCAAATATTAGCATCTTGTTCTACTAATGAATTTAATGTTAATGCGGAACTTACAGGTATAGGCTATACAAGAAGATTTGCAAATTGCTTTCAAATAGATAATAAAGGTGAGTTTGGTGAAAGTGTTTTAATTAATGAATACTTAGCAAGTCATATGAATCCGGAATTAGAGAGTCAAATTGAAGTTAATGAAAATGCCTTTTATAATTTAAAAGATTTTGCTAAAGCATTAGATTTTGCACTTATTGGAGAAGGATTTTTAAATAACCGAATAATGCAAGATTCAGCTATAATTTTAAAGGTAAGATTAAATTCAATTATAAATAGTAAAAATGGTAAATATTTTGAATTTGATAAATATATATCACTAGAACAATATATTTCTAAGTTAATTGTTTTAAATTCAAGAAGAAGTCAAATTATTAATGTTAATTTAGAAGATATAGATGATGCTCTTGCTAAAGTTATAGTTAAAATTATTTCTAAAATGATTTTTGATTTTGCTAAGAAGAGAAAAGTTAGAGCTTCTATACC
>CAKOKM010000072.1 GCA_934091015.1 uncultured Bacilli bacterium | reverse complement strand
TTCAATCATAATAAAAAGAAGTGTAATATTCAATCACATTTCTGTAATTAATTATTACACTTTTATAGTACCAAAAAAGAATATAAATAAACTAACTATTTACATCCATTATATCCTATTTTAGTAACAGAATATCCTTTAACATTAGTAATCAATTTATCATCTTCTAAAGTATTATTATTCAATATATTAATAAAATCATTTGCAATATCATCAGTATTACTACTTCTAACATTATAACAATAATCATAAGAACATAAATAATATAATTCATTATAATCTAATTTATTTAAATAACTTGTTAAATTTAACGTGTTAACTTCTTTAGGATAATCTACCAAATTATTACAATCAACATAAGAATAGCTATTTTTAAAACTTAATAGAAATAAAAAAAACAATAATACCAGTAAAGCATACTTCTTCATAACACACCCTACTTTTATTATTGTCTAATTTCAAAATATTATTTATTAATTTGTTCAATTAATATATTTTCGATCATATCCATATCTAATTTTAAAGATATAGATAATTCTAAAAATAGTTTTTTAACAGTTTCATCATAATAATAAGTATCAATAGATCCGCCTTTTTTACCATTATCAATTCTCTTTTTATTTCTCAAATATGTAGTTTTTAAAACAACTAATAAATCAGATACACTATCAGAAGATAATAGTTTTTTATAAGTTTGTTCCAATGCTTTATCATTAGTAGCCTGAACAACTTCCATATTAGGAATATCATCAATAAGTTTAAGTGCATCTTCACATTTTATAACTGGTCTAATAAATTTAGAATCAGCAGGTAAATTAATCTTTAATGAAGAATCATTAATAAGAGCAATCATATAATATTTATTTCCTCTAATATCTTTTATATCGGTAACAGTCGAAACATCACCTTTATATATTATATAATCATCAATCTTAAACATAATAACCTCCAATTTATAAACCTTAGTTATTATACCATTTTTTCAAAATAATTTCTAACTATTAAGTAAATAAATTGCAAAATTTAAATATCCAGCAAACAATAACCACAAAACATAAGGAAACTGTAAATAAGCAGCTATTTTATTTTCTTTATAAAATTTAATTATCATTATAACCACTAAAATCAATAAAATAAGCAACCAAATAAACGCGAATAATCTTAATTTTAACCCAAAAAATATTATAGTCCAACATGAATTTACTATTAATTGTTCAAAATAAATTAAATATAAGTTATCATTTTTTTCACTAGCCAAATATATTCCTATTGTATTGAGTAAATATATTATGCTCCAAACAACCGGAAATAAAAAACTAGGCGGATATAATTTTGGTAACAGTAAACCATTTACACTATTTCCAATTAATAAAGATGGAATAAGCGGCAAAAGAAATGTAATAGCAAGTAATATTATAAATTTTTTTATTTTCATATAATCACCATTACTATTATAAACATTTATCTTGCAAAATATTATAATGGATTAACATGAATTATAGTTAAATATATTTCGTCTATACTATTTGTAATTTCCTTTTCTAATTTATTTGCTATTTCATAACTATCAAATGTTGACATGTTTCCATCTACAAATATTGTAAATGATATTTGATATTGATATCCTACCGGTGTTGTATTAAAATGAGTAACTTTTTTAACATCAGGATATTTATTAATTATCTTTAATACTTTTTCTACTGACATATTATCCATAGCCTTATCCATCAAAACATCATAACTTTGAATAAATAACTTAACAGCGCTATAAATAATCCAAAAACTTATAATAATTCCTACAACTCCATCAATAAAATAAATCTGATAATAAGAGCAAATTACTGCAATCAAATTAAACAAAGTCAATATACAATCATTTCTATGATCAATACTAACCGATTTAACCAAAATATTATTATATCTTTTAAACATTTTTGAAGAATAAATATAAAGACCAAATTTAACAAATATAGTAACTAAGCAAACAATTATCAAATATATTGAAAAATCATAATTATTAATGTTCCAAAAACTTAATATAGAACTTTTAATAACTTTCAATGACATAATAATCATCACTACACTTATTAATAATGAATAAATATATTCAGCCTTGCCATGACCTAAATGATGATCATGGTCTGCTTTTTTGCTACTAATCTTGTTTCCAATAAATGTCATAATTGAAGATAAAATATCTCCCAAACTATTAATAGTATCAGCCATCATAGCAAGACTATTCGAATAAAAAGCAATTATTCCTTTAATTATACATAAAAATATATTTCCTAAACCCGAAAAAATACTAACCATTTTTGTTGAGTTAAATCTATCCACAAAATCCTCCAAATAAATAAGACATAGATTAAAATTAATCTATGGATATTAAATCATATTCTCTATTACCTATATTTAAACTTGCAGATGCTTCTAATATATGAGTACCATGTTGTCTTTCTACTCTTTGAACAAAATGATCTCTTCCTTCATCTTTTGAGTTATATATTAAATCAATACAAGCTTGATCAATAGCAACAGGATCTAAACTAGCAAGCATTCCAATATCTTTCATACAAGGATCTTCTGCAACACTACAACAATCACAGTCAACTGATAAATTTACCATCATATTAATATAAGCTATTTTATCTTTAAATAAGTTTGTAACACTTGAAGCAGCATCAGCCATTGACTCTATAAATTTATCTTGTTGAGCATTAAACATATCTTCATAGCTTCCATTATCTTTACCAACACAATGAATATATCTTTTACCATTACTTGAAGCACAACCAATAGATAATTGTTTTAATGCTCCGCCAAAGCCACCCATAGGATGACCTTTAAAATGAGATAAAACTAACATGCTATCATAATTTTCAATATTTTTTCCTACATAATTTTTCTTAATTACATGTCCATTAGGTACATCTAAAGTAATTTCACCATCAGCATCCATAATATCAACATCAAAGTATTTACTCCATCCATGTTTTTCCATTAATTCTTTATGTTTTTCAGTCGTATTTCTAGCACCATCATATGCTGTATTACATTCAACAACTGTACCAGCAACGTAATCAATTATTGGCTTAACAAATTCAGGTTTAACATAATTTTGATTACCATCTTCACCAGAATGTAGTTTAATAGCAACCTTTCCATGTAGTTTAACACCTAATTTATCATATAACTTAATTAATCCTTCAGGACTAATATTCTTTGTAAAATATACAATTGATTTAGTCATAAATATTTATCATCTCCTATAACAATAATAACATAATAAATTAAATAATTGAATTATAAATTGAAACATATCTACCAACATTAGGTTTATATAAAGAATACAAAAAATCAATAATAAATAACGTAAATATATTAATTATTAATACATTGTTAAAAAAAATATAAATAATATCTATATAATTAACCGCATGCAAAGATATTAAACTTCCCATAATACCAAAAAAAGTTAAACTTAATAAGCAAATTCTACCATTTATATTTAAAAATTTATTCGAATAATCCCACCATCTATTATTCCATATTTTTTCTTCCAAAAAGGATATAAAATATTCAATAAATCCACATAAAATAAAATTAATAATAAAAAGGAGAAAAAAAGAATTACTTACTTTACTGCTAACATAATAAATTATTAAACCACCAAATCCATAAACAGGTAACCATGGTCCATGCAAATTTCCTTTAT
>CAKOKM010000071.1 GCA_934091015.1 uncultured Bacilli bacterium | reverse complement strand
TTCTTTAATTTGCTACAATTATTTTACGTTGAAAAGAACTTTTATTTTAATTTAGAAAGAAGGAAAATTTATGAGTAAAATAAAAATTTTTGGTATGGGTGGATTAGATGAAAATGGAAAAAACACCTATATTGTTGAAGTAGATAATAAAATATTTATATTTGATGCTGGTTTAAAATATGCTAGTGATTCTAATTTTGGTATTGATTATATAATTCCTGATTATAAATATTTAGTAGAAAATCGTAAAAGAATAGTAGGCGTATTTGTAACTCATGCTCATCCTGAAAGTTATGGTGGAGTATCTGATTTAATTAAGAATATTCCTGAAATTAAAGTATATGCTTTAAAATATACAATTAATCAGTTAATATTAGATGGCGTAAATGAAAAGAATTTACATGTTTTAATGCCACATAAAAAAATGAATTTCACTAAAGAATTAAGTATATTTCCTATAACTGTAAATCATTCAGTTCCTGATAGTTGTATGTATGTATTAAATACCCCAGATGGGGCCATTGTTTATACAGGAGACTTTATAATTGATCCATCAATGATGGGAGCATATCATATGGATTTAGGAAAAATTGCCTATGTTGGAAAACAAGGTGTTCTTGCCCTTTTAGGAGAATCTTCCTTTGCTGAAAATATTGGACATACTAGTCCTAACCATCACTTGTCATCTTTTTTCAAAAAACTAATTGCTAAAACTGATGGCCGTATAATCTTTAGTGTTCTTCCTGTCCACTTATATACAATTGAAGGAATATTTAACGCAGCTAAAAACTCCCATCGTAAAGTAGTAGTAATGGGTAAAAAACTTCAAAATATTATTAACATGGCTATAAAAGAAAACTATATTAATATTGAAGAAGGACAAATAGGTGATTTATCTAACGTTAATGATCATAATTCAATTTTATTAATAAGTGATGATAGATCAAATGCATATAACATGTTCGAAAGAATTATAGCTGGAAATGATAAATTTATCAAATTAAATGAACATGATACAGTATGTTTTGCTGAACCAAAATACGATGAAAATGAAAAGGCTTTTGTTAAAGTTGAAAATGAACTTGCTATTAAAGGAATTAATACAGTAAGTATTCCTAAAGACAAAGGCATAAGTTTACATGCATCATCTGAAGATATTATGATAATGTTAGATTTATTAAAACCAAAATATTATATGCCAGTTAAAGGTGAATATCGCTACATGGTTAGAAATGCTGATTTAGCAACTAACTTAGGTTATAGTAGTGAAAATATTATTTTAAAACAAAATGGTGATATAGTTAATTTTATAGATAAAAAATTAGTTGATAAAATGGAACATATCAATATAGATGATACCTTAATTGATGGTAATTCAATTGAAGATATTGGAGATTTAGTATTAAAAGATAGAGAAGTATTAAGTGAAAATGGTATTGTTTTAGTAAGTGCAACTTTATCTAAAAAAGATAAAAAAATATTAGTTGGACCAGAAATAACAACCAGAGGATTTATTTATGTTAAAGACTCTAAAGAAATGATAGATGAAATTAAGAGAATATCTTTAGAAGTTATAGAAAATAATACAACAGATAAATATATTGATTTTAATAATATTAAAAATGATATTAGAGAAAGATTAGGAAAATATTTTTACGTTGAAACAGAATGCAAACCAATGATTATTGCTGTAATTCAAGAAATATAAAAAACTATAAAGAATTAAAAAGACTTTATAGTTTTTTGTTTAAAATTTATTTTAGAAAATGGATCTGTTCGCTTGTCTATGAATTAAATGAGTAGTATAATACCATCTAAGGAACAATTAGTTGCTGGGTGTCTATCCTCATTTTTTAATAATAAAAAGATGAGGAGGTGTTGCATATGAGCAAAAGAAAATTTATTATTAAATTTTTAAGATACATATGTTTCATTATTCTATGTATGTCAGTTTTGGTATACATAGTAAAAAAAAAGACACTTAATCAAAATAATTGATTAAATGTCAAACCTTTAAATTTTAGGGATAGACATTCAGCGTTCGAAAACTAAATGTTCCTTTTTTATTTTATGTAAGTTTCCCTTACATATTCATAATAGCATATTTACTTTCATTTTTCAATTCAATTTCTTGAAGCTTATAAATATATTAAACATAAAAACGACCAAAAAGACCTAGAAAATCTAAGCCTTTTTCTAAAACTATATTAATGATGATTAAATTCTAATTAGTTGTTATTGTTGTTATTTCCCCAGCTCCAACCAGCACCAATAATTATTACTAGTAAAATGAATAAAACAATCCATAAAGCAGCACCTAGTCCATATCCACCAGTTGTATTTCCTACATATCCGGTATTGCAGCAAGGATTAGAATAACCATAATTAGTACCACCATTATATCCATAATAATACATACTTATACCTCCTAACCGTATCTATTATAGTTTACGTTTATAGTCTAAAATTTGTTAATAAAAAAGTTCAATATCTATTTTAATATTTAATTTAATAGTTTATAATGAGACATAAGGAGGATAATAATATGTTTGGTTATATAAAAGGAACAATAAAAATAATAGAAAGTAATTATGTAATTATTGATAATAATGGAATTGGTTATATTATATATGTAGCTAATCCTTATAGTTATGAAATAGATAAAGATTATACAATTTATACTTATACATTTATAAGTGAAAATGAAAATACATTATATGGATTTAAATCATTAGAAGAAAAAGCCTTATTTTTAAAGTTAACTAGCGTAAAAGGATTAGGCCCTAAAACAGCGTTACCAATGCTTGCAACTGGAAGTATTTCCGGAATAAGTGATGCCATTGAAAGAGAGAATATCCTATATTTAAAGAAATTTCCTAAAGTAGGAGAAAAACTTGCCCGTCAAATGATTTTAGATTTAAAAGGAAAACTAGGAAATATTACAATTGAGAAAACCGAGGATGATGAATTAGTAGAAGTTCTAGAAAGTTTAGGATATAAGAGTGCTGACATTAAACATATTTTACCTAATATAAATAAAGAATTAAAACTAGAAGAACAAATAAAAGAAGCATTAAAATTGATGCTTAAATAAGGAGGATGATTAAGTGGAAAAAGAAAGAATTATAACTGGAGAAGAATTACAAGAAGATACATTTGATGATAACATTAGACCACAGTCTTTAAATGAATATGTAGGACAAACTGAAGTAAAAGAAAATATGCGTGTCTTTATTGAAGCTGCTAAATTAAGAAAAGAATCATTAGATCACGTTTTACTATATGGTCCTCCAGGACTAGGTAAAACTACACTTGCTCATATTATCGCCAATGAACTTGGAACAAATATTAAAACAACAACTGGTCCAGCTTTAGAAAAAAGTGGAGATTTAGCCGCAGTACTATCTAACCTAGAACCTGGTGATGTTTTATTTATCGATGAAATACACCGTATTCCTAAGTTTATTGAAGAAATATTATATTCAGCTATGGAAGATTTTGAACTAGATATTGTCGTTGGACAGGAAGGTTCAACTAGAAGTATTAAAATCGATTTACCTCCATTTACTTTAGTTGGAGCAACAACAAGAGCAGGAGATATTTCAGCACCATTAAGAGATCGTTTTGGAATTGTATCTAAATTAAATTATTATACTGAAGAAGAACTAAAAAATATTATTAAACGTACTAGTAGAGTATTAAACATGGATATTGAAGATGAGGCTGCATTAGAACTTGCTAGAAGAAGCCGTAAGACACCACGTATTGCCAATCGTTTATTTAAAAGAGTAAGAGATTTTGCCTGTGTTAAAGGAGAAAGTTTAATAACTCTTGATACAACTAGAACATCACTTCAAAGATTAAAAGT
>CAKOKM010000070.1 GCA_934091015.1 uncultured Bacilli bacterium | reverse complement strand
TTAGTTAAAATACATCCATTTGTTGATGGAAATGGTAGAACTTCAAGATTAGTTATGAATTTATCTTTAATGAATAGCGGATATCTTCCAGTAATTGTAAAAAAAGAAAAAAGATTAGAGTATTATAATGCTTTAGATAAAGCACATATTACTGGAGATTATACAGATTTTGTTAAATTAGTTAATGAATTAGAAATAGAAATGTTAAATAAATATTTAGAATTGTTGTAAAAGATTTATGAGAGCAGAAACAAGAGTAATTTTAAATAATTCATTTTCTGAAAATGATAAAAAAGAGTTTAAAAAATTTTCAAAGATAATTCAGAACAAATATATGGATAAAAATTTTCAAAGAGAAATTTGGGAATATGATCAAAAACTAGGTGGATTTGGAGGATATGCTGCACCATTAAATTCAACTATAAATCCTTTTAATCATTTAGGAGATTATAGGAATGTTTTTAGAAGTCTTCAGTATGCCAGAAGTGATATGTATTATTGTAATAGAGCAAGACATATCATAATTGATGCTGCACTTCATGTTGAAACATTGGTAAAAATAATCCTTTCAAAACATAAATTATTTAAATTTATATATAACAGAAGAGAATTAGGAAAAAATATTGAACAATTATATAAAGAGAATATTATTAGTTATGAATTGTATGAAAGGCTTAATAATTTAAAGAAAGTATTAAACTATGCAAAACATGATACTGATCCAAATGAACAAAATACTTTTGATTCAGAAGATGCTATTGTTTTCTACTTTGAAGTAAGGAAAATAGGTAACGAGTTATTAAAAATAATCAATCATCCAACTTGTAATAAAACATATGAGATAAATGAAGATTTTTAAAAGTTAGAAGTTTTGTTATGGCTTACTATGACAGTGAAAAAAATGTTGTTAATGATTTATGTGAATGTGACAATAGTGAAATATTTATATTTAATGGTAATGATGAAGAAATTTTACAATGTGTTAGAAAAGTTGAAGAATGGCAATGTTCTTCATCTAAATCTGATCCTCCACCAGACTTTTATAGTGATAAATATAAGTTGATGATGGAGGTTATGAGAGTAGATGATCACGCTTATATTAATGCAAAAGGAAAAGTAATAAATCCACATATAAAAAAGGAAAATGAAACTTATAAAGAAATACAAAAATTTGTGAAAGATAACAATATATCATTTTCAGGTAATATTTTTGTTAATACTGTAACTGATTTACCAACACAAGAAGATCATAGTTATGATAAATATTTATCTAATTTTAAAAGGGTAATAGATAATCATAATTCAAATTATGATTTATATAAAAAAAATCATGTTAATTATAAACTAATTTATCTAATATTAGATGAATCCTCTTCCTATATGGAAAAAGAAGATTTTAATGTTAATGATGCATTAGTTGGTGATGTGATTCAAGCAAGGCTTCATTTGTTCTTCTTTGACAAAAGTTTTATTTCAATTTTGAAAAAATCCAAGGCAGATTATTATATATGGTTTGCACCATTTAAACATTTTAATTCTAAAGAAAAGGTAGAACTACCACAAGTAATAATATATTCAAAAGAAGATTTGGAAAAGATAAAAACAATAGAGTATAATAATAATTCAATGCACGGTGTTGAAAAATAGTATAAAGGAGGTAGTATATGCAATTATATTTGGATAATAACTTTGAAATAATATTGCCAAATAATAGCAATTATAATATTTTTTATGGACCAAACAAAATTGGAAAAACTCAGATATCACATTCTTTAAAAAAATATTATGAAAATAATGATGAAAACGTTCTATTATTTGATGATAAAATTATATCAAATATGGTAATACAAAATAATGATGATGTTAATTCTTTTGAAATAATGCCAATGATACAGGAATATACAAAGTATTCTTCTGAATTGAAGAATGATAAAGATAAATTGGCAATAAAAGATAATTTAAAAAAGATATGTGGTACGAATACTAAAAAGTCATTTAGTGAATTTTCTATTCTTTCTCAGTATTTAAATGACGATGTATATGAATATGATGACAAAGTCTCTAGTGTAATATACAATGATGAACAACTTAAAACTCTTTTTAAGCCTAAAGGTGATATAAAGAATTTTTTTGAAATAATTGATGATTTAATAAATCTCAATATAAAAATAGTACCAGACGATATTAAAAATATGGTTGATTATGATGTTTATTCTATTCAATCAAAGATTATTGACAATCCCGAATTATATGAAAGTTGTCCAGTTTGTTATTCTATAATAACAAGTGAAAATATTTCAAAAATAGAAGAAAGTATAAAAAAAGGATCTTTAGATGATGAATTAAAAAAATCATTATTATATTACCTAGAGAGTAAGGATGAAATTATTAAAACAACTATAAGTAGTTTATTAATTTCAGACTCTTATTCTGATTATAAAAAAAATTTCATTTTGGAAATGGAAAATTCAATCATTTCATCTTTATCATCTTTATATGATAAAAATGTAATTCAAACATATAAGATTAACAAGAAAAAAGTTGATGATATTTTAAATGAAATAAAAAATTTTAAGTTAGAAGATGACGAAGAAACTTACAATTATATTATTGAAAAGTTTAAACAACATTCAGTATATAAAAATCAAAAAATTGATATTAATTTAAAAGAAGGTAAATTAAAAATAACCAATGCTAATGTTGAATTCAACAAAATGTCAAAGTCTGAGCAAAATTATTTCAAATTTTTATATTTTGATATTCTTGTTCATCAAAAGATTAAAAGAGGGAAATTAAATATTATTATTGATGACCCTTTTGACAGTTATGATGATATATATGTGCATGATTCAATTAATATTATTGTAAATTTAATAAATGAGTGTTTTTCTAATATGACAACGATTAATATTTTTTCCCATAGTATGTATATTATTTATCTTTATGATTCTATATCTAAAATATATAATAATTTTAATATTTATTGGCTTGATCAAACTGTTGGTAATACTATAAATGTATATGGTGATAAATATAGGTTATTATCAAAGATTGATGCAAATCCATATGATTATGGATTAATAATCAAAATAAGTGATAAATTAGTGGATAAATATTCTTTATTAGCTTTTTCAACATTATTAAGAAATGAAATCAATATGGAAAGATTACTTTTTAATGATAATAAAAACTTGCAATATACTAAAAAACAGATTGAAAACCTATATCAAATTATTTCTAATTCAGTAAACCATATAAAAAGCAATATAAATGTTAATGATTTAAATAAAGAAATAAATGAGTTATTTACTTTTAAATTAGATGGTAATTATAATGAAGATGTCGATTTATTATTTTCTGATATAACTAAAAAAATGGATAATATTGATATAAGAGCAACAACAGGTTCTGGAAATATAGTAGAGGTTGAAAAAAATGATATATGTTATATTTTGATATATAAAATTTTGCTAGGATTAAAAATAAGACGTTCTTTTGAAAAAAAGGTTACGGCTATTGTAAAAGATAGTTATGTTGAAATTGGTGATATAGTAGAAAAAACAAATAATACTGTGATTATAAATTTTTATAATAATTATAAATATATAATAAATGGGTTTAATCATTCTTCTTCAAGATTAATCCCACCGATATTTGTTTATAGTTTTAAATCTTTATCCGAAATTTATGGTGAACTAGAATTATTATAAATTAAAAGAGCATATATAGCTACGTATCCTATATATGCTTTTCTTATGTCTGCACAGTTTCTGCACAACAATTTGGTTAAATTTTGCTGTGCAAGAATAAATTTTTTTAAACTATGTGTCTTGAAAACGTTGATTTTAAAGGGATTAAATAGGTATGATTTACCCATTGC
>CAKOKM010000069.1 GCA_934091015.1 uncultured Bacilli bacterium | reverse complement strand
CGAACACCAATACTTGTTGCCACAACAGTTTGTACTACTCTTATATTTACCATTATACTTGCTAAACTAATTGGTTGCACCCTTCCCCTTATAGCTAAAAAGTTAAAATTCGATCCTGCTGTTATGGCCAGTCCATTTATCACAACAATTGTTGATGCCTGCAGTTTACTTATCTACTTCTATATTGCTAAATTACTTCTAGGCATATAGAAAAATTTATGAGAAAATATTAATGAATTAGGTGGTACAATGAATATAGCAAAAATCTTTAATAAAATTTTTAAACCAAAAGAAGTACCTGTTGAAGTATCAGTACAAAAAAATATCGAAACTCCTGAAGTAATGGATATAGACAAAATTTTAAATAATCTAAATATCATTACTCCCTATGAACTAATTATTAAAATAAACAAATTTAATGAAGAAAACAGATCATTATTATTAAATAATCCCTTAATTAAAGAAAAATTAAAATATTATATATTAGAACAATATAGTGATTATAAAGACCTCACAAAATTAAAACAAAAATTAACAGTAGTAGAAATAATCTCATTACTAGATATCCAAACAATAAATGAAGAATACAATGATAATGAAATCGAAAAATATAAAATATTTAGATATATTTGTATGACCAAAGAAGAAACACTTGCGCTAATTAATTATCTATTAACAAATAACGAATTATTTCTAGAATTTTTTAAAGATGTAACTTTTTATAAAGAAGTTTTTTCTTATCTAGATTATAATTTAATAATAAAAATAATATTAAAATTAAATGAATTAAAAGCTAAAAAATATTTGTATTATTTTATATCATATCTATCTTCTGATATTCAAAAAAAATTAATAGATGCTAAACTTGATGATAATCTTTTAGTCTTAATAGCAGACAATTTTAGTAGTGATTCCATTAACTATTTATTCCAAACAGATAAAAGAACAACTTATCTTTTTACCAAATTAAATATTAAAAGATTACTAGATGCTGATGTTATTTTACCGGAAAATATTCTTAATGACAGTAAATTTTTTGATATGTTAAAAGAAAAAAGCTTAATATCTTTTAGAACAAACATTAATAATGTTGAAAGAAAAAATTTACCAGAACCCATAGAATATCAATTAAAAAAATATTATGAAGAATTAATTAGTAGTTATAATCATGAATATAATATGTTTAATGATTACGTAAATATAATTAACACAACAAATAAATTAAATAATGAGATAAATTTTAATAATTATATTTTAGATTTTAATGCCAAAAATATTTATAAAGAATACTTAAAGAAAAAAGATCCTAAAATATTTGAAGAATATAAAATATTAACAAGTAAAAAATTAAGCGAAATTATTATAGATGCTTTATTTCAAGATAATATTTATAACGTATTTTATAATATTAAAGAAATGTTTAGATTTAATAATAAGTTATCTCCTACAGAACAAATACTTGATAATGAAAAGCAAAAGTTTTATAAATTAATTAGTAATATAGATAATATAACTAATGAAGACAAAATTAAACTATATTATGAGTACAAAGATAAAAATATTAATTTGATGTTTTATGAAGATTTAAGAAAGTTAAAAGATAAATCTTATGAATTAATTAATAGTAAATTATTTAATTATACTAATTATAATCCAAGTAAAATATTAAGTTTAAAATATAAAACTCAAATATATGATTTAAGAAACAAAGAATTTTTTATGTTAATTAGAGGAGAAGAAAATCATCAAGAAAAAACAACTACTAGAAGAAATTGCTATTCAATTATTTCTAATGATAATACCGATGTTTTTTGTAATGGTACAACTACTTTATATGGTTATAATTACTTAGATGCAGAAAAAGTTCTTCATGTTCATGAAAGAGATTCATACAGTTATGATTTAAATGAAAAAGTAATTCATCCTAGAATAAAGATTAATCGAATAATGACTGCTGAAGAATTATCTAATGGATGCTCATGGTACAGTGAAATTCAAATAATAAATTCTAAAGATAACGAATCGTATAAAGATTTTATTGCCAAAAAACCAGATTTTATTGTTTCAATAGATGAGATAAGTAAAAATGATATGTATGAAAGTCAAAGATTACAAATACCTATTGTTTTAATAAAAAGTCAATTACTAGAAAAAGAAAAAATGGTAGATATAGACACTCGTATGGACTATGAAGATGAATATGTAAATGAATACTCTCAAGAAGTAAGCCAAGGAAGAGCATATCGCTTAAAATAAGTTAAATAATTAATTACGCAATTATAGAAAACTGATATATATTTTAACTATCAGTTTTTTTATATTCTATTAAGTAGTGATTCATCATTATAAGCATATAATTTATAGGTGATAAAAATAAATAAACTTATAAAAATATCTTTAATTTTACTTTTATTTTCTATAATAATTATTTCTATTTTTAATGTAAACGCGAGTAACTTAACTTTCCCATTACTAGGTAAAACAATATATTTAGATGCCGGTCATGGACGATAATTATAAAACTGGTACATACAAAAATAATCGTTGAAGTCATATAATACGGGCATTTTAAAAATATTAGAGCTAAATATTTTGAGAAAATATGCTCTTTTTTTATTTGATTTTGCGAAATTAAAATATTAAGAAAGGAGAGAAAAAGTGGATAATTGTAAGATATATGCTATTGCAAACCAAAAAGGTGGAGTTGGTAAAACAACTACCACTTTTAATTTGGGTGTAGCATTAGCAAAAAGAGGGAAAAAAGTATTACTAGTAGATGCCGATCCACAAGGAGATTTAACTACCTGTATGGGTTGGAATGATTTAGATAAAATACAAACTACATTAGCAGATGTAATGAGTTCTACTATTAGAGATGATAATATAAATATAGAAGATGTAATATTACACCATAATGAAGATGTAGATTTAATACCTTCTAATTTAGACTTGTCACAATTAGAAGTGGGACTTGTTAATGTAATGAGTAGAGAAAGTGTTATGAGAAATACATTATCTAAATATAAAGATAAGTATGATTATATACTAATAGATTGTATGCCTAGTTTGGGTATGATAACAATAAATGCTCTTGCTTGTGCTGATAAAGTAATTATTCCAGTGCAAACACAGTTTTTAGCTGCAAAAGGTATGGGACAATTTTTACAAACAATTTCAAGAGTAAGAAAACAAATAAATCCAAACTTGATGGTTGATGGTGTTTTGCTTACACTGGTAGATAAGAGAACAACTTTACCTAATCAAGTAAGATATGAACTTCAAGAAAGTTATGGGAGTAAAGTAAAGATATATAATACTCAAATACCTATGGCAGTAAATGTAGCAAAGTCAACATCTCATGGAGAAAGTATTTTCTCTTATGATAAAAATAGTAAGGTAGCAGATTCATATACCTTATTTGCAAAGGAGGTAATGGAGAATGGTAAAGAAAGAAACAAAAATGCCTCTACCAAAGATTTATCTAGATGATGACCTGTTCTCAACACAAGAACAAAGAGATGATAAATTAAAAGAAAAAGTAGTAAATATAAGTTTAAATGATATTGATGACTTTCCTAAACACCCATTTAAAGTAATTGATAATGAAGATATGAAACAAATGGTAGAAAGTATTAGTGAAAATGGAGTATTAGTACCAACATTAGTAAGACCAAAAGAAAATGGAAAATACGAAATGATTTCTGGTCATAGAAGAAAGTTTGCTAGTGAGTTAGCAGGATTAGAAACAATACCATGTATTGTTAGAGAATTAACTGATGATGAGGCAACTATAATAATGGTTGATAGTAATTTACAAAGAGAAAAGATACTACCAAGTGAGAAAGCATTTGCTTATAAATTAAAAATGGAAGCATTAAGTCATCAAGGAATAAGAAACGATTTAACTTCTGCACCACTGGAGCATAAGTTTGTTTCAAGAGAACAAATAGCTAGAGAAAATGGAGAAAGTAGAGAACAAGTAAGAAGATATATAAGACTAACTGAACTAATACCACAAATACTTCAAATGG
>CAKOKM010000068.1 GCA_934091015.1 uncultured Bacilli bacterium | reverse complement strand
CCTTCTCTTAGTAAGTTTATTCCTACTAATGTATCATATTTTCCTAAACGTAAATCTCTAATTATTTTTAATCTTTCAAATGTTTTAACTTCGCTATGAAGGTATGCAACTTTCATATTTAAACTTTTTAAATAGTTTGTTAATTCTTCAGCCATTTTAATGGTCAAAGTGGTAATTAAAACTCTTTCATTTTTTTGAACTCTTATATTTATTTCATTGATTAAATCATCGATTTGGTTTTTGGTTGGTTTAACTTCAATGGTTGGATCTAGCAGTCCGGTAGGTCTAATAATACTTTCAACAACTTCATTATTAGTTAGTGATAGTTCATAATCACCAGGAGTTGCGGAAATATAAATAGCCTGATTAATTTTTTGTTCAAACTCTTCAAATTTTAATGGTCTATTATCTAGTGCACTTGGTAATCTAAAACCATAATCAACAAGGGTTTGTTTACGCATTCTATCGCCATTATACATTGCCCTAACTTGAGGTAATGTAACATGAGATTCATCAACTACTAAAAGAAAATCATCAGGGAAGAAATCAATTAGTGTTGATGGAGTTTCACCTGCACCTCTTAATGCAAGATGTCTTGAATAGTTTTCAATACCATGACAAAATCCGGTTTCTTTTAACATTTCAATATCATATTCACATCGTTCTTTAATGCGTTGGGCTTCGATAAGTTTTCCTTTTTCTTTAAAGTATTCGATTTGTTTATCTTTTTCTTCTTCAATTCTTTTAATAGCTTCTTTTAATTTTTCTTCGCCTGTAACAAAGTGGGAAGCAGGGAAGATAGTTATGTTTTTTAGAACTTTTATAATATTTCCGGTTAAGGTATCAAATTCACAAATACGATCAACTTCATTACCAAATAATTCAATGCGAATACCATTTTTTCTTTCGTTAGCAGGTATTACATCGATGATATCGCCATTAACTCTAAAAGTTCCACGATGAAAATCTATTTGATTTCGTTCATAGGTCATAGAAACTAATCGATCAATAATAAAGTTTCTTCCAACATTATCACCTTGTTTTAAAATTAACATATTATTCTTATATTCTTCTTTTTCACCAATACCATAAATACATGATACAGAAGCAACAACGATGGTATCTCTATAATTAATTAAACTTGAAGTAGCACCATGACGTAATTCATCAATTTCATCATTAATACTGGAATCTTTTTCAATATAAGTATCAGTTTGAGGAACATAAGCTTCAGGTTGATAGTAATCGTAGTAAGAAACAAAGTATTCTACATGGTTTTCAGGAAACAATTCTTTAAATTCACTATAAAGTTGGCCTGCTAATGTTTTGTTGTGAGCTAAAATTAAAGTAGGTTTATTTGTTCTTTCAATTACATTAGCAATCATAAAAGTTTTACCAGTACCTGTTGCACCTAGTAAAACTTGACTTTTTTTACCTTCATTTATTCCTTTAACTAATTTATCAATAGCCTCAGGTTGATCACCGGCAGGTTTATATTTAGATATTAATTTGAACATAAATTCCTCCATAATTATTTTGAATTTTTGAGTATATATTATACTAAGTTATTATTAATTGCAAGTATCATTTATTTTTAAAGGAATAGTATAAGTTATAGTAGATTCATTTTTCTTTTGTAATTCGATTTTGATATATAATTCATTTTTATTATAGTCTAAACAAGTAGATTTATAATTATCAACATGATAAGTTAAGTCTTTTAAATAATCATTTAATGATAAATTATTTTTTTGTTTATTAGTTATAATAATTTTTTCTTTATTGTTTTCATTTTGATATAAAGTACTTGTTATTGTATCGTAGATTTGATCTTTATTTAAACCACAGTAATCTATTTCTGATATAAATATTGCTGTTTTATCTTTATTATAAGCAATTGTTCCTGATAAATTAAAATCATTACAAGTTGTTTCAATAGTGCGCATTTCAAAGTCATGAGTATGATTTTTAGTTATTAAAATTGTTATTGTTAAAGATAAAATTAAGAAAATAATTATTAAAATAAAGTATATAATATTATTTCTTTTTTTAGTGTTTGTTAAATAATTTAAATCAATATTAAACATTTTAGAAATATTTTGTAAGATTGAAATATCAGGAATGCTTTTGTTATTTTCCCATTTTGAAACTGCTTGATAAGTTACATATAATTTATCAGCTAGTTCTTTTTGAGTTAAATTATTTTTTTTACGTATGTCTTTTATTATTTCACCAAAGTTGTTCATGTTACCTCTATTTTTCCATATAATAAGCATAATATTCGTCGAATGTGATGCCTTCATTATAAATCTTAGTTGCTAGGCTAGTACCAACATATCTATAATGCCATGCTTCATAACTATAACCAGTAATGTTTTCTTTATTTTCAGGATATCTTAAGATAAATCCGTATTTATAGCAATTATTTATCATCCAAGTATAACTTTCAGTATCTTTAAAACTATCATTTTTATCATTAAAATCAGATACATCAATTGCTAAACCAGTTATGTGTTCAGAAGAGCCTGGTCTTGCTACATAAGTATCATCTTTATCACGATTCCATAATTTTTCTTGATAGTCATAGGTGCGATAAGAAGATAAAATTACAATAGTATGACCTTCTTTTTTAGCATCATTTGCTAATTGTTTAAAAGCTTCATAGGCTTCTTTATTTAAACTATTATTAGCATATCCATAAGTGCTTGATACATTTACAATATCGTTTGCTTTAAAATCTTTATTTAATAGATGATATTTATTTACTAACATTTCATTGTAATTTGTTAAATCTGTAAAAGTAGTGTTTTCATAAAACTCATTATCTCTATTTACATTAACTAAAGATATGACATCGCTATAACTTAGAGTTGGGTTAGTGTTTAAATAATTTAGATATCTATTTAAGTTTTTAGATAAGTAATACTTTTCATTAATTATACTTACAATATCTTTATTATATTCTTTAGTTAGTAGTTCATCTATTTTGTCACTCTTTAAATTATCTAATAATACTTTTATTTCTTCTTTAGAGTAGTTTAAATTTAATAGTTTATATTCATAAGTTTGTTTATAATTATAATCTTTAATTAAAATTATTCCTACAATTAATAGAATCACTATTATAAATAGTTTTATTAGGTTATTTTTAACTTTCTTTTTTAGTTTGTATTTTGCCATATCACATATCACCTTCTAAATAAATTATAACACATAATAACTATATTTTTAGATTTAATTAGTGTATAATTAGAATATGTTAGGAGGAACGTATGGAAAAAGTATATATTTTTGGACATAAGAAACCAGATACTGACTCAGTAGCAGGAGCAATAAGTTTTGCTTATTTAAAGAGAAAACTAGGAATTAATGCAGAAGCTAGAATTTTAAGTGAAGTAAATAAAGAAACTATTTTTGCTTTAAATAGATTTGGTTTTGAAGTTCCTAAATATTTAAATGATGTTAAAGTTGAATTAAAAGATATTAAATATAATAAAGATTATTATGCTAATCAGAATGATTCAATATTTAATGTTTATAATACTTTTAATGAACATGGAATTACTGGTATTCCTTTAGTAGATGATCATAAGAAGTTTGTTGGTTATGTATCTTTAAAAGAACTTGCTAATGAATTAATTAAAGGTGACACTAATGAGATAAATGCGAAGTTTATGGATATTGTAGAAGTACTTAATGCTTCTAGTTATTATAAATTTGATGATTATATAAGTGGTGATGCTTTAGCGGTTGCTCTTCCTTTTGCTACTTTTTCTGACTTTATAAATATTTATGAAAATACGATACTTATTTGTGGTAGAGATTCAGTTATAGAAGATGCTGTTAAACATAAAGCTAGATTAATAATTGTTGTTGCTAATAAAGAATTAAGTAAAGAGGAAATAGATTTAATTAGATATAATAAAGTTAATGTAATTGTTACTCCTTATGATACTTTTAAAACTAGTAGATTAATTACACTTGCTAATCCGATTAAAACTATTAAGAGATCTAGTTCGGCTGTATGTTTTGGGCCTAATGATTATTTAACTGATTTTGTTGAAATATC
>CAKOKM010000067.1 GCA_934091015.1 uncultured Bacilli bacterium | reverse complement strand
GAATTATTACCTATTGCTGGAATTAATCCATCTTTAAATATACTATCTAAATTATTTTTATTCGTATAATGTAAAAATACTTCATTACAATCTAGTAAAGTAATATCTATTGATTTTTGATTCATAACATACTCCTAATTTATTATTAAAATTCATAAAATTATTGTATCAAATTTTTATCAAAAAGTATTTATATTATTATTTAGTTCATAACTTTTCTAATTTATTTATATATAAATTCAAAAATCATGTTTTAAATTTATCAACTTTAAGTTTTTTGCTTTATAATAATCATGTTTATTTAGTATTTAACATATAAAATTCACAATATTCTTTATATTTAATTATAATTTCAATCATCGACATTTTGTCGATATTGCATCTTCATCCGTAACTTTAAAATAATACATTTATTGATAATAAAACATTGTAATCATTGTTGCAAGCAAAAAATAAAAAACACCTAAAAGGTGATTTCTATTTTAATTTTTCATTTATTAACTCATTTAATCTTGCATTTCCTTTTTCAGTTAAATGAATACCATCAGCCATTAAATAATCTTTATGTTTTTGAATCTCTTGATAAAAATTAATTACATAAACATTTTTACCATTCAAACTATTTAACGGCTTAACGGTTGAAATAATATATATTTCTCTTTCTTTACATAGATCAATTAATTCTTGATATTCCTTAACACTTATAATTGTTGAATTATCAAATCCAAATACAATTTTATTAGATAAAGTATTTTCACTAATTGTTTTTTCTATATCTTCTTTTAAATCTTTATAACTATAATTTAATTTAACCATAAATCTTGAATCTATATAATTATTTTGTAATTCATTAAAATCATAGAATAATAAATCATTTCCATAGAAAGACATTTTATTTCTTAATTCTTCTTGGTGTTCTTCAATTAATGCTTGTTTCTTTTCTTTAAACTTATCTTTATAAACATCAAATATCGCATTATAGATTATATTGGTATATTCTCTTCTACCAGTTGGAGGCAAATGAATTCCATCATAGTAGAACCAATCATCATGGCTAAGTGATAAATCATGCCAATTAATAATATGTAAATTATCATATTTAGTAGCAAGTTCATTTAAACTATTATTAACTTTTTCATTATTTGTCGTATTAAGCCAAAATACTATTTTATCGCTTAAAATATTCATAATATTTTCTTTACAATTATTAGCACAATCACCATTAGTTCCTAAATGTAGTACTACAACTTCGCCTAGTTTATTACTATTTTTTAAGTTAGATAGTATTGAAACCCCAGTTGTTAAAGCACGAGATTCTTTAGCATCAAAATAACTATTAGGAAACATTTTAGTTATATTATTCATCGCTCCAAGCATAACTGAATCCCCTACAAATGTAATAGGAAGTTCTTTAACTAATTCTTCATAATTACCAGGATTTTCTAACTTTTCTAATTGTTTATTCCAATCTTCTTCATCTTGTTGTTGTTTTAACTCATAATCCTTCTGTTTTTCTTGCATTTCTTTTTCATTTTCTGCAAGTTGTGTTCTTAATTCTTCCATTTCTTTTTCATAAGATTTAGCACTAATATATCTTATCGCACCATATAATGAACCAGCAATAAGTAATATTAATAATAACTCTTTAATATTTTTATGTTTCTTTTTATTACTCAACGCAAAGTGAAGTAAAAATGAAAGTAATAAAACAATTGCTATAATAATAGGAATTTTAATTGCATGATTTATATTTAAATATTGAAAAGTATAAATAACTGGATACTGTATCAAATAAATTTCATATGTCATATTAGCAACACCCCTAATCAAATTATCAATTTTGCTATCTTTTTTATATGAAACAGCATAATCTATTAATCTACATGATATAAAATTAATAAGAATCATGCTTGTTATAAAATATGGTGAAGTTGCTGGTAAATATTTAAACATAACTATAACCACTATAATATATAAATAGAATATTAAGTTCTTAAGTTTATTTGATGTAATATCTAAAGTAAAAATCTTACCATAATCATTATGAATATATCCTAGCATTACACCTATACATAAGGAATATATTCTACTAAATGTATTATAATATGCACTCATTAAATTCGTATTGCTTAACTGATAAAAATATAAACAACTTGCAATACTTAATACAAACATTATAATTATTGGAACCAAATTATTAATCTTTTTCTTTAATTTGTTTAAAAGCATAAATATAAAAGGAAAAACTAAATCAAATTGCATAAGTATTGAAATGTACCATAAATGCATAAATGGCGAATCTATATGTCTAGCAAAATAATCTAAATTAGCGTTTATTTGCCAATAATTATTATAGCCTAGTAATACTGAAGTTGTTTCATTCTTAATATTTAGCCAATAAGTATTTGGAATATTTGATACAACAGCTATTGATAAAAAAACTACTAGTAATAAAGGAATATATAGTTTCTTTATCTTTTTTAAATAATATTTTTTTAAAGAAAAGTTATCATCTTTAATATTTGTAACAACTGCCAAATAACCACTTAACACAAAGAAAGTACATACTGCTAAATATCCTCCACTCATCATACCTAAATGGTAAAAAAGTATTGCAATTGCACATATTATTCTAATAACATCTAATTTTCTATAATAATTTTTATTTTCATTATTCATACTTATCACATCCAGATTTCATCTAATTTTATTATACCTTATTTTTAAGACTTTTATTTAAAAAATAATAATTATTTACAATCAATAAATAAATATTGTAAACATTAAAATATGGAATAAATATTTCTTTATCTATTCCATACTAAAAAATCATTTTTCTGTAATAAAGAATCTTTCATACCATATTAAGAACGTATATATTGTATATATTTTCTTCCCATTACGTTCAATATTTTTATAATGATTATCAAGCATTTCATTTATTTTATCTTTATCAAAAAATTCACTTACAAATTCTTTATTGAACATTTCTTTTACTTTATTATAATATTTTTCTTCTTGAATCCAATTACCAAATGGTACTGGAAAACCTAATTTTCTTCTCTTAGCCCATTCTTCAGGAATAACCTTTTCGGCAACTTTTCTAAAAATATATTTAGTTTGTCCATCATGTACCATATACTTTGTTGGTAATTTCTTAGAAATATTCCAAACTTCTTTATCTAAAAACGGCACTCTAAGTTCAACACTATTAGCCATTGACATCTTATCAGCTTTTAATAGTATGTCATTAGGTAACCAAAAATTTAAATCAATATACATTTTTCTTAAAATATCATTTTTTCCTTTAGTTTCATCATGAAATGGTCTACACAAATCATACGGACTAATATCTGAAATATATTTTTTATTTAAAATCTCTGGTATTTCTTCCGGTAAAAACATTTCAGTTTTATTATAATATCTTTTACTTATACCTTTACCATATTTTATTAATGTATGTTTTCCTTTAAAGTAAGGCAATGGTTTTATAATATTAGCAATACCACTTCTAATAAATAATGGTAAACTTAAATATAATCTTTCCATCTTAGAATCATTATATTCATTATATCCACCAAACATTTCATCAGCACCTTCTCCTGATAAAACAACCTTAACCTGGCTTCTAGCAAGTTTACTTAAGAAGTATAAAGGAACAGTACTTACATTTGCACTAGGTTCATCACAGTGATACTGAATAGTTGGTAAAATATCAAAAAATTCATCTCCAGTTATAACTTTGCTGTAATGCTTAACATTAAAATGATCAGATAAACTTTTGGCATTCTCTATTTCACTAAAACCTTTTCCTTCAAAACCAACAGTAAATGTTTTATTTGGTTTAGCAAGACTTACAACATATGAAGAATCTACCCCACCACTTAAATAAGAACCAACTTCTACATCACTTATTTGATGATATTTAATTGAACTTTCTAACGTTTCTTTTACTAATTTTTCATAATATTCATAACTATTATTTTCCTTTTCATAACAAGGTTTAAAATAACTTTTAACATCTATTTTACCATTTTTATAAATAAAATAATGACCTGGTTTTAATTTTTTAGTATATTTAAAGAAAGTATCTTCTAAATGATTAGT
>CAKOKM010000066.1 GCA_934091015.1 uncultured Bacilli bacterium | reverse complement strand
AGATTTTCTTTCATTGCTTTTACAATTTCTTTTAAACTATTTTCATAATATTGGAATGTATACATATCATAACCATTTTGATATATTGTTAAATCGTAACCACTTAGGTATGTTTTTTGAATATTTATAAAGTTATTATCATCGAAATTATTGTTTAAAAGAATATTTTTACCTACATTATAAAAATTTAATATTTCTTTAGTTGACATATTTGTATCAATATTATTAGATACTGCATTTAATATTTTATAAAATGTATCGATTGATCTAACTGTTTTTGTTTTATTAGCGATAGCTGTAACAACGGCTTGTTGATGTTCGATTCTCTTAAAATCAGATGATGCAAATTGATGTCTATTTCTTGAGTAAGCAAGTGCTTGTTCACCGTTAAGAGTTTGATTATGTCCTGGTGTGATGTATATTAAATTTTCTCCAAAGTTTCGGTTTGAATCTTGTTCACAAATTTTATCACCACAATCGATTCTTCCATTTCTTCTAAAGTCTGGTTTATCAATATCTAACGTAATTCCGCCTAAAGCATCTACTAAAGAAACAACACCTTTAAAGTTAATCTTTACATAATAGTCAATATTAATATCAATTAAATTTTGGATCGTATCAATCATACATTTAGTTCCGTAAGCAGCTGCTGAATTTATTTTATTACTCTTGTTATTATTACAAGCTATTGGTACATATGTGTCTCTTGGGATAGAGAAGATAGTTGCTGATAGTGTTTTAGGATTAAATGTTATTAACATTATAGAATCACCATTAAATGCTGCATTATTGGATAAACCATCATATTCTGAATCGACGCCTAGTAGTAAAACTGTAAATGGTTCAGTAACTGATTTATTGGTTGATGCTACGATATCTTGATTTTTCATTTCTTTACTATAAGAATCTATTATAAATGTCTCGTTTGCAATGTTTGTATATTTTTCAATATTGTTATATTTTAAAACATAATTTCCATCTATAAATATAGCATTTACTTCTTTATTATATAAGGCATCAAGTAATTTTTCATATGAATCATATTCTGTTATTTTGGCTTTCATACCTTTATTAGCCATATATTCTTGAGGTAAAATATAACCTTCAATATCTTCTTCATTATTTATTAAACCAATAGTTTTTATTTCAATATCTTTTTCTAAACTAATTAAATTAGTTGTATAAATTATTTTATCTTTACTTATATTATCTACTATTTTATAGGTCTTATTTATATAATAGTAACCAAATGAATTAATACCAGTAAAAATGGTTGTAAGCACTAATAAAACGGTTAAAATTACATGCTTTTTTAAGATTAATAAAACTAATCCAATAAATAGAAATAAAGTTAAGTTTAAATATAAAAATATTATTAAAATAGTTCTAAATAAGGTTTCAATATTTCCTAATAAAATTAGACTATAAGAAAATAAAATTATTGATACTAAGTATAAAATAAATAGTATATAGAAAGATATACGATATATCTTGTTTGTTTTTTTTAATTTTTTAAATAAATTTTTAATGTTACTCTTTTTACTCATGGCTTTCACCTAGTATAAATATTAACATAAATTTTTTTAAAATAAAAGTGATATATGCCAATTCGATAAGTCATTATGCAACATAAAATAATATGGGTGATGGAATGTGGATAGTACAATAATTATTGTTGTTGGATTAATTGTATCATTAATTTCAATAGTAACACCTATAATAAAACTTAATAATAATTTAACTAGATTAAATGTTACGATAGTAGGATTAACTAATTCAATGGAAGAAGTACTAATAACAACAAAAAATCATGAAAAAAGAATCATGTATTTGGAGCATAACTGGAAGAGTGGTGATGCAAATGGAAATAACAATTCCTAGTATTATTTCTCTCATGACTTTAATAATAGGTTATATTAGTAAATATTTAGGATTAGATGGTAAATATATTCCATTTCAAAATATTGCAATTGGAGTTTTATCGGGAATATTAGTATATTTTTTAAATTTAGATACTAATATATGGAGTGCTTTAGTTATATGTCTAATTTCAGCTTTATCAGCAGGTGGCTTATATGATTCTATTAAAAAAAATAATGATGGTGAAATAAGTTAAATTATTAAAATTTAAAATTATTTATTTAGGAGAACTTTAAATTTTTAGAGTTCTTTTTCTAATTTACTAAAAATAAGTTACATGGTATACTATAAAGGAAGAAGAAGGGAACTAATTAATATGAAAAAAGTTATAAAAATAGTTATAGTTTTATTGTGTTTTCTAGGTGTTTTTTTAATCTATAATTATATTAGACCAGTAGATGATACATATAAATTACATATTAAGTGCAATAATCATAGTGAAACTTATAGTGTTATGATTAATGATGAAATTAAGTTTGCAACTGATGATGAAAAGTGTGCTTTAAATTTAAAGGTAGAAGACATAAATAGAGATTATATTAAATTAAATTCTAATACATTTTTTTATAAAATTAATGGTAGAAATTTAATAGATAGTTTGACTTTGTCATATGATGTATATGTATCTAGTGATAGTGATTTAACTTTAGTAGGTCATGATAAAGATACTAGATTCGAGTTTTCTTATAAATAATTATTAATGGGTGGATAGGTATGAAAAAATTTATTTTATTATTTACTTTTTTGTTATTACCAAATGTTGTGTTTGCGGATAATGATTTTTTACTTTCTTGTGATAAAAATAAAATTAATGTAAATGATCAAGTTATTTGTAGATTATCTTTTAAATCTGATGATGAGTATAATTATATTAAGTATGATATTGTAAAACTTGATGGGCTTTCTTTAATTGATGTTAGAAGTAATTATTCAAATTTATGGAATGTGAAAAATAATGAAAGTTTATCACAAAATGTGGTAAATGGATTACAAGAATTTGGTATTTTATTGTTTAAGGCTGATAAATCTGGAGAATATGAGGTTAAGGTTTCAAATATAAATTTTGGAATTTATGATTCTAGTGAATTAAAAGATGTAAAAGAAGTTAGTACTAAGGTTAAAGTTATTAGTGATGATAATTTTTTAAAAAGTATAAAAATTAATGATGGTGTAATTGATGACTTTGATATTAATAAATTTAATTATACATTTGAAACTGATTTAAGTGAACTTAATATAGATGCAGTTTCTAATAATAAGTTTGCAAACGTTAGTGGAACTGGGAAGGTAACTTTATCTAAGCATTTAGATAAGGTAGTTGTTCCAATAATTGTTACTAGTGAAAGTGGTGCTAGTAGAGCATATATAGTAAATATTGTTAATAAAAATTATGTTGATAATAAAGTAGATAAAACATTAGAAGATTTAATTATTAAAAATGATGCGGGAGATACTATTATTTTTGATTTTAAAAGTGATGTTTATGATTATAACATCGAGGTAGGTAGTAAAGTTAATTACGTAAATATTTCACCTAAGATTTTAAATAAAGATTGTAATTTTGTTAAAGGATTTAATGGTGGGAAGGTTAATATTAAATCTGGTAATAACATTGTGTTAATTAAAATAGTGGATAAAGATAACAATGAAAAGACTTATGTTTTAAATATTATTAAACCTATAGAATCTTTTTCTAATAACAGTTATTTAAAGTCTATTGATATAAAAGGTTATAATTTAAAGTTTAGTAAAAAAGTAAGAAATTATAATTTGGAAATTAAAAGAAATGATAAAAGTTTAGATATTAGTCCGGTTCTTGATGATGAAAATGCTTCATATGTAATTAGTGGAAATGAGAATTTAAAGAATGGTAGTGTTATTTATATAACAGTAACTGCTCCAGATACATCTAATACGGTTTATACTATTAATATAAGTGTTAAAAAAGCTAATATGTTTGTAATAATTTATTTAATTATTCCAGTTGCATTAATATATTTAGGATATAAATATAAAGATAATATTATTAAGTTACTAAAGAAGAAGAAATCTATAGAAGATTTAACTTTTGAAGAGTTATTAGCTAGATATAACTTAAATTATAAAGATAAGGGATTAACTAAATTTTTTGATAAATTAAGTGAAGAAGATAAAAGGACTATTTTGGTTGATTCTTTAAAAAATAATATTTTAGTTAATAAGACTGTTTTATACTTAGATTTATATAGGGAAAGTGAAAATAGTGTTAAAAAGAATAAGAAAGGTAATTCTAAAACTAAAAGTAAAAAGAAAAATAAAAAGAAATGAATACTTTTGAATAATTAATTCATTTCTTTTTGGTACTATAAAAGTGTAATAATTAATTACAGAAATGTGATTGAATATTACACTTCTTTTTATTATGATT
>CAKOKM010000065.1 GCA_934091015.1 uncultured Bacilli bacterium | reverse complement strand
GGAGCGAAGCCTTATTTAATAAGGGAAACGGTAAAAAATAAACGGTAATTTAATTTAGGGCTTATTTTTCATACCCGGCAGGTCGGGAGTTCAAATCTCTCCGCCGCTACCAAGAGGAATTCTGCTTGAACTTTTCGAGCTTTAATAAATAACTAATTCAGAAATGGATTAGTTTTTTTATGTTTAAGAAAGAGTTAAAACTTTAAATAATAATATTAAAGAAAAAGATAACGAAATCTCTTTCTTAAAATCTAAAATCAGCAGTTTAAAAAATACAATTGAATACTGGAAAGATAAAATGAATAAATTAATATCATTCTTATATAGTAAACTTCATAACTGGTATGATAAAGATGATAAATATATTGAAGTTGTTAATGATATGTATGAAGATAATTTTTTAGATGTTGAAAATATTAAAGATTTAAAATTGAGTAAAGAAAAAGATGATTTTGAGAGATAATTTAAGAATTATTAATAAAATATTAGGTAATAGTGATATAATAGAAAAATAAAAGGAGATGATAGAAATGTTAAACACAGAAGATTTAAATAAATATGTTAATGCTTTATTGAATAAATCAGAAGAAGCATATTTAATGTCAATCGAAATCATCAATAAGCCTACTATTAATTATAGGACTGAAGGATTTTGCTTTTTCATCTGTAATGCATGGGAACTATTACTTAAAGCATATTTAATTAATAAGGCTAAAGATATAAATGTTATAAATTATAAAGATGATTCAAGCAGAACAATAGGTTTAGATGAATGTGTAGAAAAGATATTTACTAGTACAACTGATAAAACAAAAACTAACATTTCATTTATAAGAAGTATTAGAAATAAATCAACACATTTAATACTTCCAGAATTTGATTTTATGTTAGCGCCAGCATTTCAAAGAAGTTTAACAAATTATAATAAGTTTTTCAAAAAGCATTTTCCAACTTATAACTTAAATGAAAAAGTAACACCTTATATAGCTTTAGTTAATCCTGGTGATACTAAAGATGTATCTTCTTTAGTACTTAATCCAGCCAATTTGTTGCTTATGGATAAATTAAAAAGTGAATTAGATACAGATGAAAATTTGGTTCAAACATTAAGATTGGTTTCTACGAAGAAAGAATCAGATGCAGACATAAAATATACAGTTGTAAAAGATGGTGGAGAAAATGCAAAATTTATAAATGTACCTAAAAATATTGAAATAATGTACCCTTATACAACTCAAGAAGTAGTTAAAAAAATAAGTGAAACTATAGAATTAACATTAGGTCCAAATCATGGATTTACATCCAATAAATTTCACGATATATGTAAACGAAAAAGTATTAAAGGAAATCAAGACTATTGTTATTTATTCCCGTATTCTAAAACTAATATTAAAAAATATAGTGATTTAGCAATTGAATATATTAGTCAAGTTTACATTGAAGAATTCAAAAAATAAAAAAAAGATGAATATTTTACATAAAAATGCTATAATATATATGTAGATGGGATACTTGTGAAGGATTAACGATGTGTTGGCAATGCCAGTAAGCATATTTTATATGTGAGCATTCATCTCGCCTGGGGTACCCATCATTTAATATAATAGCAAAAAAGACAATCCGCAATTGTCTTTTTCTTTTGTATATTATTATTTTTTTAAAACTTTACTAACTGGTTGAACATTTAGTTCTTCTTGGTATTCTAAAACTTTCTCTGAATTAATGTTTTCACATTGAGTTTTAACTTTTTTCAAAAGATTTACTAATTCTAATCTTTTAAGTGCAAGTGGTTCAGTTATTTTTTTAAATACAACTGATTTCTTTTCATTTGATATTTCTTCTCCATTTAAAACAATTGTTGGAGCATTAATATTTATAGAATCAAAAGTATCTATTTGTAGATTAACTTTATCAGTCGCAATTAATGAACTTTTTTTATCAGTATTAATAGTACTTGATTTACATTCTACTTCTTTACCAACAATATTAGAATTAACAACATTTAATTCATTTGTAGCTATAAATGAAACATTAATATTTTTCTTTTGACTACCGATATTAGAGTCTATTACATCAATTCTATTATCTGCACCCAAAGTGATATTTGATTCAGAACTGATTATTCTTATTTTGTCGCTATCCATATTTTTAATTACTAAATCATTAGCGCCAATTGATAAATAAGAGAATGTTGTTATATTTGTATTCTCTAATGTACATTTACCATTAACATGAACGCATAAATCTAATCCAAAATTACAATTTTTAATAATAACTTCACAATTGTTATAACCAAAGATATATACTTTATGTTTCTTTAAATCAATGTCATCAATTATATAACAAATTGGTTTATTTAAATTGAATGCTTTTGCAACCTTTTTATGGTTTCCTCCTATACCAAAGCATGCAACAGTATAATTATAATCTTTCTTTTTTATTTTACTTCTTTTAACATAACAAGTTATTTTTTCATTATCTTCAACAACTTTTCCTAAATGACCTGTAAGATATTTCTTAGCATAAGGTCTTGTTGCATTATAAAGAATTTTCTTAAATAATTTATTCATAAATATAATCCCCCTTTGAATTGTTTATTATTCTAGCATAAAAGTTGATTTTTTGCAAATTTCTTTGAGTTTATAGTTAAAAAATGCCAAAATTATTGAATTTTCTTAAATTTATGATATTATATTTATAGACTGATTACTTAGGTTTCGGATATACTATTTGTCCGTACCAAGAGGAATTCTACTCAAACTTTTATAATTCGAGTTTGATAAATACTAATTCAGAAATGGATTAGTTTTTTTTGTGTTTTACAAAAGCTATCCGAACGAAAGGATGATATTATGGTAAATATTATTAAAGAAAAATTACCTATTGAAGAATCATTAAGAAAGAAATTAGAACTGATATGTGAGTTTGCAAAAACTACACCGACAATTATTAATGGTAATATAAGAAAGATATATAGAACAAATTTAACTTATATTGAACCTAATAGAATTATTATTAATGAAATTAAAAATTTATATCAAAATGATTTCGATACTTCATCATATTATAGTAATACAAAATTTAATATATTTATTTGGAGATCAAGAGATGATATTGACTAAAAATAAATTTGGTTTAAATGGACCATTGCCTGAAACTACTACAGATGAAGAATTATATGATTATTTTATAAAAAATATATATTATGGTGATTTAAAAATAAATGGAATGAAAATTAAAGTGTTTACTACACCATTTGAAGATAATAGAATGCAAGGATTATTTCATCTGACTACTAAAACGCAGAAAAATTTTGGAATGAAAATTAGAATGAAAGAACCTCGTGCATATTTTATTAATTATGTTGCTCCAATGATAAAAAATTATTTAAATTGTTCAACTTGTGATGATTTAGAATGTAGTAAAATAAAAGTATGAACTGCTCCATATAAAAATACTAAAAGAACTAAACTATTATATAGTGATGATTTACATAGTTATATAATAATTCTTGAAAGAAACAAAAATGATATGTATATTATAAGCTCATATTTAATTGATGAACCTGGATATCTAAAAAATGTATTAAAAGAATATAATAAATATAAAAAAGTCTCTTAAACAAATTAAGAGGCTTTTCAATTTAGTATAAACGGATAACGCAACTAATAAAAGTTGCGTCTCCAGGACTCATATAACCCTTGGTCATAGAGTAATTAAATTGTAGCACAAATTATATTTAAAATCAATCCATGGACATTTTGTACTACATTATATAGTATTCCCGTTATTAATTAATTATGTATAATAACATTATTATTTTGTTTTAACTTTAGTAGAATTAATTATTTTTAAGCTTTCGGCAATTTGAGGTTCTAACTCTTTTATTTCATCAAGTGAATAGTATTCTTTACCAGTATGTCCTTCAACATAATCACTTACTTCAGTAAGACAAACTTGATAATTATTTTCTATTAAATATTTATAATATTCTTCATTATATGTTGTACTTATACCATTAGAATAAACAATCATATTTTCATTTGGCAAATCATATAACTCAACATGAATTCCCAAACCACCTAAAATATTTCTTCCACAATATATGTATTCACTTACTTCATATGTTTCTTTATTGAAAAGTAAATATACATTTGCACTATTATATAATTTTAATGCTTTACCATTTTGTATTACATATTTATAATAATCATCTACATTTGAATATTCAGAAGAAATAGAAACATGTTTAGGAACTTCATTTTCATCTTTATTATTAGTACAACCAGCAGTTCCAAGCATTACACCAGCTAATCCTAATGCTAATAATCTTTTCTTAATTTCTATTAATTTGTTTTTGTCCATATATAT
>CAKOKM010000064.1 GCA_934091015.1 uncultured Bacilli bacterium | reverse complement strand
ACTTTACAAATATAAAATTGATATGTTTGGTAAATTGTGATAAAGTTGTTATAGTAGGTGTTGATATGAATATATTAGAAAAATTTAGTAGTTTAGTATCAAGCAATAATAATGTTAATAAAGATAGTGTAAAAAATATATTAGATAGATATAAATACAGTATTCCATTAAATTTAGACAATATCAAAGAAATGGATAGTGAGGATATTAAGGAACTTTTAAAAATATATGATTCTAAAAATTGTGATAGTCTTTATGATGCGTTAAGTCTTAATATGACTGTTTTAAAAATGTATAAAAGTAATCCGAATAATTTATTTTTTAAAGAAAAATATGATCAAGCTTTAATTTATATAAATAATTTAATTATTAATTTAAATTCTTTTTATTCTAGATATATTACAAAAGTATCTAATGATTTGCTTGAAAAATATAGTACAATAATTACTAAAGATGGAATTAAAGATACCATTGCTAATTTTGATGAACTAGATAATGTGTTAGATTCATTAAATTTAAGTTTATTTGAAAAGGGTAAAATTAAACAAGAAATTGGAAAATCTAATATAAGATTTGCTGATTTATATAAAGATGTTAGTACTAATAATGAAGAATTGTTTAATAAAGTAAATGAAATTATTAAAAATGAAAGTGAGTTAATAAATAGTGTTTCAAAAGATAATTTATCTTCATTCATTGATGGTGACGATGTAAACAGTGATGATAGTTTAAGAATTGTTTCTTTATTAACAGGAATGTATAGTGAGATGAATAAAGCACTTAAAAATAAAGATAATATAATTTTATATAATTCAAGTATAAAATTAATTAACGAATATATTAAGGGTTATAGTAAATTAAAAGGAGAATAAAAAATAAATAATAGAAAGGGGAAGTTAATATGAGTGAAAAAGATTATATTATTTCATTGTTAGATAAGTATTTAAAATATTTAGAAGATAATGAAAATAAAAATAGATCTTATTTTAAGGATGTCTTATCACAAATTAATGATAATTATAGTTATATATATGACTTCATTATTGGCATAAGTGAAAATTTAATATTAGAATTACTTGATGATATACATTATGAGAACAAGAAAGATTTTTTATTAGATTTTAACGAAATTAGAAATAAATTATTATCTTTTAGTGGAGATTATTCTAATATTAAATTGGAAGATAGTGAAAATAATACAATTAATTTATTTAAGAAATTGATTACTGATTTTGTTAATGTTAAAGATGATGATAAAGATTATGTAATAGATTTTAAAGATAGATTAAATAATAATAAAAGTCTTTTGGAAAATGATTATGATTTATTAGAGAAAATTATATATTTATTTGAAAAAGATGATGCTGATGTTTTATTTGAAGAAGCTATGGATTATTTGAATAGATATAATATCTCTTTGATTAGAAAATATAGTAAAAAAGAAAAGAAAAAGGTAGTTTATAAGAAAGTTGGAGATAGTAATTCAATTAGTAATACAACGCCTTTTGAAAATATGGTTAGTTTTGATTATGTACCTAAAGAAAGAACAAGAGTTAATAAAAAAAGAAAAATAGAAGATAAGTCCGAGCTAGAAATAGAAGAAACTAAAGATATAAAAAAATTATTTAATGATTATGGCTTTGATTATGAAAGTACATGTATTTATTATGCTGATGAATTTAAGAAACTTAATTTTGAGGATACGAAAGATTTTTTAAAGTATTTAAGTGAAAATAGTGATTTGAAAAATATTAATAATAATAGTAGAATTTTAGGCCTTTTATTAGTTAAGAGTAATGTGAATAAGTTTAAAGAAGTTAATGATATTTTAAGAAGTAAATTTAGTTTAAATGATAAAAGCTTAGAACAAATCCTTAGAAGATATACTTATATTTATTGTGCTGATGAAATTAATAATTTTACCTATAATGTTCAATTATTAAATTCATGTGGTATTAAGGATATTAATGTTGTTATTAGTGATAATATAATGTTTTTATTAAATCGTTATAATGATAATCTAGATATTTATAATAAACTTAATGAAATGGGAATTAAAGCAAGTTGTTTATTTAAAAATGCATTAAATGTTATAACTATAAACAATAATTTATTGTTTAAAAATATTGACGTATTGTGCAGTTATGGTTTTGATTTAAGAGATGAAGAAGATTATAAAAGCTTTAGTGTACTTCTTATTAATGATTTAGGAAGAACTTTAGATATGTTTATAGAAATGGGATATAGTGAATTTATTCATGATAAACCAGAATTAACATTAAGAAATATTAAGTCACTTATTATTAAAAGAATTTTATTTGCTTATAAGAATAATTTAAATATATGGGATAATGTTAAGGAAGATAGTCCTAATAAGATTAATTTTGAATATGAAAAATTTATTAAAAATCGTAATATTTTAAGCGATAGTGAAATTAATTTATTAATTAAAGAACATCCAATATTAAGTTTACTTGATTCTGGTATGAGGATTACAACATTTAATGATTCTTATTTTGCAAGTATTAAGAGAAAAACTGAATTAGTTTTTAATAATAAGATTGTTTCTAGAATTAAAACTTATAGTGTTTTTAAGGCTTTAGTTGAAAACAAAGTTAAAGAAGAAAATGCTTTATTATATGCTCTAACTTATAATATGGATTTAAATGAATATGAATATGATATGTTAAAGAAAGTAGTATATAGAGGTATAGCGGAATGATAGAATATTTGAAAGAATATGTTACAGAAGAAGAATTTAATGTTGTAAGTTACAATTTTAAAGATGTTGATGTGAATAATTTTAGTTATTATGAACAAAATATTAGAGAAGTGCTAGATTATTTGAAGAGTATAGGTGTATCTAATTTTAAGGATATTCTTTTGTATAGAAAAGATATTTGTTTAAAAAATTTAGTTATTCTTAAGGAAGAAGTTAATAAAATAAATAAAAATTTAATTGTTTATTTGTTTAATAATGATATATCTAATTTGATAAATTTAAATATTTAAAAATATTTTAGCACTTTTGCTTGACAAGTGCTAATTAGAGTGGTATAACTATAATTGTGAAAGGAAGAGTGATTAGATTATGAATATAATCCCAAGAGGTTTTTTCTTCGATGATGATTTAGATGATTTCTTTAAACCAGTTGTAAGAAAAAATGATGTAAAATGTGATATCTATGAGGAGGATGGTATGTACCATGTTGAAATGGATGTACCTGGATACGATAAGAAAGATATTAAATTAGAAGTTAAAGATGGTTATTTAACTGTTAGTGCTTCTAAAGAAAAAGAGGAAAAGGAGAACAAAAAGAATTACATAAGAAGAGAAAGAACATATGGCTCATTTAGTAGATCTTTTGCTTTAGGTGATGTTGATGTTGATAAGATAGATGCTAAATTTGAAAATGGTATCTTAAATATTACTGTTCCTAAAGAAGAAAAAGTTGAAACTAAAAAAACTATTGAAATTAAATAATTATGAAGGTGCTCGAAAGAGTGCTTTTTTTTAATATGATTCATATATTTTAATGATTAAATTAATTATTTAAAATTACAAAAGGAGACTAAAACTATGATAGATAAAATCTATTATGTAAATGAATTTGAATCTTTGTTAATGAATGATAAGGGGAAGTATTTTATTGCTACTAAAAATAATGATAGTGTTGATTTTAAAGAATTAATTTCAAAGATGAATGATTTAGAAAGAATAAGTAAAGATTATATTTCGTTGTTAAATAATTATGATGTAATTATGGATCAAGTTAATTTAAAGGAATTAATAGATACTGCAATTTATACTAGTACCTCTTTACTTTTTGTTGCAAATGGGTTTGTTTTTGGTGAAGATAATAGAAATATAGGTTTATTTATGATATGTTTGAACTTTGTTATATTAAAAAGTGTATTATCTTTTGTTTATGGAACTAATTACTTAATGAAAAATGAACAAGGTGAATTAATGCAAGAAATGAAAAAAATTAAATCTTTATATGATGTAGCAGTTGGTGATATAAATAGATTGATATATTTATCTAAATATAGTGAATTACCTGCTAGTGATGAAAAAATTAAAGAAATAAAAAAATATTGTAAAAAAACATATCAAATTAAAAAATAAAATCTTGATATGTTTTTGTTTCTAAAATTATAAAATATGGTTGTATCAATTTGGTGTATTGTGTTATATTAGTATTGTTGAATTTATATGGCCTGTTGGTGAAATGGTTAACACATAGCCCTCTCAAGGCTACATTTATGGGTTCGAACCCCATACAGGTCACCATTAAATTGTTAAATTGCCTTAAAATAAGGCTTTTTTAGTTTCGTAGTTTAAAATTTATGGTAATTTTATTTAACAAAAACTTGCTAATAAAAATCAATAGTTTTTGATAAATTTTTTTAATTTTTTCAAATTATATTTTTAAACA
>CAKOKM010000063.1 GCA_934091015.1 uncultured Bacilli bacterium | reverse complement strand
GATAAATCAATAATTGATTCAGCAATAACATCATTATCTTCATTTGTAATTATTTGTTTAAACCAATCTGATTTTGATTTTGCTCCGTAATTAATTGCGTTTTGAGTATCTAATTTTTGTAATGCAACTAGTTCTAGTTTTATGTCTTCTATATTCATTTTTTAACTCCTAATCATTGTATTTTGAATCTATTCCGAAATAATCTTCCATGGTTATCCAGCTTCCGTTGTTATATAATTTTTTGGCTAATTCTTTTCCGACATATCTTATATGCCATGGTTCATAAATATATCCGGTTTCGTTTGTTTTTCCTTCTGGGTATCTTAAAATATAGCCATAAAGATAACAATTTTTATTAACCCATTTTCCTTCTGCTGTATCTTTAAATGAATTTGTAATTGTATTTAAATCAAATGCAAGTCCAGTTTGATGCTCTGATGCGCCTGGTCTGGCTGAAAAAGTGTCAGCAGCTTTTTTTCCATTTCTTTTAATATATCCATTATATAAGTCATTTTGATAATCATATGAACGATAGCCACTTTGAGCCCATAAATTTAGGCCTATGCTTGATGCATCGCTTTTCATTACCTTCCAAGCTTCGTATGCTTCAGTATCTAATGGATTACGATCAAAACCATCATTTGGGACTGTCTTATAGGAATTAACTGGTTTCCAATTGATTGACAATTTATATGTTTTGTTTACGATAAGTACATTGTCTATGTAATAAGCACCATCTTTATAAGTAATTGTATAACCTTTTCTTGTTTTATTATTTGTTAAATTGTTTGGTATGTCATTATTATTTTGTGGTTGTTTAGTAGTAGTTGTTGTTGTAATTCTTTTTGTAGTTGTGGTAGTGGTAGTCGTGGTTGTTGCTGTTGAAGTAGTAGTGGTTGCAGTAGTTGCAGTAGTTGTTGGTTCTTTTTCTACTTGGTTATCAGAATTATTGTCTTTTTTTCTCAAATTATTATCTCTAAACATATATACACTATAAATAGTTGTTATTAATATTAAGAATAATGTTGTTAATATTATTTTACCACGATATTTTTTTTTGAATTTATTTCTATTTTTTAAGGTAAAATATCCCATTATAATTACAATCAATAATAAAATTATAAAAATAATATTTTTAATTAATTCACTCATTTTTATTCTCCATAGGTAATGTTATTATCTTCTAAAAATTTGATAATATCAGTACTATTAATTACTATTCCAGCTTTTTTAATTAATTCATTATTAACATAGATATTTTTATTAGAACTTAAGATACCATAAATATTTCCTTCTTTATCTAATAATGGTCCACCGTTCATTCCGACAAAGATTTCACTACTTATTTCGAATTCTGAAATATTTTCATTTTCATCCATTAAATTTCTTGTTACAATTCCGGTAATAGGGTACGTTGGAAAGTTCATTCTTTTATAAGTAGTTTCAATTTCATTTGTTTCATAATTATAAGCAAAATTTTCATACTCTGGAAATGCAAATCCAGTAGCTACAAAATCTTGGCCTTGTGTTACATTTTTATTTATAAATTTAGGAAATTTATCTATCAGTAATCCTTTGTTGTCTGATTTAATAATTGCTAAATTTAAATATTTATGTGGAATTATTTCAATATTTGTTATACTTTCAGCTACATCAACTATTTGAACTTGTAAATTTGTTATTGTATTTTTATCTAAGTTATATTTTTTTTCGATCTTTTTAATTTCTTTTGGTTTTTTATTTTTTAATTCAAGAAAAATGTTTTTAAATACGGAATTGGTATCAATAGATAAATAAATATTTTCTGCTAATTCTTTGGTTGTTAGGATATCACCATTTTTATTTAAAACTATTACAGTTCCGATATCGTTAATAATCGTATCATTGTTATAATATTTTTTACCTATAATAATTGGTCTAATATAATTTAAGGCTTCTTTACATGCTTTTTTATACATATTAAATATTCTTATCTTTAATTAATAAGATAAGTCCATAAATTTCGAAAGCGATTGAAAAAAACATTAATATAATAATGTATATATCGCTTATATCTATATATTTATTTATTAATAAAGTTAGTATTAGTCCTACTAAACCTTCAAATATTCTAATTAAACCAATTGGCATTTTTCTTTTCATTTTCCCCACCTTAGTAAATTATATCATTTAAATTTTTAGTTGTATATATTTATGGGTGTAATTTGTAAACAAATTTTTAAAAATTGATGTATATAAATTGTAAATTGTATTATTTTTATAAAATATAAAAAATATTTATGGTACAATTGTTATTGAGAGGAGTTTTTTATGAATAATGAAAAAAATAAAAATATAATAATTGCTTTTTTATTAGTTATTGCTATTTCTTTATTGGGAGTTTTACTTTATGTATATTCTAATAAGAAAAATACTGTAGATACTTCTAAACATGAGGAACTTATTAAAAATGCTATTAAGGGAACTGAAAAGCTTGAGTTAATAAATATAGATGATAGTAAAAATGCTTATTACATTGTTAGCGGTTTTAATCCAGTTACTGAAGGTGTAAATGATTTATTAGAGGTTGTTTATGTTAATGGGGATTCTGTTAAAGAAGTAGTTGATTTAAGTTATATAACTATGTCAGGCTTCTCAGATGCTCCTTATAGCAAATACAAAATATCTGATAATGTTTTATATTTTGTTACAAATGGTTGTGGTGTTGCAAGTTTGGAAGAATATAAAGCTGGAACAGAAGTATCTGTTACTTTTAAAGATGGAAAAGCAACTGATGTTAAATCTACAGGTAATATTTATAAGGATGGCGCTGGAGCTAAATGTTAAGAAGAAGTTAATGCTTCTTTTTTTCTTTCTTAAAGTATATTATTAAATGGTGATAAGTTATGAAATTAAGTTTTTTTATTTTAAATTTTATGATTATTAATTTATTTGGAATATTAAATCATTTTCTTTATGATTTGTTGGGTAAAAAGAAATTGTTAAAAATATTTTTTGCTACTAATGAAAGTACTTTTGAACATATGAAATTAGTTTTGTATCCTTCTATGTTGGCAGTGTTTTTATCTAAAATAATATTTGATTATAAAGGAATTATATTTGCATCTTCCTTAGGAATAATTATAACTATTATATTAATACCTATGTTATATTATTGTTGCAAATTTGTATTAAAAAAAGATATTGCTTTTATTAATATCTTAATATTTATTATATCTGTTTTAGTTGGTACAATTGTTAACTGTTGTTTAGTTAATTATTCTTATAATTATTTAGGTGTTATTTTATTTATCTTTTTAGTATGTTTATTTACCTATTTTAGCTTCAAACCGGGGAAAAGTATATTATTTTATAATCCAAAAAATTAGACTATTTGTTGGTGTTTTCATAATAGTTTCGTTCTGATAATTCTTTTATTATTTCATCTAAATCTTCATAATTATCTTCTTCTAATATTTCTTCGGCAGTAAATATAATTGAAGATAGATTTCCGAGAGTTTTATAATCAATATTATATTTATTTAAGATTTCAATTTGATAGTTAGTTAAATATAATTTATTATTTATTTTAACTAATTTATTACTTTCAAAATCTATATCGTTAAGTAATTCATTAATATTATAATTTTTCATTTTGTTAATTTAGTTATGTCAATAATGCCTTTTGTTTGTAAATAGTAAATAAATCCAATAATTAAAGCTAAAATTAGGGTGCATGCTAAGAATCCAACAAAAGTATTTCCTTTATATTCCTTTTTTTCTCCTGGAACTATTTCTAATTTTCGATTTAATTTATTATTATTCATAACTTAATCTCCTTATATAATTAAATTATATATTGCATATTTTTATTTTTCAAATGAATATTCATTTTTTAATTAAAATGTTATTTATTTTTTCTTTTTCTTCCTCTTTTTTTAGTTACAATTACTTCTATACCTGTAAAAGATGGGCCTAATAATGAACCAAATATAATGGCAGTAATAATATTTTCAAATATTATGTATGCTAATAATGTTCCAATAATCATACTAATTGCTATGGAAAACTTGCTTATTTTTTTATCTTGTTTTGGATCTATCTTAAGTACATTTTCACCAATTATGACTTTTTCATATATACCATTAGCAACTAATTCTTTATTTATTTCTAGTAAACATTTGTCATATTTTTTTTTAATATTATCATTTATTTCGTTTGTAAATATTCTTTCGGTATTAATTAAACTATTATTTTCTTCTTTAAAAATATATATACCTTTTATTTTTTTATTTTTTGTTAATCCATATATGGTATAATTATTTTTTTCTAAACATTTTTGAACTTTTTCCTGAATTTTATTATCTACATTTTTAATTTCTTCAAATAATTCAGTTTTATTTGCTTTTCTTTTTCCAATTTCGTCTATGTCATATCCTTCTATAAGCCCAAAATTTTCTAAATTATTTAGCTCAATTTCATTTATGTTAGATTCACTTATTTTATTGTTTTGTTTTTTACTCATAATAACCTCTTTCTAATTCTAATTTTAATTTTGCTTGATTTTTAAGTCAAATAATTATTTATCAAATAAATGTAAATATACAAATACTTTACAAATATAAAATTGATATGTTTGGTAAATTGTGATAAAGTTGTTATAGTAGGTGTTGATATGAATATATTA
>CAKOKM010000062.1 GCA_934091015.1 uncultured Bacilli bacterium | reverse complement strand
ACGGTACCACCTTAGTTTATGAACTTTATTCATACACTTTAATAGGTTAACGCCCTAAACGATTAACGCTCCTATACCGAAATTCATTAATTACTTATATTTATAGATAATCTCAGCTTTTATATCTACTCTCTTTAAATCCATAACTAACTACTTATATATACTCATCGCATTACAAAAACTATTCTATCATTTAAAATTTCATATTTCAAGAATTTTTAATCAATAATCTACTACAAAAATATTGCCATATAAAGTGGTAAATAAACAATATCATCTTGAACAGACAAATCTTTAGTATGTAATACATATCTAGTACCAACACTTTTCTTAAATTTATCTTTAAATCTATCTATTGATGTATGTTTATTATAACTACCTGATTTTACTTCAATTGGATTAATTTTTTTATCTTGTACAATAAGGAAATCTACTTCCATATTATTTTCTATAACATTATTATCATTTTTAGAATAATAGTAAAGTTCATACCCCTTTGACTTAAGAGTTTGAGCAACAAAATTTTCCATAATCATACCTTGATTAATATTTAGTTTGTCAAATAGTATTGCCTTATATATATCATTTTCTACAAAAGGTTTATTTATAAATGCTTGCGTAACAAGTAATCCAACATCAGATTGATAACACTTATAACTATTTTCATCTTTAGTTAATGCTAAACTAATACTCGGATCAGTCACATTATTACACAAATTAATAATTTTTGCTTCTTCTAACCAAGTTAATTCATTCTCATAATTATTGTTTCTTGCTGATTTATCAATTGAGGAAAGTTTATATTTTTTACTTCCATTAGATAATTGTCCCGGAATATTATCATACATCGCAATTAATTTCTTACTATTATTACCATGTTTATTTATATCATCATGATATAGTGATAATATATCTCTTTTCTTACTATCAACCCTATCAAAACTTTTTGTTTTAATATATTCAACAACTGCTTGAGGCATTCCGCCAACAAGGACATAAGTTCTAAAATCTTTCATAATTCGGTTATGAGCTATATCTACTTTTTTCTTACTATCAAAACATTGTTTTAAGAAAGGAATCGTACTTGTATCCCCTAAAGCCCATAAAAATTCTTCAAAGTCTAATGGATACATATTAATCTTCTTTTCTTCAGAAGGAATAATTATATTTTCAACATTCTTTTTAATTGAAATAAGTGATCCTGTTTCTATGTAATCATATCTACCATCAGCAACCAAATACTTGATTAATGATCTAGCTTCTGGACAAAATTGAACTTCATCAAAAATAATTAATGACTTACGAATTGGTAACACTTTCCCATAATATGACTGTAATTTTTGTAAAATTAAATCTATATCACTTCTATCGTGTATAAATAGATTTATAATTTCCTCAGGAGCAATATTAAAGTCAATAAGAATATACTCCTCATACTCATTTTTAGCAAATTCTTCTGCTATTGTACTTTTACCAATACGTCTAGCTCCTTCAATAAGCAAAGCAGTCTGTCCATTATCATTATTTTTCCAATCAACTAATTTATTATAAATTTTCCTCTTTAAATAAATCATTTCATCCATAAATATCCCTTCTCTCTAATTATATTTTAATCATTATTTAACGTTTTGACAACTTTTTTTGCTCATTTTTTAACGTTTTGACAACTTTTTTAACCTAAAATTTAACATTTTGACAAGATTTATGTATATAAAATAAAAAAGCAAACAACTTAATGCTTACTTTTCCTCTAATTTAGACTTTAAATACTGACCAGTAAATGATTCTTTAACTTTAACAATTTCTTCTGGTGTTCCTTTAGCAATAACTTTACCACCATCATCACCACCATTTGGACCAATATCAATAATATAATCCGCACATTTAATTACATCTAAATTATGTTCAATAATAATAACTGTATCTCCATTATCAACAATACGTTCTAAAACAGCAAGTAACTTTTTAATATCGTCAGTATGTAAACCAGTAGTTGGTTCATCTAATATAAACACACTCTTACCAGTTGGCTTCTTTTGTAATTCTTTTGCAAGTTTAACACGAGCAGCTTCTCCACCAGATAAAGTTGGTGCACTTTGGCCAAGTTTAATATAAGGAAGTCCAACATCTATCATAGTTTGTAATTTGTTTTTAATCTTAGGTACACTGTCAAAGAATTCAATTGCTTCACTAACTCTCATATCAAGTACTTCTGCAATATTCTTACCCTTAAATTTAACATCTAAAGTTTCACGATTATATCTAGTACCATGACATACATCACAAGGAACATAAACATCCGGTAAGAAATGCATCTCAATTTTCTTAATACCATCACCTTGACAAGCCTCGCATCTACCACCTTTAACATTAAATGAAAATCTACCTTTATCATAGCCTTTCATTTTAGATTCTTTCATCTCAGCAAATAAATCACGAATATCATCAAATACCCCAACATAAGTTGCCGGATTACTTCTTGGAGTTCTACCTATTGGCTCTTGAGAAATATCAACAACTTTATCAACATTTTCTAATCCTTTAATACCCTTATTTTTTCCTGGTATTACCATTGTTCCATAAACTTTAGCTCTTAGTGCTCTAACAAGTGTTTCCGTAACCAAACTTGATTTTCCCGATCCAGATACACCCGTAACCAAAGTCATAGTTCCAAGTGGAAATTTAACATTTATATTTTTTAAATTATTTTGACTAGCACCTTTTATTTCAATAAATTTTCCATTACCTTTTCTACGTTTTTTAGGAACATCTATTTTTAATTCACCAGTTAAATATTTTCCCGTTAAACTATTCTTATTTCGCATTACCTCTTCAGGAGTTCCAGCTGCAACAACCTCTCCACCTTGATCACCAGGTCCCGGTCCAATATCAACTAAATAATCAGCAGCTCTCATTGTATCTTCATCATGTTCAACAACAATTAAAGTATTCCCAAGATCTCTCATCTCTTTTAAAGAATTAATTAATTTATCATTATCTCTTTGATGTAAACCAATACTAGGCTCATCTAAAACATATAAAACCCCAGTTAACTTACTGCCAATTTGTGTAGCTAAACGAATTCTTTGTGATTCGCCACCAGATAGTGTGCTAGCCTCTCTAGCTAAAGTTAAATAACCAAGCCCAACATTATTTAAAAAACTTAATCTATTTTGTATTTCTTTAACAATTAAACTAGCAATATTTTCTTGTTCTTTAGTAAGTTTTAAATTATCAAAAAATTCTATTAAATCTCTAATACTTTTTAAACACACTTCATAAATACTTAAACCATTAATCTTAACCGCTAAAACATCATCAGATAATCTAGCACCATGACATTTCTTACAAGGTAAATCAACCATATATGAACTTAGCCAATCTCTTATCCACTTACTAGTAGTTTCCATATATCTTCTTTGGAAATTATTAGCAATTCCCTCATAATTATCGGTAACATATCTCTTATTACCATTCTTACTTACATATTCAAAATCAAACAATTCATTACTACCATATAAAATTATATCTAATTCTTTTTTAGTGAGTTCAGATATTTTCTTATTTAAATCAATATTATAATGTTTACATACAGTCTCAAGTTCTGTAAGAGCAATATTTTGATCTAAACTAAATCCTTTGATTGCTCCCTCATATACTGATTTATTTTTATCAGGAATAAGTAAATCAATACTAATATTTTGTTTAACACCTAAACCTTTACATTCAGGGCAGGCTCCATATGGTGCATTAAATGAGAATAATCTAGGCTCTAATTCAGGCAAACTAAAATTACATTCAGGACAAGCATAATGTTCACTCATTATAAATTCTTCACCATCAATAACATGAATTAAAACCTTACCACTTGCCATCTTTGTACTAAGTTCAATTGCTTCAAATATACGACTTCTCTCATCCGGATTAACAACAATACGATCAACTACCAAATAAATATTATCTTTCTTATTTTTTTCTAAAACAATATTTTCTGATAAATCATGCATTTCTCCATTAACTCTTACTCTTGTGAACCCCTTTTTTCTTAAATCGTCAAACAAATCTTGATGAGTACCTTTTTCTCCATGAATAATAGGGGCAAGTATTTCTAACTTAGTGCCTTCATCCATAGCTAAAATCTTATTAGTCATTTCCTCAATACTTTGACTAGTAATTGGAACATGATGATTAGGACAATATGGAGTTCCTACCCTTGCAAATAACAAACGTAAATAATCATATATCTCTGTTACAGTTCCAACTGTACTTCTTGGATTATTATTAGTTGTTTTTTGATCAATCGAAATACTAGGAGATAATCCTTCAATAGAATCTACATCCGGTTTATCAGATCCACCTAAAAACTGTCTTGCATACGCACTTAAAGATTCAATATATCTTCTTTCACCTTCTGCATAAATAGTATCAAAAGCAAGACTACTCTTTCCAGAACCAGATACACCAGTCATAACAATTAATTTATTCTTTGGTAATTCTAAATCAATATTTTTTAAATTATTTTCTCTAGCACCTTTAATTATAATTTTATCCATATTACTTCACTTCATTTCAGTAGTATTTTACCACAAAATTTAAAATTTAAACAATTAAAAAGATCATATTTACACATGATCTATATTCTAAAATAAAACTGGAATTATTTAAGTGAGGTGGTTTACACTCTAAAATAAAAAAGGTTTACATAGAA
>CAKOKM010000061.1 GCA_934091015.1 uncultured Bacilli bacterium | reverse complement strand
ACTAATTTTAGAGTAGATTTATCAAACGAAACAGCCAAAGATACAGTAAATATAATAGAACAAATTATATCAAAAATTAACATTAATAGCTAATTATATACATAATAATTAATGGGTGATCTATTGAAAAAATATATTATCTTAACAATTATTATGTTTTTAATTGTTACTAAATCCTTAATGACTGATTATCAAACTAAAATGTTAATAAATCAAAACTTATCAACATATTATTTAAAATATCAAAATATCGACAGTAGTTATATTGAAATAAAACATACCCCAAACAAAAACGAAGTCTTTATTTCCATTTATCGTTTAACCACCTTTACCGGAACAATTATTAAAAAGAAAAACAACATTATATACATTAAAGCCTTGGATCCCAATAACCATAACATTTACTTCAAATTCAACTTAGATACCAAAGTTTTAACAGTAACTAAATCAAGTTGGCTTTACCTTAACAAAGGTGATACATTTAGCTTTAATCTCTAAAATTCTAAAATATTAATTTCATACATATATTTAATTGGTGATATCATGAATTTTAAAATAGGTGATTTAGTTACTCGCAATAGTTATAATAATGACATAGTCTTTAAAATCATAAACATCTCCGATAGTATCGCTTACTTAAAAGGAACTAATATCAGATTATACGCCGACAGTAAATTAGATGATTTAAAAATTTACGATAAACAAGATATTGATGATTTTGCTGATAGTATCGAAGAAGAACATTTAGATCGTGATTCATTTTTTTATTTACCGGCTAAACTTTTACACCTTGATTCTGATGAAAGTTATATTAATAAATGTCTAAATTACTACAAGCGAAATAAATTACAAGCCGTCGGAAAATTAGTATCCGAAGAAGAATTACCAAATAAAATTATTAAATTTTTAAAAGAATACAGCCCTGATATTGTAATAATTACCGGCCATGATTCTTATTTTTCCAAAAAAAATGATAAAAACAATCTCGATAACTATCGTAACTCCAAATATTTTTGTGAGGCTGTATCAAAAGCGAGAAACTATGAAAAAAATCATGATAAATTAGTAATTATAGCTGGTGCTTGTCAAAGTAATTATGAGGCTTTAATTAAAAGTGGTGCCGACTTCGCATCAAGCCCTAAAAGAGTAAACATTCATGCTCTTGATCCTGCTATAATTGCAACCACAATCGCATTAACCGATAAATCTAAACCAATAGATTTAATAAGTTTATTAAACAAAACCAAATATGGTTCAAATGGAATGGGAGGCTTAATGGGAAATGGACTTATGTATGTGGGGTATCCAAGATGATTGATGCAATAAAAAATGACATTAAAAATCATTTAAACAGAGAAGTAAAAGTAGTATCTAAAGAAAATCGTAACAAGACAGATGTTTTCTATGGCTATGTATCTGAAATTTATTCACACGTTTTCTTAGTAAGTAATGGTAGTAGTAAAAAAAGTTATTCATATTCTGATATTCTAAGTAAAGATATTCAAGTCACTTTTATGTAAAATCTATTGCTTTTTTTTAAATCATAGAATAAAATTAAATTAAAGATTGAAGACAATCTTGAAAGGAGTGAATGTTATGAAGATTACATCTGTAAACGTTCGTAAAATTGAAAAAGACGGTTCTCGTATGAAAGGTATAGCATCTGTACTATTAGATGATGCATTCGCTGTACATGATATTAGAATCATAGAAGGAGATAATGGTTTATTTATTGCTATGCCTAGTAGAAAAACTAGCACAGGCGGTTACAAAGATATTGCTCATCCAATTAATCCTGAAGTACGTAAACAATTTGAAGACGCTATTTTAGAAGCATATAAAACAGCTGAATAAATTCACTTCCATAGTGAATTTTTTTCATGTCCTCATCATATATTTAAACTGGAGGATATCTATGGAAAAAATGATTGAAGTACCTAACTTATCTCATATTATAAAATTAAGTGATCGTAAGAATATTATTATCAGCGGTATTAAAAAAATTAACAATTTTGATGACAAAGAATTTAGTCTTGACTCAGTTATGGGAGGCATTATCATCAAAGGAGAAAATCTTGAAATGATAAAATTAGACACAGTCGAAGGAAACGTCTCAATAAAAGGTCAAATCAACAGCTTTTATTATACTGATGCAGCATCAAAAGAAAATAGTTTCCTAATGAAATTATTTAAATGATTCAGTTTCTATTAGTCCTATTATCTATACTATATGGCTTTATATACTCCTTAACCTCAAACTTATTTAAGAAAAATCTTATCCTTTTTAGCATATATACCATCTTTGCAACATTACTATATGTATTTATTTTATATAAACTTTATAATGGTAACATATCTATCTTATTAAAAATATCACTAGTACTAGGATATATATTGTGTAAAGTTACAACAAAAAATGTCAAATTAAAAAAACATATATAACATGCTTTAAAATTTTTGCTATAATATATTACGAATAGAAAGGTATATTATGGCAAAGAAAACTAAAAAAGATAAAAGAAGAATTTTATTAGGAACTCTAGTTATATCTATAATAATTTCTTATTTAGGCGTGTTTATATATCATTACTGGAATCAAATCTTAGCCAACAAAGAAGAACAAAAAGTCTTAGAAGCTAAATATGAAAAATTATTAAAAGAAGAAGATGAACTTAATAACGAAATTACAAAAATGCAAGAACCAGATTATGTTGCCAAATATGCCAGAGAAAAATATGGATATTCAAAAGAAAATGAAGTAATTATTAAAGTAGATGATTGATATAATTTAAAAATTATGCTAATATCTACGCATGGGGTCGTTTATGGTTTCGACAGGGTATAGTTTTATATTATATGCAGTGGTAGTTAACCTAAATAACAAAACAGTTAAAATAACTGACAATACAAATTATAATACTGCTTTAGCATTTGCCTAATTAAAGGCTCGCAAGCACTGGCCTAGAACTAAATCTACAGAGTTTTAACGCTGGTTCATAATAGTAGATTATATTTAATAAATTGCTTAGTTTATTAAACGAATCCTATAAGCTTAGTTAATGATATTTTGATGGTTTTTTACCATTAATGAAACAACAAATCATCTAAACTTGTAGATTATAATATGAAAGTATCTTGGACAAGGGTTCAACTCCCTTCGACTCCACCATAAAGAAATCAGTTCGAATTATTCGAATTTAAATATATGAATCAATCAAATCGATTGATTTTTTTGATTTTCAGAAAAAATCATAGAAAGGTTAATGTCTACGATAAAAGTAATTAAAGAAAAATTGAAATTGATGAATCTTTAATTTCAAGATTAAATGTTATATGTGATTTTTTAATACTACACCTATTATAGAAAATGGTAGTATTAGGAAGATAAAACATACTAATTTAACTTATATTGAACCACATAGAATTATTATAAATAATAAACTATATCTAGCATTTAATTATTCAAATGAAATTTATGTTCATAATCTCGGTCAAAAGATAAAACTATCAGAACTAGAAAATTATATAAAAGAAAACTAAATACTAGTACCCTGAACATGGTTATCATGATGATTTTGAAAGATAAACTATTAAAAGTAAAAACATTATGTTATAATATATTAAACAATTTACCCATGAATTAGGTGGTGACAATTAGTGATTATAAGAAATAAAATTGAGAGTATTGATAAAATTAATGAATTAGGATTAAATAAATTTCCAGAACAATTATTTAAAACAAATGATGAAGAAAAAGTTAGAAAATTTCTTCAAGATTACCCAGCAGAATACTATGCAATAAGAGATAAGTCAAGAGCTTGTGGAGTTTTTAAATTAAAAGTAGATTACAATAAGGTTTTAGATGAAATACAAGGATATAATATATTTACTATTAATGTGAGTTCTGCAAATTATGTTGATAATCAATTATTAGTAGGAGAAATTGAATTTTTATCAAATGGAGAGGTATATGCTACATTATCTGTTGATTCAACTGCTTCAGTAAGAGATGCAATAAGTAATCCGACATATAATTTAAAAACAGATATTTTTGATAAAAAATTAAGTAGAATTCCACATTTTGATGTTATTTATCAATATGCTATGAGTCATAATTTGAAAGATGTAATTGTTGAATTTGCATTGTTTGATAAAGATGTTGGAATAAAAAGAGAAAAAGTGATAGTTTATGAATTAAGAACACATTATTAAGAAGGAGAAAAATATGAATGAATTTTTTGATGTATTGAATGAAAATGGTGAATATACTAACAATGTTGCAAGTAGAGATGAATGTCATAAAAAAGGATTATGGCATAAAGCGGTAGTTGTATTTATTATAAGCAATGATAATAAAAGAGTATTATTACAACAAAGAAGTGCAAATAAAAAATTGTGGCCTAATTTATGGGATATAACAGCTGGTGGGCATGTATTAACTGGAGAATTAGGTTATCAATCAGTAATAAGAGAAACAAAAGAAGAAATTGGTATAGATTTAAGTAAAAATGATTTAGAATTTATAGGAGCAACAACTTCTGAAAATATTAAAAATGAAATTATTAATAGACACTTCAATGAATATTTTATTGCTCATAGTGATATTGATTTAAAAGATATAACTTTACAGGAAGAAGAAGTTCAGGATATTAAATGGTTTGATAAAGAAGATATAATTAAGAGAGTTAATAATAATTATGAAGATTTAACAGACAAAATAGG
>CAKOKM010000060.1 GCA_934091015.1 uncultured Bacilli bacterium | reverse complement strand
TCTATAAAATATGAATATCCTGATGAAGATGAATTAAAAGAAATTGGATTTAAAGATATATCCAATGCATTTACATGGATAACTATATCACTTACTTGCAATAATTGTGGAAAGAAATATAAAAAATTTATTGATTTTGAATCTTAATTTAAAAAAATTTTTTGCTTGATTATACCTATTACTATTTGTTATTATAAATTCTAAGAAAGAAGTTATATATTATGATAAAAAGTTTAAAAGATATAAATAAAGAATTAAAGAAACAAATATGTAATTGCTATGAAAAGTACCATGATTTTGATTATTTAAAGGAAAAGTTTAATTATTTAGAAAATAATATTTTATTAAGTATTTTATATTCTACTGGTAAATATGATAAAGAAGTAAATAAACTTTTATGTAAAACAAGTATTAGTAATAAAAAAATATTAATTAATAGTGATTCACATTATTGTTCAATTTATGAAAATATGAATTATACATATGGTATGTTTGATTTTGCTGCTGCAAATGGATTTAATGTTATTTTAAATGGTGGAGATATTATTGAAGGAGATGTTAAGCCAAGAAATGATTTAAATGTTATACAACAGGCAGAATATTTTATTAATGAATATCCTTTTGATGAAAATATTAAAACATATGCATTACTTGGAAACCATGATTATAGAGCAATAAATAAGCATCCATTTGTAAAAGGCATTTTATCATCAAGAGACGATATAAATATTTTGGATTTAAAAAAATCATTTATAAATTGGGATGGAAATATAATTAGTTTACAACATACTATAGATTCATATAAATTAAGACTCCCTTATACTATTGAATGTTTGTGTTTTAAAGGACATTCACATTATTACCATATAAGGAAAAAAACTTGTGGCAAGAGTGAAAGAATCTTTATTCCGGCTATGTGTGATGATCCAGTTATAAATTTATCAAATACAGAACTTGATAAAAATGCTACTAGACCTGGTTTTTTAACTGCTGAAATATTTGATGATAATATAGTAGTCGTACATTATTCCTTTATTAATAATAAAATTGAAAAGAAAAATGAATTTAAAAAGGTATTAGTAAAAAAGTAAGTAGATAATGAGTTATTTTAATTGTTAAACAATATTTTAGGAGAAGATTATTGATTGTATTTAATGGTAATATAATGATTTTTATAGTATAATATAGGTATATTATTGGAGGTATATAATGTTAGAAAATAAATTAGGAATTACTAATTCAGTGGATCTTGCTCATGAAGAAGAAAGAATTACTAAACTAAAAGCATTAGAATTATTTGATACAAATAAAATAGAAGAATTTGAAATAGGAACATTTAAAGGATTAGCTTGTATTCATAAATATTTATTTGATGATATATATTCATTTGCTGGTAAAATAAGAAAAGAAAATATTGCTAAAGGAAATTTTAGGTTTGCATCTTGTATGTATTTAGAAGATGTTTTGCATAAAATAGATAATATGCCTCAAGATACTTTTGAAAATATTATAAAAAAATATGTAGAAATGAATATTGCTCATCCATTTAGAGAAGGAAATGGTAGAAGTACTCGTATTTGGTTAGATTTAATATTAAAGAAAGAATTAAATAAAGTAATTGATTGGAGTAAGGTTAAAAAAGAAGATTATTTGTTTGCTATGGAAAGAAGCCCAGTTAAAGATTTAGAAATTAGATTATTACTTCAAAATGCCTTAACTGATAAAATTAATGATAGACAGGTGTTTATGAAGGGGATTGATTCTAGTTATGAATATGAAGGATATAATGCATATCCGATATTTGAATTGGATAATAACAGTTAATAGTAAATTTATTTTATAAAATAGCTAAGATATATGTTTATCTTAGCTATTATTTATTTGTTTTCTTTTTTAATAAGTTTAGCATGAACCACCATTTTATCACTATTATTATAACAGGTTGATAAAGTAAGTATATTGTCAGTAGATGCAACATTTGTATTAAAGTTATGACTGCTTCTATCTTTAATCATATCTAAAAAGTTTTGATATTCTATATCATCATTAAAATTTGTTTGTAAGTAATCACTAGTAGTTGGTATGCGGTAAACACTAAATACTTGCCATAAACTATTTTCTGTTTCTGAAGATATTTTGATAACATAATTATTTGTATTGTTAAGCCATCCGTTATTTAAAACGTTTTTTAATGTTCCAAACATAGTTTTATCGGATCTTCCATGAGCATAGATAATAGTGTTTTTGTTATTAGTGCCGTTGTTTCTATAATCTAAAAACACCCATCCACCTCCGTTATAAGATTTATTAAAACTATGTGTTAGATAGTAATCATTGTCGCTACTTTGAACAAAAGGATAATTTATATTTGTACCATTTACCTTTAACCAACCAACAACATCTGGATTAGTTCTTTTTAAATCACTAAAATCAACATTTATCATATTCATATTTATATAATCCCAATAAGGGTTTTCTTTTGGAACTTCTATTACAGGTTCAATTATTTCAGTGTTTTCAGTGTCTTGTATTTCTTCTACATTTATATTTTCTTGAATATTAGTTATTTCGTAATTTGTTTTATTTGAATCTATTTTCCATTTAATTATATTAAATATGGATATTAATAATGTTATAATACATGTAATAATTATTAGAATAAGTATTATATTTTTCCATTTGATTTTTATATTTCTTCTTTTCATATATTTATTCCTTTACAATTGGATTAAAATTTTCAATTGATTCAATTAATTTAGGGTGCTTTATAACAAAATGTATAGTAGGTTTAGAACTTTTTGAAATAATTACATAATTATTTTTAAGTATTGATATAGTAATATTTTTAAATGTTTTTTCCTTTACATAATTTATTTCATAGTTCTTTACGATTTTCATATATGATTTTGTTAATTTTAAATGTTCCATATATTCTTTGTAGGTATAGTTAATTTTTTTATTATAAAATAAATTATTTAATAAAAGGGAAGGTGAATCTTTTTTAAAATCGTCCTCTTTAATTATATAGATATAATCATTAATTTTACTATTTTTGGTAATGTTTTTTATGTATTTTAGTTCATCATTTTTATATTTGATTATTTTATCAATATCTTGGTTATTTATTTTATTTCTTTTTAATATTTTAATAAGTAATTCATTAGAGATAGTAAATAGAGGTAGTGATGAAAGATATCTTGTTCTATCACATATTATGTTTTCATCTTTTCTTAAAAATAGTTCGTATTCTTTTGAATTGTTTTCTCTATATATTTCCATAAGTGGTTTAGCTTTTTTTAGAAGTAAGTCACTTTTTTCTTTATAATACTTAATTTCATTTTTGTTTGTGGTTAAGTAGTACATTCCTTTATTATGATGTCCTTTAATGCACTCTCCAGTTAGTGCAACTGTTCCTGAAACATAATTGAAATGATTATATGTATTATTTTTATTATCTTTTAGATAGAAAGGAGAAATTTGTCCAGTCATATAAATTGGAATCCAACTTTCAAGTCCTAACATCATTTCATTAAATGGTCTATCTAAATTGTGGATAATGTTTAAGTGATGCCCTTTTTTTAAACACATTGCGATTGCAAACATCCATTTTTTGCCGAAATCAATATCTTCTGCCATGTCTTCCATAGGCATATCACTACACATGAAAATATCTTCTTTTGATTTAGAGAGAACAGTTGCTTTAAAAAAGTTTAATTCTCCTTTTTTCATTTCTTCTAATCCGTAATAGTGTTTAGTTTTAGCTTTATAAAATGGAATATTTGGAACTTTTAATTCATTAAACTTTATTACTTTTATATAGTCATCTAAATTGAAGGAATCAAGATTATATAGAAAATCTGATGTTTGATTTTTAATAGATGTTACTTCACTTGTTAACCAAGAAAATAAAGTATTGTAATAATTATTGACAGAAAGATCACTTTTTTTACATCCAATTATTGTTTGTAAATTGTATATATCTTCTGCACTTTTATACCTTGCAAAAATATATGAACATATTTTATTAGAAAACTCTATTGGATTAGATGGTTTAGCTTTACCATTTTTTATTCTTGAAATATGTGATGCATCAAATACAATATATTTTGCCATTTCATTTATATTTATATTAAGTGTATTTATTAATGTGTTTAAATTATTACTAAATGTTGTAAAATTAAAGTTATTATTCGCTAATGTAGTATTAAAATCTTTTTGAATTTTATCTAGTGAATATTGTTTTTGCTCATTTTCTTGGGCAATAGTAAAAAGTGCTGTTGTTAATTTATTTAATTGTTCACTTTTCATTAAAGGAGTTCTTTCACCACTACGATATCTACTTATGACAGACTCTGATAATCCTGATTTCGTAGATAATTTTTTAGAAGAACAATTTAATTCTTTTAGATATCTATTTAATATTTCATTAAATTTCATAGATTATCACTTCCTTAATTATTATTATACAATATTTTAATTTATGCTAAAATAACTTTCCATTAAAAACATTGATTTTTGTGGCAAGTTAGTTGCTCTTTGAATTGTTTCAAATTATAATTTTAAATATAAAGGAGGAATTTGATATTATGAAACTTGATAAACTAAATATTTCTAAAAAAAATCTTATTATAATAGGTGTTGTTGTTTTTGCTATTATTGGAGGAACTATTTTACTTACTAAGGGTGGTAGTAAAGGTAAAGGAATACTATACAATCCAGATAAAAATATT
>CAKOKM010000059.1 GCA_934091015.1 uncultured Bacilli bacterium | reverse complement strand
GATTCAGGATCTATGCCATATGCTCAATTCCACTATCCATTTGAAAACAAAGAATTATTTGAAAATCAATTTCCAGCTGATTTTATCGCTGAAGGACTTGATCAAACTCGTGGATGGTTCTATGTACTTCTTGTAATATCGACAATTATTTCTGGTAAATCAAGCTTTAAAAATGTAGTTGTGAACGACATGGTACTTGATGGATTCGGCAAAAAAATGAGTAAATCAACCGGAAATGTAGTTGATCCAATTAAAGAACTTTCTGAATATGGAGCTGATATTGTAAGATGGTATATGTTATCTGCATCCCCAGTATGGACTCCTTTAAAATATGATTCAAAAGGTTGTAAAGAAGTACATTCTAAATTCTTTAATCCATTTAAAAACACTTATACATTCTTCCAAACATATGCCAATATTGACGGAATTGATACCGACACATGCTTTGTTGAATATAAAGATCGTGAAGAAATAGATAAGTGGCTATTATCAAAATATAATAAACTTGTTAAAAACGTTACAGATGCATATGAAGCTTATGATTTAAATCAAGTAGTTAAACAAGTTACCTCATTTGTATCAGATGATTTATCAAATTGGTATATTAGAAGAAATAGAAATAGATTCTGGAGTAGTGAATTAGACAATTCTAAAAAAGCTGTATACATTACCACTTACGAAGTACTAACTGGTTTATGTAAATTATGTGCTCCAATTATTCCTTATGTAACAGAAGAAATATATAGAAACTTAACAGGCGAAAAATCTGTTCATTTAAGTGATTTCCCTAAATATGATGAATCATTAATTAATGAAGAAATAGAAGTTAAAATGGATTTAGTTAGAGACCTAATCTCAACCGGAAGATTCGTTCGTGAAGAAACAAAAATAAAAGTACGTCAACCAATAAGTGAAGCCTTAATTGATGGAAAATATGAAAATATATTAGGAGATTTAGTAAGTTTAATTAATGAAGAACTAAATGTTAAAAAAGTAACATTTGTAGATGACTTATCTAAATATATGAATTTTACAATTAAACCTAACTTTAAAGTATGTGGCTCAATGTTTGGACCAAAAATGGGATTATATAGTGAAGCATTAAAAAATCTAAGTATTGAAGATGAAGAAGCCTTACTTAAAGAAGAGACTATCACAATAGATTTTGATGGCGAAAGACTTGATATAACTCCTAACATGGTAGATGTAAGAATAGAAGCAAAAGAAGGATTTAATGTAGGTATGGAAAATAACAAATTTATTATCTTAAATACTGAATTAACTCGTGAACTTTTACTTGAAGGACTTGCACGTGAATTTGTATCTAAAGTACAAAATTTAAGAAAAACAAGTGGTTTAAATATTGAAGATAGAATTAAACTATATTATCATGGAGATAATGAAGTTAACGATGCCTTAACAATGTTTAAAGATTATGTAAAAGAAGAAACATTAGCAACAACCTATGAAGAAAAAGAAGTAGGCGAGGCAATCGAAATTAATGGACATAACGTAACTATTTTAATAGAAAAGAGTGAATAATTCTTTTCTATTTTCTTTTTCGACAAATTATTCTTAATTTATATTATATTCTATAAGTGTGATAGGAAAGGAATAGATTTATGATTGGAAAAGTAAAATGGTTTAATAATAACCTAGGATATGGATTTATTGAATGTAAAGGATTAAGTGATATATTTATTCACTATTCTAATATTCAAATGAAAGGTTATAAAACTTTAAAGGAAGGTGATACTGTAAATTTTAAACTTATTGAAACTTCTAAGGGATTACAAGCAGAAAATGTAAGTTTAGCGTTAACTATAAATGCATAAAATACTATAATTTAGCACTTGATATAAAAAGTGCTTTTTTAATTAAATTATTCACTTTACACTAACGTATCTATCAAAAGTAGTTTTTTAAACATATTTATGGTAAAATGTAAATAGGGAGAGTGATAAATAATATGGAAATTAATATTAGAGGAGATAAGTTAAAAGTTACCGATGCAATCAGAAATCATATTACTGAAAAATTAGGTAAACTTGATAAATACTTTGGTGAAGATGCACACATAAGATGCAGTGTTGTTATCAAAGTTAAAGATAAAGACCAAATTATCGAAGTAACTATTCCGACTGACAAATTTACATTAAGAGCAGAAGAAAAACATGCTGATCTATATGCTGCAACTGATTTAGTTGTTGATAAATTAGAAGGTCAAATAAGAAAACATAAAGCAAAATTAAAAAAATATAAAACATTTGCCCCAGTTATTAATGATACAACTGACATAGTTGATGAACCAGAAGAAAAGATTGTAAAAAGAAAAATTTTAGAAATTAAACCAATGGACGAAGAAGAAGCTATTTTACAAATGGAACTAATTGATCATGACTTCTTTGTATTTAACAATGTTAATGAAGGATGTATCTCTGTTTTATATAAAAGAAAAGATGGAAATTACGGAATAATTGATACAAAATAAAAATGTAGAATTTAACCTCTACATTTTTTATTATAATTTATTTTTTTTTAACTAACACTTTATTTGTAGTATTATTTCTATCTTCAGGTATATCGTATTTTTTGATTAAATTTACTTTATCATTATTAATATAAAATAATGAGTAATTACTTCTGTCTCTAACTAATTGTTCATAATCTTCGACTTCGACAATGTAATATCCTAATTTTTCAACAGACATACCATATTTTCTAGCTGTACTACTATATTCATCCTCAATTAATAAAGCTTCATCTTTAAGTTTATTTAATTCTTCTAATATACATTCATTATTCATATTTTTAGATTCTATTTGATTATTTAATCTATTCATTATTCTTTTAATATCGTTAAGATCATATACTCTTAATAAAATAGCTAAAACATCCAATAATGCTCCAAGCACAGCTCCACCAATTGTAAATGGAATAATATATTTAGTACTAATTCTACTGTCAGATTTATCTTGATATGTTTCTATAACTAGTGTACTTTTATCAGTTGTATTTTCTCCGATCTTTAGTGTATCAGTAGCTTCAGTATATTGATATTTGAATTTAATATTACTATCAACTTTCCTATTTGTATCATGAATACCTTCTTGAGAATCTCCTGTAGTAGCAATAAAAGGAGTATCAGAAGAACTAACATAATCATATGCTTTAACATTTCTAACATATCCTTCACCAACTGGATTTTTTCTCCAAGGATCACAAACTAATACAGTAGCAGCATAAGTAGTTACTTTATCATCATATTCATAACTAATATCACCAATCACATTACCAGTATTTAAATCAACAGTTCTCGTAATTGTTTTATATTCAGTGATTTTATCAGATTTAGCTTTACCAATTAAACCGCCAGCGCTAATTGTTATAACTGGAACTAATACAATTGAACAAGCTTTAGAAATAAGCAATGCTTTATTAATTTTTAAATTTTTAATTAATCCTTTATTATTTTTAAGTTTTTCTTCTAAAGCATTTCTTTTTGTGATTAATCTATTATTTTTCTTGTTAACTTCAAGTATAGCAACTCTTTTTCTTTCTTGATATTCTGAATTAGTTTCACCAATAGTTTTAAGAGATATCTTCTTTATAACATCTAAAGTTAAATAATCATATCCTAATCCCTCAGTGTTAATTCCTTTTAGATCTTCATCAATAAGATCTTCTTGTGATAATTTATTTAAATCTCTAGCTAATAATCTAGCAATATTCTCTTTAATACTGCTATTATTCAATTTCATAATATAATTAAAAATATCATTTCTTTCAAATATCTCTTCATGTAATATTACATTATAAATAACTTGATAAGCATTTTTAACTAATTCTTTTTCTTGATCGTTAAGATTGTTTCGTAAATTATTTATAGTAGAAACTAACCTTAAAGTTTGGTCTATTACATCACCAATATTATCACTACTAATATTTTTAACTCCAATATTAATTTTAGATATTAATAAATGAATTTCATATAATGGCATTAATTCATTTTCAATCTTTTTCTGTAGATCATCTAATCTCTTTATATAATTATCATAAATAAAGCTTTCATAATCTAGTTGCATTCCTTCGTATAACATCTTATTAGAAAAACTAGAATCATTGCTTGCATCATTAATAATTTTATCTAATTCTTTTTTGTATTCAGAAATATCAAATAATTGATTAATTTTATTAAATATTCCTTCTATATTTTTAACCATTGCATCATATTTTTGATATCCTCTAGTTAAATCAACATCATTAAATTTATTCATCGTTATCCCCCCTAACAAATGTGTAATTATTCTAGCATAAAATGATAAAAAAGTCAAATCACTTGTTCGCATTTTGATTGACAAAATCAAGCGAAAATGGTAATATAAAGCACATTAAAGGAGATATTAGATGAATAAATCACAATTATCAAAATTAATGGCTTACTTATTATCAATAACTATATTAGCAAGTGGATGTGGAAAGAAATCAGAATGTGAAATTCCTACAAGACATGTTCATAAATATACTAAAGGTTTTTCTGATGGTACGACAATTACTAAGTATTTAGATAGTGAATATTTAAATCATTTTGGTTATAATTGGAGTGAAGATTATATAGTTATAAACAAAGTTGATGAAAAAATGTATGACAAATTATCAAATTTATTTTTAGGAACCGATAACTGGGAATATTTATATAATGTTATGGCTAAACAAGAAGATTACTTAATGTTCTATTATGAATATACAACTATTGAAACATATACAACAACTGATGGAGATGGTAA
>CAKOKM010000058.1 GCA_934091015.1 uncultured Bacilli bacterium | reverse complement strand
AAGGAGGAAGATTTGATGAGCAAATCTAAAAATGTAGTTAAAAAATTAACTACAATACTATTTACATTAGTAGCAGTTTTCGCCATTGGACTAACTAATGTAAATGCTGAAACAACAACTGCAGTTGTTGAAGATCGAGATGCATTAGTAAATAAGATGTATGATAAAACAACAGATATAGTTAGACTTAATAAGAATATTGAACTATCAAGCGAATATAATACAACATTCTCTATTTATAAGTCAAAAACACTTGATTTAAATGGTCACACTATAACTGTACCAGATGGTAAAGAAATTAATTTTTGGTATTATACAGATGCTGATATTAAATTGATTGATTCTGCCAATAGTAATACTGCAAAAATTATTGGTAATCATACCGGTGCATCGACCTATTTTTTATTGCGTGGAGCAATTATTCGTGATGCAGAAAAGGTAAACTTTGAGATTGACGGGGTTGATTTTGAAGTAAAAAATAGTAATTTTACTACCGTTGTTAGTATGAAAGATGGGCAAAAATATGAAAATCTCATTATAAAAAATTCTAATGTTAATGGGAATCAGTACTTATTTTGGTCTGGTGCTGCTAAAAAAGTTTATTTGGAAAGTATAACTTTAAACCGTGCTGAAGGTGCTGAAAGAAATCTATATAGACAACTTAGTAATACTTCTTCTTTAACTGTTAATGATGTAATTGATGCCAATGCTGTTATCGAGTATTATCCTAGTCGTGGTGTAAAAGCTACTGCTGATAGAACAGCAATACTTAATACTTCTGATCTTAATGCTTATTGGTGTCCAATAACAGTTAAATTTGCAAATGGATTTAATGTATCTAATGCTACTTTAAATGGTAAATATGGTGAAACACCTGAAACTAATATTACAATTAAAAATATTGGTGAAAATGATTTACAAATTAAAAATGTAACAGTATCTGATACTGAAAAATTTGCAATCATGGGAGGAACACAACCAACAGTTAGTGCTGGTGCAACAAATACTGATTTTAAGGTAAAAGCAAAAGCTGGTCTTGATGTTGGTGATTATACTGCAACAATTACTGTAACTGATATGGGTGGTAAAACATATACAGCAACAGTTACATTAAAAGTTGAAAAGAAAGACCTTACTGTAGGTATTAGTGGTTTAGTTGATACATGGGTTTATGGAGAAACTAAAACTCCAACTGCAACAGGAGTTAGCGAACTAGGAACTGGCGACTATAAAATTACTTACTATAAGGAAAATAATAGTTCTTATGATGAAATTGGAACAACATTACCTAAATTAGTTGGTAAATATAAAGCTACTTTAAGTATTACAAATCCAAATTATACAGCAAGTGATGCTAGTGTTGATTTTGAAATCACACCAATTACTACAGAAGTAAAAGTAAAAAGTTATGATGAAACATTTACATATGATGGTTCAGAACACACAAAAAATGCTTATGATGTTTTATGGGCAAATAATGCTAGTCCAGTAACTGATAAAAAATTACCTAATGGCGATTTAGTTACTGCGGTAATTACTGGTAAAGTAAGAGACGTTAATGATACAGCTCTTGAAAATAATACAATTGGAGAAATTACTATAACAAATGCTGAGGGTGTTGATGTAACTAGTTGTTACTCAAATATTGTAAAAACTGCTGGTAAATTAACAGTAAACCCAATTACAACATCAATAGTTGTAACAGCTGATTCAGATAATAAAGTATATGATGGTGCTGATTTAACAAAAAATAATTATACATATACTAATGGTGTATTACTACCAGGTGATATGTTAGAAGCTACAATTACTGGTAGCCAAAAATTTGTAGGTTCTTCAAATAATACTGTAAGCAATGTTAAAGTAATGAGAAATGGTGAAGATATTACTGGTAACTATACATTTGGAACACATATAAATGGTGTACTTGAAGTAACAAGTGCAGATCAACCTTTAACAATTACAGATCAATATGTAAGAGTTAATGGTTCTATATCAAAAGGTTATTTAGAACAATCAGTAACTGGAAATATAGGAAACATTGGTTTTACTATTAAATCAGGAACAGCACTTACATATAATGCTATAAACGAAGAATTTGTAGCAGGAGCTACTGAAGGTGATGTTGTAATAACTGTTACAGCAGCAAAAATGGATCTTGGTGGAGATGAAACTCCTGAATGGAAAGAAACAACAAAAGATTTTACAGTTCATGTTGTAAATAAAACTGATGTAAATATTACTGGACTTTCTAATAATGAAACATTTACTTATGATGGAAGTACTAAAAAACCAACAGGAACAATTAGTGTTAATGCTGGAACGATAAATGTTAGTGATTTAGAAGTATTATATGAAGGCACTGGTTCTACATCATATAGTAGTGCTACAGCTCCTACAAATGCTGGTACTTATACAGTTACATATAAAGTTCCTGATACAAATACAAATTACACTGGAACATTTAGTGTAGCATTCACTATTAAAAAAGCAAGTCTTGAAAAAGTAACTATAGATAATGATTCTTATGTGTATAATGGCAGTGAAATAACACCTACATTAAATAATGTAAATGATAATATCAAAATATCTGGAGTTACTACTAAAAAAGATGCATCAACCAATATAATCTATGCTGAGCTTAAAGATAAAAATAATTATGAATGGAAAGATTTTACAAATGATAGAATTGTATTATCTTGGACCATAGATCAAGCAACACCAGAATATACAGTGCCAACTGATCTTACTGGAATTAAAGGTGAAACATTATATGATGTGGAACTTCTAGATAGATTTACTTGGAATGATGCAAGCATAGTATTAACAGTTGGAACAAATACATATAAAGCTACATATACACCTGTTGATACTACAAACTATAAAACAATAACTGATATTGATATTGAGGTTGTAGTTTTAGATAAGTTTAATGTAATAACATCAGTACCTGGTGGTAATGGTACAATTACACCAAGTATATTAGGTGCTGTTGAAGGAACAAATGTTGAAATTACATTTATTCCAGATACTGGTTATATGATTGACAAAGTATTAGTAAATACAGTAGAAACTACAGTAACTGGTAATAAAATAGAACTTACAGTAGATGAAGAAACAGATGTTGCTGTAAGTTATAAGAAAATACCGTTTACTATAACTGTTAAAGATGTAGCTGGTGCTACTATTACACCAAATGGAGCAGTTTCTGTTAATTATGGAGATACACAAGAATTTACTATAACTGCAAATAACGGATATAAACTAGTTAAAGTTCTAGTTGATGAAACTGATAAAACTGCTGACATGGTAAACAGTACTTTAAAACTAACAAATATAACATCTAATATTAATTTAGAAGTTGTAGTTGAAAGAATAGTTTATGAAGTAACTGATGGAGCAAATCAAAAATATACAATCACTGAAAGTGATGAAGCTAAATTCAGAATTAATGCTGATTTTAGTAAATTTGTAGATGGTGGTAAGGTATATGTTGATAATGAATTAGTAGATTCTAAAAATTATACAGCAGAAAGTGGTAGTACAATTATTACATTGAAAAAAGCATTTGTTGATAAACTATCTGTTGGAGAACATACTTTAAAAGTTGTCTTTAATGATGGTGGAGAAGCATCAACAATGTTTAATGTAGCAAGAGTTGAAGAACTAATAGATAATCCAAGTACTTATGATAATGTTTTAAAATATATTGGAGCTAGTATCATTTCAGTAATTGGTTTAGTTAGTGTTGGAATATACAGTTATAGAAGAAAGCAAAACTAAGAAAGTTAGGGTTTTCTCTAACTTTCTTTCTATATTTTTAAGGTAAATATGAAAAAGAAAAAAATAAAAAAAATAATAATTTTATTAATTATTATGTGTATATTAATAATTGGTATAGTTTTAATAATTAATTCATTTAAAAAGCCATATGTTGGTAAAATAAAAAATGGAAAAGTTGAATATATTGATAGAATTGTAAATGTAACAGTATATCCTGAAAAGAAGAAAACATTAATTGAATTTGAAAATAATAAAGATTTAATAGATAATTGTATTATATCAAATGAGTTATATGAGAAATTTAAAAATAAGGATCCACTTTATAATATAACGGTTAAAGATTATTCTAAATTATCTAACTTATCTGCTAAAGAAAACTATAATATTAATAAAGCATTACAAATGAAATATATAAATGAAAGTGATAGCTATATTAAATATTATGCTATGACATGTGGATTTAAAAATGAAAAGGAATTATTAAAATATACTGATCAAGTAATTAAACTTGCCAATAAGGTAAAAAAATAAGGAGATTACGTATGGAAAAAAATAAAAATGAAACTAAAAAAATAAAACTTATAGTGCTAACATTATTACTACTTATAATAATTGGTGCAATATCATTTTGTATATGGTTTTTTAATCGTAAATTTGAAATTACATTTGATTTAAATAATGGAACTAAAAGTGATGTTGTATTAGTTAAGTATAATAAAACAATTGATGATGAAGATATAAAAGGAAAAGATAAATTAGGAGAAAAATTTATTGGTTGGTTCTTAGTTGTGGGACAAAAAGATGGAAAAGACGTACTTGCCGATAAACCTTTTGATTTTAGTACAGAAATAAAAGAAAACATTAAATTAAAGGCTGTATATGAAGGAATTGTTGAAAAAATTACAATTAAATTTGATACAAAAGGTGGAAGTAAAATTTCTCCGATAACTATTAATAAAGGAGAAGAACTTATTCTACCAAAAAATCCAACATTAAAGGGAAATATATTTAAAGGTTGGGTTGATAAAAATGAAACACCAATTTACAATAAGGCATTATTAGCAGAAGATACAACTCTTTATGCAAAATGGGAAAAAGTAAAAGTTGAAAAGAAAGAAGAACCAAAAATCGAAGAACCAAAAATCGAAGAACCTAAGAAAGAAGAACCTACGATTGAAGTTAAACCAGAAAAAATTACATTAAGCTTATCAAGAGATACAATTCATTATAA
>CAKOKM010000057.1 GCA_934091015.1 uncultured Bacilli bacterium | reverse complement strand
ATTAAAACTATTAAGAGATCTAGTTCGGCTGTATGTTTTGGGCCTAATGATTATTTAACTGATTTTGTTGAAATATCAAATAAACTTAAACATACTAATTATCCAATTGTTAATTCAAAAGGTTATTGTGATGGAATGCTTAGATTAATTGATACTAATTTAATTACAAGAAAGAAAGTTATTTTAGTTGATCATAATGAACCTAGTCAAAGTGCTGATGGGCTTAATGAAGCAGATATCTTAGAAATTGTTGATCATCATAATATAGGTAAAATTAGTACGTTATTACCAATAAATTTTAGAAATATGAGTGTAGGATCTGTTAATACGATAATCTATACACTCTATAAAGAAAATAACATTGAGATACCTAGTGATATTGCAGGGTTAATGCTTAGTGGAATTATAAGTGATACTTTATTGCTTGCTAGTCCAACAACTACTGAATTAGATAAAACAGTTGCTAAGGATTTAGCAAATATAGCTGAGGTTGATTTATATAAATATGGTAAAGAGTTACTTAAGAGTGGCGTTTCTAATGATGGTTTGACTATTAATGAAATAGTATATAAGGATTTTAAATCATATGCTACGGGAGAAGTTAAATTTGGAATTGGGCAAGTATTTACAACTGATTTTAAAGAGTATAGTGATAGATTAAATGAATATGTTGATGAACTTAATCATATAGCAGAAAATAATGATTATAAAGTTGCTTGTTTATTCGTAACAGATATTTTAGAAAATAATTCTTATTTGTTATTTAATGATGGTGCAAAAGAATATTTAAATGATGCTTATGAATTAAGTGATATTAAAGAGGGCCAAAAGTTAATGGGAGTAATTTCTCGTAAGAAACAAATGGTACCGCCGATTATGGGAGTGTTGGAAAAATTATGATTTATAATGATAAAATTAGTGTAAGAGCTAATAGTGAAGAAGATGCTTTAAGAGAAGCAAATAATATTTTAAAAAGACAAAATAAAATGAATGTAACTATTTTAAAGTTAATACCTAGATTTGATGGAGTAAGTGAGGTTTATGATATTAGTTATAGATATCAGTTGTTAGATAATACTCATTTAGAAATTGAAAGAAAATTTTTATTGGATAGTAAGTATAATTTTGATTCTTATGATTGTTCAGTTATTAATCAATCTTATATAGGATTTAAACCAGTTTCAAGGGTTAGAAAAGTTGATGATAAGTATTATTATAATCAAAAGGGAGAAGGTACTTTAGTTAGAGAAGAAAGTGAAAAAGAAATAACTAAAGATACTTATGATAAAATAATTGAATATAAAATAGGTAGAACTATTTATAAAAATAGATACAGAGTTCCAATTGGTGAATATACTGCTGAGGTTGATAAGTATTTTGATGAATTAGAAGGATTATTAATTGTAGAAGTTGAGTTTAGCAGTGTAGAAGAAGCAAATAATTTTGTGGTACCACCTTGGTTTGGAATGGAGATAACTGAGGATTTAAGATACAAAAATGATAATTTAGCTATAGCTACAAAAGAAGAATTAAATTCATTAATTAATAGTACTAAGAAAATTGTTAAGTAAATTTTAAATTTCTATATTTATCCGTCAAGCGAACATTTTACAAAAATTTATAAAAAGACAAATGTTCGCTTGACGGGGGGGTAAACCGAGATATAATTTCACTATAGGATAAGGAGTAAAATTATTTTTTATGGAAAGAAAACAAAAAGAACAAATAATAATTGTAGTAACAATTATAGCACTAGTACTAATGTTTATAGGTATCAGTTATGCATACTTTACATCAGTAAATAATGTAAGATCAGGATCAAGTATAGTAGCAGTAGGTGGTAAAATGACTATAGATTATCAAGATGGAAATAGTTCATTATTACTATCAACAAATATCAAACCAAGTAATGATATACTAATTGATAAAACATTTACATTGACTGGAATAAATACAACATCATCAAATGGTTTATCTATGCCATATGTAATAAGTATTGAATATGAAAATACATTTCAGAATTTTGAATTAGAATATTTTATAAAAAGAATGGACACAAATGAGAATATAAGTTGTACATTAAAAGGTTATGGTTTAATTAACGGAAATTTTTCAAATATAAATGATCTTGAATATCTTGAAAGCCTATATGAATATACAACGGGTTATTTTGATGATTCGAGTGGAAACACTTCAACTCAAGAACTAGCACATGGTGAATTTAAGTCAAGTACAGAAGAACAAGTATTAACTTTAAATTTAAGAATGATGTTTAGAGATACTGGTTATGAACAAAATGATAATAAAGGAGCAACCTTTAATGGAAAGATAGTTGTTACTGCTCCAGAAACAAGTACATTTGCAACAGATACATGGGAAGAAATAGCAAACAATGTAAAGTCAGGAAATGCATCAAAATATAGAGTAGGATCAGAAAAAGAAGTAGAAATAGGTGGAAAAAGTTATAATGTAAGAGTAGTTAATAACACAACACCAAGTGAATGTAGTGGCATAGATTTTTCAGAGACGGCCTGTGGATTTGTAGTTGAGTTTGTTGATATAGTAGAATACAGACAAATGAATAGTACTGATACAAATGTAGGTGGATGGCCAGCAACCGCAATGAGAACCTATGCAAATGGAGCTTTCTTTAATAAATTACCAGAGGATTTAAGAAATGTAATAATAAATACAAAAGTAATATCAGGACATGGTAATGAAGATACAAGTAATTTTACATCAACCGATAAAATATATTTATTAAGCCCACATGAAGTATGGGAAAAAGGAACTGACCTCAATCCACATGATAACGCCTATAATAATACAAGACAATTAGATTATTATAAGGCAAGAAACGTAACAACAGATGAACATTGGTCTAGTGTAATAAAATGGGATAATGAAGAAAGGGCAAGTTATTGGTGGCTTCGTGCGCCTGATAGCGGTCACAATTTTTTCCTAGTTGGCAATAAGAGCGGCTACTGGGGTATTACTTCTGCTTATAGCTACGTTGGCTTTGCCCCAGCTTTCCGCATCGGATAAAAACGTAAACAATAACATGTGATTCATTGTTTATAATTGATTAAGAGTGATAAGCACTCTTTTTTTAATATTTTTAATTCTTCTTCATATATTTAATTGGAGGAAACAATGACTGGACTAAACAATGAAGAAGTAGTCAAAAGTAGAGAAAAATATGGTAGTAATGAAGTTGTTGTTAAAAATAAAAATACGTTTTTTAAGTTATTATTAGAATCTTTAGGGGATCCAATGATAAGAATACTTTTAATAGTGTTAGCAATTAAATTAGTGTTCTTATTTGCGGATGAAAGTTGGTTTGAAACACTTGGGATATTTATTGCAATATTTTTTGCAACCTTAATTAGTACAATTAGTGAATATGGTTCGAATAAAGCATTTAATAGATTATTTAAAGAAAATAATGTTAAGAAATGCAAGGTTAAAAGAAATAATAATTTATATATTACTAAAATAGGTGATATAGTTGTAGGTGATATTATTTATTTAACAAGTGGGGACTATGTTCCGGCTGATGGTATGATAATTGATGGTGAAATATCTTTAGATGAATCTAGTATTAGTGGAGAAAGTAAGGATATTCAAAAAAAGTTAAATGGTAAAATCTTTAAAGGAACTATTGTTACAAATGGAGAAGCAATAATGAAGGTTACAAATGTTGGTACATCGACAATGCATGGTGCAATAACTATGGAACTTAACGAAGAAAGTGAAAGTAGTCCTTTAAAAAAAAGATTAACTCATTTAGCAAAAATAATTAGTACAATTGGTTATATAGGTGCTTTTTTAGTATTTTTTTCTTATTTATTTTCAGTTATTGTAATTGCTAATAAATTTAATCCGAGTCTTATGTTAAAATCTATTAGCAATATTCCTCAATTAATAAATCATATTATTTATGCTACTACTTTAGCTGTTACTATTATTGTTGTGTCAGTTCCGGAAGGATTACCTTTAATGGTTGCATTAGTTCTTTCTACTAATATGAAAAAAATGATTAAAAAGAATGTTTTAGTTAAAAAGATGGTTGGAATTGAAACTGCAGGATCTTTAAATGTACTTCTTTCGGATAAAACGGGGACGTTAACTAATGGAAAGTTATCAGTATATGGCCTAGTAAATCCTTATAACAAATTATTTAATGATGAAGTTGAAATAACAAAATATAAAGAATATTATAAGTTAATAGGTAACACTTGTGTTCTTAATAATGAAGCTATATTAAGTGAAAATAATATTATTAATGGTAATTCGACAGATAAAGCTTTAATGAGATTTTTTTCTTTTAAACCTAGTGATAAAATTTTAAAAAAAGAAATATTTAGTAGTGATAAAAAGTATTCGAGTGTAGAAACTAGTGAATATGTTTATTATAAAGGTGCTCCTGATGTAATTATTCCTAAATGTAAATATAGTTATTTTGATAAGAAAGAATTGATAGATAAAAATAGAATTAATGGGATAGTTTCTAATTATATGAATAAGGGGTATAGGGTTATTGCTCTTGCATATAGGGGAAAAGTATCTGATGATTTAATTTATTTAGGCTGTATACTTCTAAAAGATGAGGTTAGAAAAGACGCTATTGAAGGTGTTAATTTAATTAAAAGTGCAGGAGTGAATTTAATAGTAGTAACGGGTGATTCATTAGATACAACTATGTATATTGGAAGAGAACTTGATTTATATAAAGATGGGGATGTTTGTTTAACTAGTTCAGATATGAGTTTAATGAGCGATGATGAACTTAAAGCTTTAGCAAATAGACTTAAAATAGTAGCACGAGCAAAACCTACTGATAAGAGTAGGTTGGTTAGAATATTTAAAGAATTAAATTTAGTTGTAGGTATGACTGGTGATGGAATTAATGATGCGGCGGCTTTAAAAAAATGTGATGTTGGATTCGCCATGGGAAGTGGAGCAGATGTTGCGAAGGAAGCTGCTGATATAGTTATTCTTGATGATAATATATGTTCAATAAGTATGGCTATTTTATTTGGTAGAACTAT
>CAKOKM010000056.1 GCA_934091015.1 uncultured Bacilli bacterium | reverse complement strand
ATAATCTAAATGGCGCCCGATGTAGGACTCGAACCTACGACCTAACGGTTAACAGCCGTGCGCTCTACCGACTGAGCTAATCGGGCATTTCCTTCGACTACAAACAATACTATACTCTAAGTTTATATTAAATTCAAGTATTTTTTTAACAAAAATAAATTTTTTTTAAATTTATTGCTTTTACTTAAAAAAATGATATAATAATATTATAATAAAAAAGGTAGGAGATATAAATATGAACATGGAACTATTCTCAAATGTAGATGAAGGAACAAATTTTTTAAATTATAAGGCTAAAAATCGAATTACAAATTTAGAAAATCTATGCAATCAAGACGAAAAAGACATTCTTGATTATATTAATAGTTGTTCAAATATATTTCAAAAATACAATAAAAACAATTTAATTGAAGAAATATATAATGTTGATTCAGAACTACAATCATTAAATAGTGATGATATTGACGAAAACAAAATAACTGAATTAAAAGGAAAAAGGGAAATTGCATCTTTTGAATTTAAACAATTTATTGAAGAATTACAATCATTATATGATAATGAAAATCTTGATTTATCAAAAAAAGCTAGTTATCTTTCTGATAGAGAAGATATCGAGTTTGCTTATAAAAAGATCATAAATCGTTCATTAGACATTCATGATAAAAAGAATATTGTTGGATCTATTGAAGAATCGTATCCTGAAGCACGTGAATTCAATGTTGATGAATTTAAAAAAACATCTATTACATTTAAAATGATTAATGATTATATGAGCCCTTCAACAAACGATAGTTCATTTGAACCTACAATAGAAACAAATAATGAAATATCATCTGCACCTGAATTTGATGAAGATTTATATGTGATAAAAATATCTGAAGCTCCTGAAAGTCTAAAAATAAAAGATAAAGAAGAAACTAAGAAAAAAGAAGACAATAATCCAATTTCTGTTGAAAGTGATACAACCTTCTTTGGCGAAGATGATGCATTAACAGAATCTATATTAAATAATGATATACCTCAGTTTGAAGAAGTAGAAGAGGTTGAAACAACACCATTAGAAGATATTCCTTTAGATGTTGATTTAGTTCCTGTTACAGATAATGATGAAAAAGAACATAATTCTAATAAAAATGAATCAAAAAATTTAAAAGAAGTTTCCGATTCAAGCGAAAACACAATTTCAGTAGAAGAAAATAACACAGAAGAAAAAACTGAGGAAAATTCAGAAGAATCCGAGGTAATACCACCAGTAGAGGAACCACAAAAAGAAGATAGTACTAATGAAATGACATATACAATGGATGAAAATGACACATTATCAAATATTGCTCTTGCCTTATTTGAAGATAAAACACTTGCTGATAAAGCTGTTAACAAAATAATTGAAAATAATAAAGAAGCAATTGATAAAAGATTAGCCGAAAAAAATATAACTGATGATAAAAATATAGCTACCGAAAAAGGAATATTAACTGGAATTACATTAAATTTATCAAAAGTATTTGAAGAAGTTGTTAAAAATAACAATTAAATATAAAGGTGGGATAAAAATGTATTTTGCAAAAAATGAAATTATAGAACTAAATGATAAATCAAAATATTTAGTAATTGATTCAGCATATATAGATAATGAAGCTTATTATAAAGTTGAAAAAATTGATGATGATAAACATACTAATAAATTTACATTTATTTCAGCTAAAAATGATAATGGAAAGCTATATATTACGAAGAAAATTCCTCAAGAAATAACTTATAAATTAGAAGAAATATGCCAGTAGCATATTTTTTTATTTGTCTGTTAAACACGTAGAATTTGTATAAAATTTGACTAAAGCCCCCATTATATGATAGAATAGAACTCGTTCGTCTGAGGAGGGGAACAATAAAATGGATAAAAAATTATCTTCACTGAAGATACATAATATAATAGTTTGTGCAATTATACTTATAATATTTGTTATATTTGGAGTAATAAATACTAACGCTGAAGAAGTAAACAAAAAAGAAGAGGTGTTACCCTCGAACAGCATTAGAATTGGATATTCCTATCGAAAGTTAATTGAAGAAGAACAAAAACAAGAAGTTAATAAATTTAATATTTTAGATGCTAAAAAAGAAGAAATTAAATTCTTTTCTAACATATTTGATTATGATTATGAAGTAATCTTGGAAGATTTAACAAATATTAATCAAAATGAATTTAATGAATATAATATAGGATTATTAACTGATAAAAATGGAAATTTATTAAAATATAATTCTTTTGAATATGGATTAATAGAATATTTCTATAATTTAAATAACATCAATAAAATTAAAAGAAAAACTAAATATATACCATACAGAGGAGATTCAAACTACATAGAAAAATTAATAATATATTTTTCAACTATATATAATAATGTAGATACCAAATTACTTTTAAGTATTGGAGCTGCTGAAAGTGGTTATTATAAAGTAAAATATATGTTAAATTATAATAATGTGTATGGTGGAATGAGTTCGAAAGGATTAATAAAATATAATAATATTGAATTAGGAACATTAACTTATGTAAGAATGATGTCTAAAAATTACTATGCCAAAGGACTAACAACAAAATATAGTATTGGAAAAGTATATTGTCCTGTCATTAATAACGGAGTCAAAACAGCCAGTCCTCACTGGATAAATTTAATAGATAAAGCATTAAATAAGTATAATAGTTATGACACAAATATTGAATTAAAAAATATTTAGAGTAGATTGAAATTCTACTCTTTTTAATTTATAATCAATTTAGAAATTAGAGGTAAATATGAGAAAAGATAAAATAAATTATTATTTAGATATTGCTGCATCAGTATCTGAAAGAAGCACTTGTTTACGTAGACACTACGGATGTGTTATCGTTAAAAACGATGAAATAATTTCTACTGGATATAACGGTGCGCCAAGAGGAAGAAAGAATTGTGATGATCTAGGTTTTTGCTATCGTGAACAAATGGATATTCCAAGAGGAGAAAGATATGAATTATGTAGAAGTGTGCACGCTGAACAAAACGCTATTATAAGCGCCTCAAGAAATGAACTAATTGATGCAGATCTATATATGGTAGGAATCAATGCTAAAACCGGAGAAATAGAACCAAAATCAACATCTTGTATGATGTGCAAAAGAGTTGTTATAAATAGTGGTATTAAAAGAGTTATCGTAAGAGAACCAGATGATAAATACACTATATATAATGTTGAAGATTGGATTAGTGACGATGATTCATTAAATGGAAAGCTGGGATATTAATGAAAAAAATAACTGATTTTGATTTTAAAAATAAAAAAGTAATATTAAGATTAGATCTAAATGTTCCAATAAAAGATGGAGAGATTTTATCTAAAGAAAAAATAAATTCTTCATTAAAAACAATTAAATATATATCTGATTTAGGCGGAAAAGTAATTATTTTATCCCATTTAGGAAAAATAAAGGAAGAAAAAGATAAAGAAAAAAACAGCTTATTTATTGTTTATAAAGAAATGCTAAAGGAATTTAATAATATTTACTTTTCAAGTTCAACTCATGGACCAGTTTTAGAAGAAAAAATAAAGAATCTTAATAATGGTGATATTTTATTAGTTGAAAATACTAGATTTGAAGATTTAGATAATAAAAAAGAAAGTAGTTGCAATGAAGAACTTTCAAAATACTGGGCATCATTAGGTGATATATTTATAAATGATGCATTTGGAATGACTCATCGAAAACATGCTTCAAATTACGGAATATCAAAATATTTACCAAGTGGTATAGGATTTTTAATTGAAAAGGAAATTATTGGACTTGAACCGGTTATAAATCCAAAACATCCATTTGTAATAATTATGGGCGGAGCAAAAGTTGAAGATAAGCTTGATATAATTAAAGGTTTATTACCAAAATGTGACCATTTACTTGTTGGTGGAGGGATAGCTAATAGTTTCCTTGCTTGCAATAATAATGTAGGAAAAAGTTTAATAGACAAAGATAAAATAGAAGAATTAAAAAACTTACTTTCAGAATATAAAGAAAAAATTATTATTCCAATGGATGTTGTAATTGAAGAAAATGAAAATGTTAGAAATTCAAAAATTGATAATTTAACAAACGACAGCATCATTTATGATATTGGAACTGAAACAATTTATAACTATGCAAAATATATTTATGAAGCTAAAACAATATTTTTAAATGGCACTATGGGATTATATGAAAACGATAAGTACTCAATAGGAACAAAAGAAATATTAAATTTGGTATCAAATTCCTCAGCATTTAAAATTGTCGGGGGTGGGGATGCTCTTGCTAGTATTGAAAAATTTGATGTTAAGGGATTTGATTACAAGTCTACTGGTGGTGGAGCAACCCTTGAATATATTAAGTCCGGAAAGCTAAAATGCTTTGAAAATTAATAATTATAAAATGTAAAATTGCAATTTATCTAATTTTGAATTATAATTAAGCCATGAAAGAGGTTATTATGAAATTTGAACCAGGTAGCAAAATGCAAATGCATTGCTATAAGCATAATGGTAAAATTCATAGAACTTGGGATGAAATTATAGTTATTGAAGATACTAAAGACTATGTAGTTTGTGCTAACAATAAAGTTAACATAACAGAATCAGATGGTAGAAGCCATAAAACCAAAGAAACAGCAATAATTTATTTATACAAAAAAAGATGGTTTCACATAACAGCTCAATATAAAAAAATAGGATTATATTACAAAGTAGATATAGCAAGTCCCTTTTTAGTAGATGGAAATATAATTAAATATATCGATTATGATTTAGATTTAAAAGTATTTCCGGATGGAAATTATAAAGTACTTGATCGAAATGAATATAGGTATCACAGAAGAATAATGAAATATTCCGAAGAATTGGATTTTATATTAAAAAAGGAAATGGAAAACGTAATTTTAATGAAAGAAAATAATATTGGACCTTTTGATAAGAAGGTTAATGATTATTATTACGAAAAATATCTTTCTTTAAATGTTTAAAACTCTCTAATTTAAAATGAGAGTTTTTTAATTTTAAAAATTTCTAAAAAAGGGGAAAAAAAGTATTGCAAAATAAGAAAAAATAGCATAAAATACTAAGTATGCAGTCAAGAAGAAGACTG
>CAKOKM010000055.1 GCA_934091015.1 uncultured Bacilli bacterium | reverse complement strand
GATTCTAAATCTTCAATCCTGTTATTAATACCAAATATGCCAAATCTATCATTATCAGATAAAGTATGTTCTATTTTTGTATCATAGGCTTCTTTAGCAAAGTCGATTAATTCTTTAACTTTTCCTTCTTTATCATAATAAATTAAACATGTTGCAAATTTAGTTAAATGGGACGGATCATTATTTTGAATTTCTTCTTTAATTTTTTGATATATTGTTTTTAAACTTTCAACAAAATATTCTATTCTTATTCCATCTATTATGCAACTTCCACAGTCTTGTGTATCATAATTATCTTTAATAATCATCAAATCTAAATCAGATAAATTATTATTCATGTTTCTTACATAGCTACCATAAACAATTATTCCAATATAATTATCAATGTGTTCTTGTTTAATAAATTTATCTATATATTGTTTTATATTTTCATTAATCAATTTTATCACTTCTTTGTTTCATTATTTTTTCTCCTTTAATAATCATTACAATGGCATTTTATTTTATAAGTATTTTTATATTATTTTGTTGATTTAATGTTTTATAATATCTTTCAATTAATTCATTTGCTTGTTCAACAGTCTGCAATCTAATTCGTTCTTGAGATGTTTCGAGCAAATTTAATTTTTTCATAATATCAAATATTTCTTGATATGATCCATTGGGATTAATTTGAATTGCTAATAAATACAATAGATTTGGATGGCATGTTCTTAAACATTCACCACTTATTAAAATTATATCTGAATTTTTAAAACTTTTTCCTCCTCTAACGTAACTGTTTTTAAATACTTCTTCAAACATTTGAGTTTCAATAGTTCGTCTATTGTGCCCTAATAAATAAAAATTAAAATATGAATCTTCTACTAATTCTTCAATTATAACAAACTTATTGGTTAAGCCACAATGAACACATTCTACCCCATGAGCTGTCCTATAATAATCTGTTGAATCCATTCCATAATATTCTTCGCATTCTTTAAGTTTGACAAATAAGTGATTACATTTTCTTATTTCTTCTTTTCTTTGTAATTCTAATTCATATGAAGTTTTTCTTAATTTTCTCATACACTGACTAAAATCATCATTTATTGGTAGTTGTTTTAAATCAATTTCGTTCATAAAGCCTACTTTATTTCATTAATGGATATTTGGAAAGTATTAGCTTCTTAGCACTAGGTTGTCCTTTTGTTATAGCTGTTTCAAAGAAATCTTTTCTTACTTCTTCATAACCGTTTTGATTTTTGCTACTATTATAAGGATTTAATATAGTGTATTTTTGCCTTAATTCACTTGTTAATAAGCGATTATGTAATTCGAGACAAAATTCATTTAAAGTCATATTTGGTTTATTAGGAAATCGATATTTATAGTCATTACTATCAAATTCACTTTTAACATAATCATCAGGACAACTTGTATAAATTTTTCCTGTTTCTATATTTCTAAACGTTTGATATTCAGTTTTATTATCATTAAATGGGACTGTAATGCGATAATAATCAGTTTCTTCATAACACATTTTACATTCTAACATATAATTGCTTGTATGGACTAATATTCCGTTGGTTTCAGTAATTTCAATATTTTTTAATAATTCCTTTATTATGGACCACTTATCTTCGATTTGTAATCTATCAGGAAATATTCCATTAAGTTTTAAATATTCTAAAACATTATCTTCTTGTAATAATTGATTGATTCTTGTTCTTCTTTCTAATTCTTGATTAAACATTTTCTTTAATTTTATTAATTCTTCTCTTTTCATTATTTTTCCTTTATTAAATAATCAATATATTTTCTTCTTTCAATCATATTTAAATCAATTTTTAATTCTTTCATCAAATTTAATAAATTATATGAATCTTCTTCATAATTGCCAATTTGATTAATCACTTCTATTTCTATAAATAAACCAATGCTTTCAACATTATCAAAAGAAAATTCATACTTATTTTCATATACATATACTGTTCTTTCTTTAATAATAGTTCCTATTTTATTAACATTTAATTCCTTTAATATTTTATTTAGATTATTTAAGTTATCAATTAAAACATCATATTTTTCATAATAAGAATTATTTATTTTCTTTTTTAAATTAAAAATACATTTTCCGTTTTCGTTTCTAGTTCTTAACCAACTATTCTTATCTTCTAAACTAAAATATGTGTCTACTTGTTTGGCAGTATTTTTGTATTTTGCAGTGTTTTTTACTAAATTTAATAGTCTTTCATATTCGCTTTTATCTACTTTTAGTTTTATTTCTATTTCATTATTATTTAAATCATTATAATCATCACTAATTAGATAATAGAAACTTTTCTTAAAGTAATTTGATATTTTATAAATCATATTCAAATCTGGTGTTGTACGATCGTTTTCCCAACTAGATATTGTTTTTTCAGATATATGCAAAATATCTGCAAGTTCATTTTGTTTTAAATTATTTGATATTCTAATATTTTTTATTTTTTCTCCTAAACTTTCCATATGGCCTCCCTTACATTTACATTTTATCATAGGTAATTTTAAATGTTGCTCTATTTTATGTAGAGTTGATTATTTAATTAAAAAACTGCTAGATTTTTTCTAACAGTTTTACATTATTTGTTTTTTATTTTACTAATTATTAAACTAATAAATGGAATTAAAACATCTACATATAAATATGGATATTGGAATTTATAGAACAAATAATTAAATACACACAATAAGATTCCAAATATTTCAAGTAAAATGAAAATTCTTTTGTCTAATAGGTTCTTTAATGGTATTCCAATTGTAGCTATTAGTAATAATATTGACAATCCAATTATTACATAAATTATATTTTTTAATATCATTTCATTATTTTCAGTTGAAATTTTACGTGATTCTTCTACTTTTTTAATCTTGTCTAGTCCATCAATATTAGATTTATTTAACATCATATCTATACCAACGTAGCTTTGAGGTAAGGTCATTCTTATATTAAATTCTGATACACTGTTAAATTCACCATACAATCCTAATTTTTCTTCATTATCGTTTAGTAGTTCTTGAAATATACTATCTCTATTTCCATGAATCCAAATATTATATTTGTTTTCATCATCTTTAGATATTGGATAGGGAGTAATAATTCTTACTATAGTTTTACCAGAAGTAAAATTTAAATTCTTAAATGTGTAATTAAGTTCCTTGATATCATTGTGTTTAACAACTGCATTGTTTACAGTGTATTCTATATAGATAGCATTATTATCTACAGTTGAAAATGATATTTTTAAATCTCCAGTTCCATCTTTATTATCTTTATAAAAATATCCTTCTTTACTGGGTTTTTTTAAATCAAATTCTTTTAAAGAGTTTTTTTCGTCACGGTTTAAATTGTTAATATCAACTTTATTAGATAGTTTAAACACAGATACCTTATTAACACTGATACTAGCCGCATTATAAAATGATGATCCTTCAAAATCAACGTCTTCTTTACTATCCCATGCTTTGGTTCCAAAACTATAATAGTTTAGTTTTCTATTTATATTATCTATTTTTCCTTCAAACACGATTAATTCTTTAACTTTTATTGCACCAGCTATTTCCACTTCGGTATCTATTATATGATTGGTTACTTTATAATCATTTGCATAAACTGATACTGGTATTAATAACATTACAATAAATAATAATATTTTTTTCATTTTTACCACCTTACTCAATCATTCTATCATTTATATTTTTGGATGTAAAGTACGCAACAGTATTAAAATTGAAGGAATTAACATTAGTGTCTCGAAATGTGTTGCTATTGTTAGTAGATATTTTAAGAATCCTTCTATGTATAATTCATTTAAAAAAATTATATAAAATGAAATACTGTAACTTATAAGTAATAAACAAATTATTATTTTTAATAGTTTTATCATATTAAATAATATTAAAACTATCTTTAAATTATGCAAATTTTGTTTTTTTTGATAAAAACGCAAAAAAAGAATTGCACTCTAAAATATTTTATGCTATATTTAAGAAGTGTTAAGGATCTTTAGCTCAGTTGGTTAGAGCATCCGGCTCATAACCGGGCGGTCGTAGGTTCGAGTCCTACAAGATCCACCATTTTTTTATGCAGGTATGGCGGAATTGGCAGACGCGCTAGACTTAGGATCTAGTGGATATATCCGTGCAGGTTCAAGTCCTGTTACCTGCACCATACTTTTGACAAAATTAAAGAATGTTCTGATTGATTCGAACATTCTTTTTATATTTTTCTTAATGAATTAATTTCTTCGCTAGATGAATTCCCTAAAATTTCGTCTTGAACTTTGCCAAAGCAATAATAATAAAGCTCTATTAAATTATCAAACATTTTATTTGAATCTCCCAATTCTGTACATTTACTATAATTTTCAGCAAAACCAGGCTCTTCAATTATTTTTATTTCATAATCACTTAATTTTGAATCTTTAAGCAAATCTTTTAACATTTTATTGTTATTACCAGGCATTTGATTAATACCTCTCATATTCATATAGATTTGTTTTATTATTTTTAAAATACTATAATAGATGTAATAAAAATATTCAGTACCAATTAAATCATGTAAGTCATCAATACTTTTATTTACTATTAAAAATGATTTCAAATCATTGTTTCCTTTAGATTCTTTCATAATAAATTTTCCCCCATTATTCTTATTTTTATTATTAGTGTTTATTATCTTGTAACATATTTAATAAATCAATTTTAAACATATCTTTTTCAGCATTTGCTTTACTAATCATTACACCTTTATATGTTGTTAATTCAGCCATATGTCCTTCTAATAATATATCAGATGGAGTTATAGTATCTAACATAACAACATTCTCTTTTTTATAAACAATGTAATGTAATTTAATATCACCGTGAACTTGACTAAACATATGATCACTCTTAAGTTTTAATTCATATGTTTCAGTTCCTTTGGCTTTATTCTTAGAAACTAGTTCTCCTAAAAAATTACCACTTCTTAATGCTGGATAAAAACTAAAGTTTAATTCTTTAAAAGCAAGCATATTATATTTTTTTAATGCTCTTTCTAATTTCTTATATTCATTTTCATTTATATAATCTAAGATATATCCTTTCATTTCTAAAACCCCCATATCCCTTATTTGTATATGTATTTTAGCACATATTTTATTAAATGTCAAATCATTTGTTCGCAAAATTCATAATTATGCTTAAATTTAATACAATTTAAGATATTTTACAGGTTTTTTATTTGCTTTTTCATAATAATTATCTAAAAATAATTGAGTTTTTATCGATTTTACATAAAAACGTATCGCATAATA
>CAKOKM010000054.1 GCA_934091015.1 uncultured Bacilli bacterium | reverse complement strand
GTATTTATTGCTTTAACTTACTTTATGAATGCTTTTATGAGTGAAATTAAACAAGAAGTTAATGCTACTGAATATAACATTAATTATTATATTAAAAATAATGAAGAAAAAAATATTATTAATAAAATTAATCAAACAGTTAAATTAGATAATATTAAAAATTATAGTATTATTAGAACAACAAACGGAACGTTTAATAATCCTAAATATAATATTGAACAGGAAAATATTAATGACAATATTTATATTGTATCAATTGGAGAGGAAGCATATAAAAAATATCTTAAATCCTTAAATTTAAATTATGATGATGTTAAAGATAAGGGGATATTGGTTGATGAAATCGAATATGATTTTCTTAGTGAAGAAAAATTAATTATTAAACAAGACAGATTATATAAATATAATAAAGGTGATATAGTAAGCACTGATTTACGTCTTACATCTGGTGATGTCAATGTTAGTTTATCAATTGGCACAATATCCGATGTTCGTCCCTTTGGTCTTCAAAGAAATGATGCAGATGTTTACATTGTAGTAAGTGACGAATATTACGATAGAATTAATGGTGTTAGCAGTAATTATGATGTTTATTTTGATAGTACAGATGCTAGTAAGTTACAAGAAGATATCGATAAGATTCTAAAAGATGAAAGATATTCTGTAGATAATAAAGAAGAAAATGTTAGAATAATGCGAAATTTAATATTATTAATTGGTATATTCTTATATGGTTTTATTACAGTTATAACTTTAATAAGTGTTACTAATATATTTAATACTATAACAACTAGTATGGAATTAAGAAAACCAGAGTTTGCTATGTTAAAATCTGTTGGTATGACAACCAAAGAATTTAATCGAATGATTAGATTAGAAAGCATCTTTGTTTGTATTAAATCACTTATCTTTGGTATTCCTATTGGTTTAGCAATATCTTATGTTATATATTTATTATTAAGTCAAAATGAAGACTTAAAATTTGAAATACCATTTAATGGAATTATAATTTCTAGTATATTTGTATTATTATTAATAAGTATATTAATGAAGTATTCTATTAGTAAAATTAATAAACAAAACACGATTGAAACTATTAGAAATGAAAATATATAAAACTTTCCTTAGGGAGAGTTTTTTCTAAAGTTATTATAATTATATGTTGCATATATAGAACAATGATGATATTCTTAAAGTGGTGATTATGTGAAAAGTAGTTATGAATCTGAATTAGAAGAAATATTATATCAAGATTTTAACTTTGATTTTGTCTGTTTAAGACATGAGTTAGGATTAACTCAACAAGAAATGGCTGATAAATCTCATGTTTTAAGAGATAAAATTGCTAAAATTGAAAGAGGAATATATCCACCAAATATTAAAAGTGTGTTAAGAATTTTAGGACCTCTAGGATATACTTTAAAAATAGAAAAAATAGATAAAGATAAATGTAAATAATATTTTTAAGGTCGCAATTTGCGACCTTAAACAAAAATCATTATAAAGTATGATTATTCAATTTTTAAAATCACAAACTGTGATTTTAAAGAAAAGAAATATGCTAAAATTAATATTTATTGTACAAACTTGAGGCCACAAATTGTGATCTCAAGATGAAAAAGTTATACCAAAAGTTTAATATAATAGTGTAAATAATCTTCAAGGTCGCAAATTGCGACCTTGAACAAGAAAAGAATGCGATTCTAAATTTGAGGTCGCAATTTGCGACCTCAAGTGTAAATACTTAAAAAATATTCTTCAAGATCACAAATTGTGATCTTGAACATGATTTATAATAGAAAATGAGGATTTAATGAATGAAATTATAATAAAAGATAAACAAATAGAAAATATGATTTTTGAAGTAAGAGGAGTGCAAGTAATGTTATCTTCAGATGTTGCTACATTATATCAAATTGAAACTAAGCGATTAAATGAAGTAATTAAACGTAATATAGATAGATTTCCAAGTACATTTTGCTTTCAACTAACGGATGATGAAATAGATAGATTATCTTTAAGGTCACAATTTGCAACCTTAAACAAAAGTAATAATTTAAGAGGATATAATATCAAATATCTTCCATATGTTCTAACGGAACAAGGAATTATGATGTTATCAGGTTTACTTAAAAGTGATATAGCTGTTAAAGTAAATATCCAAATCATTGATGCTTTTGTTAAAATGAGAAGATATTTTGCTAATAATTTTAACACTAATGAATTGTTGTTAAATCACGAAAATAGAATTCAATTACTTGAAAATATCTTAGATTCATTTAAAGAACAAAAAATAAAGAAAATATTTTTTGAAGGTCAAATATATGATGCTTATTCAATTCTTATAGATATTTTAAATAAAGCTAGAAGTGAAATAATAATTATTGATAATTATGCTAGCAAAGAATTATTAGATATTCTTAAAGATATAAATTTAAAAATTATTATAGTTTCTAAAAATATTGATAGCGTTCTTAAAGAGAAATATACAAAGCAATATAAAAATGTTGAGTTTATAGATAATAATTCATTTCATGATCGTTTTATAGTATTATATAGAAGTAAATTATATACATGTGGAGCAAGTTTTAAAGATTTAGGTAAAAAATGTTTTGCAATTAGTGAATTTAATGATATAAATTATTTAGAACAAATTATTAATACATTAAATATTAATTAAAAAGAAAGGAATATAATTATGAATATTTTATTAATTGAAGATAATCTTAGTATTATTAAAGGGATAAAATATAATTTAGAACAAAATAATTATCAAGTTGTTGAAAAAACAAATATAAGTGATTCTGTTAATTATTTAAATAGTAACAATAAGATTGATTTAATAATTTTAGATGTAACATTACCAGATGGAAATGGCTTTAATTTATATGAAAATAATATTAAGGATTTAAATATACCAACAATTATTTTAACAGCCGTTGATGATGAAGATAATGTTGTTAAAGGATTAGAGTTAGGTGTTAATGAATATATTACCAAACCATTTAGTATGAAAGAATTACTTGCTAGAATTAATCGTATTATGATAAAGAAAAATAATAATTCTATAATTAAAATTAAGGATATAACATACAATTATGATAAAATGGAAATATATAAGAATAATCAAAAAATAGAGTTATCTTCATTAGAACTGAAAATACTAAATTTATTATTTAATAATATCAATAAAGTAGTTACTCGTAATTTATTATTAGATAAAATATGGGAATGGACTGGAAATGATGTAGATGATCATACAATTACAGTATATTTAAAAAGAATTAGAGAAAAAATTAATACAGATATTATAATTACAGTAAAAGGGATAGGTTATAGGATTGACAATGAAAAATAAAAAGAAATATTCAAAATTAATAATGTTTACTTTAATAACATTTGGAATTATTATTTTACTTAATGTCATGTTATATTATCAAGTAAATAAAAATTATAATAATAAAATAGTGAATATTATCAGCACTATTAAAGAAAAATATCCTGAAATGAAAGATGATGAAATATTGGATATAATAAAAAACAATGTTAAAACAAATACTTTTAATAGATATAGTTTTGATTTAGACGGAATAGTGTTAATTAAAGAAAATAAAACTATATTTGTAAGTTACTTTATTATCCTATTGTTTATATATTTAATTATTTGTTTAGTATATCTAACAATAATTATTAATAATAATAAAAAGAAAGATAAAGAAATTAATGAAGTTATAAAGATAATTGAAGAAATAAATAATAAGGATTATAGTTTTAAAATGAAAGATATTAATGAAGAGGATTTATCGTTACTTAAAAATGAAATATATAAGACTACTATTATGTTAAATGAAATAAGTGAAATATCTAAAAAAGATAAAAAAGAACTAGAGGAAAGCTTAGAAGATATATCCCATCAATTAAAGACTCCACTAACAAGTATTCTAATAATGATTGATACCTTATTAGATGATGAGGATATGGATCAAAACACTAGGGAAGATTTTTTAAGAAATATAAAAAGAGAAGTTATGAATATTAATTTCTTAGTTAAATCAATTCTAAAATTATCAAGATTAGATACAAACACCGTAAAATTTATAAGTAAAAAAGAAAGCGTTAAGGAAATAATTAATGAGGCTATTTTAAATGTTTCTTTATTAAGTGATTTAAAAAATGTAAAAATAGAAACTAATTTAAGTGAGTCTTTTATTAATTGTGATTATAAATGGCAAATAGAAGCAGTAACTAATATTTTAAAGAATTCAATTGAACACTCATATGAAAATAATAAAGTATTAATTGAAAGTAGTGAAAATAATGCTTATGTTAAAATTACAATTAAAGATTTTGGTTCTGGTATAGCTAAAGAAGATATTAATCATATATTTGAAAGATTTTATAAAGGTAAAGATTCTGATTATGATAGTATAGGTATTGGACTTGCCTTATCTAAAAGTATAATTGAAAAACAAAATGGAAAAATAAGTGTTGAATCAAGTGAAAATGGCACAACATTTACAATTAAATATTTTAAATAAATAAATATAAGATATAATTTAATTAGAGATAGGAGTTAAAAAGTATGGATTTAGTAATTATGGCAGCTGGAATGGGATCAAGATTTGGAGGTTTAAAACAAATTGAAAAAATACATCAAAATGGAGAATTTATTATAGATTATTCAATTTATGATGCTATTAAAGCAGGATTTAACCGAGTAGTGTTTATAATTAAAGAAGAAAATTATGAATTATTTAGAGAAACAATAGGAAAAAGAATTGAAAAAAACATAGAAACTGTTTATGTTTTTCAAAATAATAATAATGTACCAAAATGGGGTAATCTACCTGATACTAGAGTTAAACCATTAGGAACAGCTCACGCAATTTTATGCTGTAAAGATGTCGTTAAAAATAATTTTGTAGTTATAAATTCAGATGATTTTTATGGTTATGATGCATTTAAAGTTGCTAGTAGTTTTCTAAAAAATAATCAGGATAATAATGAATTTGCTAATATAAGTTATATAGCTGGTAATACATTAACAAATGTAGGAGCAGTAAAAAGAGGAGTATTAAAAGAAACTAATGGCTATTTAGATACTCTAATTGAAAGTAGTTTAGAAAAAGAAGATCATTTGATAAAAGCAACACCTCTAAATGGAGATGATAGTTTCTATATTGAAAATAATAGTTTAGTTTCAATGAATATGTTTGCGTTTACTCCCAAAATATTTGAATTATTAGAAAACGAATTTGATATATTTTTTAAGGATAACAAAGATAATTTACAAACTTGTGAATATTTACTACCAGATGTAGTTTG
>CAKOKM010000053.1 GCA_934091015.1 uncultured Bacilli bacterium | reverse complement strand
TTTACTGCTAACATAATAAATTATTAAACCACCAAATCCATAAACAGGTAACCATGGTCCATGCAAATTTCCTTTATTAACAATTTTACCAATTTTAAATAAATATAATATAACCTCCCATAAATAACCAATAATACAAAATAATATAAAAATAAATATAACTTTTATTGTACATCACCATTTTTATAATGTGTAATAAATTTATTAATATAAATAAATTTATGGTAAAATATAAATAAGAAAAGGAGAATTATGGAAAAAATAAAAGAAATATTAGAAAAAGTTTATGATAAAAGTATTTATCTATTAATAGCTGTTATATTTATCTATATAGGTTTTAAATTAACGGATTATTATACAAAACATCTTCAAAAAAACAAATTACTAAAATTAGAACCGACTGTCAAAAGTTTTATTATAAACATAATAAACATTGTAATTAAATCTATTTTATTTGTTATTGCTGCATCTATTGTAGGAATTCCGACAACAACATTTTTTACTATTTTAGGATCATGTGGTATCGCAATAGGTCTCGCATTACAGGGTGGTTTATCTAATTTTGCCGGAGGCCTAATGTTAATAATTTTTAAACCTTTTAAACAAGGAGATTACATCGAAGTATTAAACAATGAGGGAACTGTTAAAAATATAAACATATTTTATACAACTTTAGTAACTTATGATAATAAAATAATAGAAGTTCCTAATGGGAGTTTATCAAATAGTTCAATAATAAATTACACTGCTAATGAAAAAAGAAGATTGGATTTAGAATTCTCGACTTCGTATAATGATGATATTAAAAAAGTTAAAAAAGTAATTTCTGAAATAATTCAAAAATCGGATTATGTAATATATAAAGATAATGTAATCATTTCTTTAGACAAAATGAGTGATAGTTCTTTAATCTACGCTGTAAAAGTATGGGTAAACACGAAAGACTATTGGAATGCTAAATGGTATTTTATGGAAAATATTAAATTAGCGTTTGATAAAAATCATATTGAAATACCTTATCCACAACTTGATGTACATCAAAAATAAAAAAAGCTGATATTATAAAATATTTATATCAGTTTTTATATATAATAAATTTCATAAAAAACAACCAATTTGCACAAAACAAAGATTAATAATATAAAATCAAAAGAAAAAGACCATCTCTAGCCTTAATTCCTAAAATTTAATTCTTTCTTGAACATATTTAATTGCTTCATCTACAGATAAAGAAATTTGTTCCATAGTATCTCTATTTCTTAAAGTCACAGCACCATTTTCCAAAGTATTATCATCAACAGTTAAACACCATGGAGTTCCCATAATATCTTCTCTTCTATAGCGTTTACCAATAGATCCAGCCTCATCATAGTCACAATTAAATTCTTTTCTTAAAGTTTTATAAATTTCTTTTGCTTTTTCACTATGATACTTCTTAATTAAAGGTAACACAGCAACTTTATAAGGGGCAATAGCAGGATGTAAACTCATAACTTCTCTTACATCACCATCTTCTAAAGTTTCTCTCTTATAACCATTAAATAATAATGCAAGAACTAATCTATCAGCACCAACAGTTGATTCAATAATGTAAGGAATAAATTTCTCATTAGTTACAGGATCAACATATTCCATCTTTTCACCACTATATTCTTGATGTCTAGATAAATCATAATTAGTTCGATTATGTGTACCATTTATTTCACCCCAACCAAATGGGAATTTATATTCAATATCACAAGCTTCTTTAGCATAATGAGCAAGTTTTTCATGATCATGATATCTTAACATATCTTTTGGAATTCCTAAATCTGCAAAATAATTTTTTGCATAATCTTTAAAATACAAATATAAATCATGATCATCTTTCGGATTGCAAAATGTTTGATATTCCATTTGTTCAAATTCAATAGTTCTAAAAGTAAAATTACCTGGAGTTATCTCATTTCTAAATGCTTTACCTACTTGACCAATACTAAAAGGTAATGTACATCTACTTGTTCTTTTAACATTTAAATAGTTAACATATTCTCCTTGCGCATTTTCCGGTCTTAAATAAATCAAACTTTGATTATCTACAACTACACCTCTATTAGTCTTAAACATCAAATTGAAATCTCTTAAATCTGTAAAATCACATTTTCCACATTTTGGACAAGGAACTTTATTAGATTTAATATACTCCATCATTTCTTGTTCAGTCATAGCATCAACATCAACATTTGAATCATAATCAGCAATTAAATTATCAACTCTATATCTACTCTTACAACCCTTACAATCAATTAAAGGATCACTAAATGATTGAACATGTCCAGAAGCTTCCCAAACTCTAGGATGCATTAAAATAGATGCATCAACCTGATAAGCATTATCTCTTTCTTCAATAAATCTCTTTTTCCAAGTTGCCTTAACATTATCCTTTAAGACACTTCCTAATGGACCATAATCCCACGTATTTGCAAGACCTCCATAAATTTCACTACCTTGATAAATATACCCATATTGTTTACATAAATTAACAATATCCTTCATTGTAATTTCTTCCATAATTCCTCCTAACAAAAAAAAGAATTCTAATATAACATAGAGACGAGTAATTCCCGCGGTTCCACTCTATTTATTCTTATATAAGAATCCCTTTTAATTTCATAACTGATAGGCTTTCCAAACCCGTCTTCGTTTAACAATTTTGATTATACAATATTTATTATTGTTTTTCAATTATTCTTTTAAATTTAACATCACTATTTTTTATATATTCATCTATTAACTTACTTTGCTCCTTAGTTTCAGCATAAGCAGTTATTGCCAAAGTTTTCTTCCAATCTTTTGTATATCCGTCTGTTGTCAAATTTGTAATTTTATTTTCCTTAAGCCAATCTCTAAATTTCATCATTACATTCTTATCATCATTAAGGATAATATTAAAAAATACTCTATCTTTAGAAAATTTATTACTAATATGTAACGCTAGTAAAGTACCTATTCCACTAGCAACAGATATAACGTAAATCATTAATTCTCCATCATTATTATCCACTACATTAATTAATTTATAAAATATAATTTGACTAATAATTACTGTAATAGACGCTATAAATGACTTGTTCTTTTGAATTAAAATCGTCTTACTTGTTCCTAAAATATTATCTATAACTTTAACAATAAATATTAATACAAAATTAATTATAAATTCTTTCATAAATATACATCCTTTCTTGAAACAGAATTTAAAATATATCACACTTGGTTATTATATGCAAGTATTAAATTAATTTTTCTAATTACATAAATTATACAGTTTTATAAAACAAAAAAGGAATAAATATAACATTTAATTGGAATTAAAATTACACGTTAGATCCACATAAATTTGAGATAATAATATTGTGCTAAGGCACAAAGGAAGGAATGAAATATGAAAAGTAGAGTTAAATGGTTTAACAATGAAAGAGGTTTTGGTTTTCTAGAATATAATAATGACGAGGATATTTTCGTACATTATTCAGCAATAAACATGAAAGGATACAAAACACTTGCCGAAGGAGAAAGTGTTGAATTTGAACTTATAAGAACAAATAAAGGATTACAGGCAAAAAATGTAGTATCATTAAGCAGTGTTGTGCCTACTAACGATGAAATATTAATATAAAATCTTCTATGTGGAAGATTTTTTCATTACATTTTTTTTACAGTTATTAAAAATATAAATTTGATATTATATTAATATCTAAAGGAGTAAATATTATGAAACTAGCATATAAAAATACAGAATATAAATTAAAAATAAGTTTAACCAAAAATAAAATTGGACTATTAAATGAAGACGTTTGGTGTAACGTAGAACTCACATTAAATAATAATGAATTTAACTATCATATAAATAGAGAATCACTTAGTAAAAAAGAATTAAACAAAATTGTAAATACAATAAAAAAAGGATATTTAGAGAACATAAAACCACATAAATTATTTTTCATTAAAAATTATTTTACAATTAAATGTTATTATGTAAATACGGATAAATACATGGCTTTAAATTTAATAAAACCAGAAAATACAACTTTCAAAAATTATAAAATAATTTTTGAAAATAATGAAATATTAGATTTTTTGCATTTAATTGAGCAAACAATTGCAAATTAAACACACCTTATAGAAACCTCATACGAAACCTCATAGGAAAAGAAAATTTAGTTGATTTTGTACTGAATTAATAGTAAAATTATACATGGTGAGCATATGACAAAACAAGTTTTTTGGACAAAAACTATTGTTGATGCATTCATTGAAGAAGGAAATTTAAACGAAAGACAAATTTACATTATTAAAACAAGAGCGTTAGGTTATACAATAGTTAAACAAGCCGAAGAACTTCATTTAAGTATAGATCAAATTAATAAAGATATATCAGATTTAAAAAAATTGTATGATGCAACTCAAAAAACTAGCAAAATATTGCCAGTTAGGAAACGTAATAAAGCACATTTATTCAAATAAAAAAATCAGAAATTCTGATTTTTTATTTTAGCTTATTTGATAATTGAATATAAACCTCAACAGGTATGTCTTCTGCTCTATTAGATAATGAAAAACCATATTCTCCTAATATATTGTTTATTAATTCCAAATCGTAACCATTTAAATTATTTTTTAAAGTCTTTCTTTTAAATCTAAAAGCATTTTTAATTAACTTATTAAATTTTTCAAAATTTAAAATATTACATTCTTTACTATCTAGTTTAATGATAGCACTATCCACATTAGGCACCGGATAAAAAGAGTTTCTATTAACATTAAATAGTTTATTAATATCATAAAAAGCATTTAATAAAACTGTTATATATCCATATTCTCTATTACCACATTCACTAGAAAGTCTATCTGCAACCTCCTTTTGAACCATTAACAAAAGAGATTTAACTTTAATATTAGAAAAAGTAATTTTTTCAATTATAGGTGTAGTTATATAATAAGGAATATTAGCTATTACGTAAATATTTTCATAATTATAATTTTTTACAAATTCATCTAACTTCACATTCATAAAATCTTCATAAACAATTTTTGTCTTATCATCTTCTAACAAACTTAAATATTTATCTAAGGATTTATCAATTTCAAAACATACCAAATTTGCCTTGTATTCTTTTAACTTTTTAGTCAAATTACCACTACCAGGACCAATTTCAATAATCAAATCATTTTCACTTGGACAAATACTTTCAGAAATTTTATTTAAAATATTTTTATCAATCAAAAAATTTTGACCATATTGTTTTTTAAATTTATGATCAATCATAAAAACCTCCTAAAATTTATCTGTTATAACCATTCCTAAGAACACTATAAGAAATTAATCTTCCTCCAACATATCTAATAGCAGCATCTTCGCTCTCCATTAATAAATCTAAATTAGTTCCAGTCACACCTCTATCAAGCACAATTGCAGTAATTGGTTTATTAGAAACAGTATCTAAATTGAATTGAACAATAGAGCCACATCTTAAATTGCTAGAAGACGCAACAATTCTAACTTCACCATAATCAGCATCATTATAATAAATTGTTCCATCTAAAACATTTTGACCATTACATCCAAGTGTTCCACCACATAAAGGACAATTAGCAGCATATCCAGTTAAGAAACCATTAAAATAGTCAATTGGAGTATAAATATCATTTTGAATAAATTCCTCTTCTTTTTTAGCTTTCGCAATTAAATCTATATTTTTATTAATACTTTCATTATCAATTTTAGTTTCTTTTTTACCAGT
>CAKOKM010000052.1 GCA_934091015.1 uncultured Bacilli bacterium | reverse complement strand
AAGTTTATGATATAGTTAATTAAGAATAGGATTGAGGCTGTGTGAGAAAGAATAAGTTAGAACTTATATTATCTATAGTAGTTATAATAATTTGTCTTATTTTAGGTTATATCATAGCTAAATCTTTAATTTAGGAGAATGATTATGGATAATGAATTTAAAGTGTTAGATGAATATTTTAGAGTAGTTAATTATTTATCTTGTGCAATGATTTATTTAAAGGATAATCCTTTACTTAGAAGACCTTTAGAAATGGATGATATTAAAAAGAAGTTAGTAGGACATTGGGGAAGTGCACCAGGACAAAATTTTGTTTATGCTCATTTAAATAGAGTTATCAACAAGTATGATTTAAATATGATTTATATTTCAGGACCTGGTCATAGTGGTCAAGCTATGGTTGCTAATTCTTATATAGAAGGAACTTATAGTGAATATTATCCTGAGGTAACTAATGATTTAGAAGGATTAACTAAGTTATGTAAGAGTTTTAGTTTTCCAGGAGGGCTTCCTTCTCATGTTGCGCCAAATGTTCCAGGATCTATTAATGAAGGCGGCGAACTTGGTTATAGTTTAGCTCATGCTTATGGTGCTGTTTTAGATAATCCTAAGTTGATTGCGGCTTGTGTGATTGGGGATGGAGAAGCAGAAACTGGTCCTCTTGCAGCAAGTTGGCAAATAAATAAATTAATTAATCCAATAACTGATGGTGCTGTTTTACCAATATTACATTTAAATGGTTATAAAATTGCTAATCCAACTATTTTATCAAGAATTAGTGAAAAAGAACTTATTAGTTATTTTGAAGGAATGGGATATCATCCTTATATTGTTAGTGGTTCTAAAGTAAGTGATATGCATAAATTAATGGCAGAAGCAATGGATAAAGTTATATTGGAGATTAAAACTATTCAAAGTAAAGCTAAATTAAGTAATAATAGTAAAAGACCTTATTGGCCTATGATTATCTTAAAAACTCCTAAAGGATGGACAGGAATTAAAGAATATAATGGATTAAAGATAGAAGGATCATTTAGATCTCATCAAGTTCCTATTAATGTAAGTGATGCTAATCCGGATAATTTAAAATTATTAGAAAAGTGGCTTAAGAGTTATAAAGTTGATGATTTGTTTGATGAAGATGGTAGGGTAATTAAGGAAATAAGAGATTTTGTTCCTAAAAAAGATAAAAGAATGAGTAGTAGTAAATACGCTAATGGGGGATTACTACTTAAAGATTTAAAATTACCTGATTATAAAGATTATGCTGTTAAATTTGAAGGCCATGGAACAGTTATTGCCAGTGATATGTTAAATTTAGGTACTTATTTAATGGATGTTATTAAGAAAAATGATAATTTTAGGATTTTTGGTCCTGATGAAGCTTTATCTAATAGATTTAATGATGTTTTTAAAGTTACTAATAGAAAATGGAATGGTCAGTTGCTTTCTAGTGATGAGTATTTAGCAGCAAATGGTAAGGTTATTGACAGTATTTTATCTGAACATGTTTGTGAAGGTTTGTTAGAAGGATATTTATTAACTGGTAGACATGGTTTGATGCATAGTTATGAAGCTTTTATAAGAATTGTAGATTCTATGGCTAGTCAACATGCTAAATGGCTTAAAATGTGTAAGGAAATTCCTTGGAGAAGTGATATAGCAAGTTTAAATTATATTTTAACTAGTCATTGTTGGCAACAAGATCATAATGGTTTTACTCATCAAGATCCGGGATTTATTAATCATTTAGTAACTAAAAAGGCTGATATTGTTAGAATTTATTTACCGATAGATGCTAATACGTTACTTTCTTGTACTAATCATATTTTACAAACTAAAAATTATATTAATTTAATTGTTGCTTCTAAGCATCCTTCTTATCAATGGCTTAATATGGAAGAAGCAAGTAAACATTGTGCAAATGGGATTGGAATATTTGATTGGGCAAGTGATAATAATCCTGATATAGTTATGGCTTGTGCTGGTGATACGCCAACAGTTGAAGTTCTTGCGGCAACTCAGATTATGAAGGAATATATTCCTGAACTTAAAATAAGAGTTGTTAATGTTATTGATTTAATGAAATTACAATCTGATTGTGATCATCCTCATGGATTATCTAATGATGAATATAATAAATTATTTACTAAAGATAAACCTATTATATTTGCATTTCATGGATATCCTCACTTAATTCATCAACTTACTTATAAGAGATGTAATCAGAATATGCATGTTCATGGTTATATTGAAGAAGGAACTATTACAACACCTTTTGATATGAGAGTATTAAATAAATTAGATAGATATCATTTAATTTTAGATGCTATGAAGTATGTTAAGGTTAATAAGAGTAAGAAACAAGCACTTATTAATAAATGTGAAGAAACTTTAAAATATCATAATGAATATATTAAAGAAAATGGGGTAGATATACCTGAAGTAGTAAATTTTAAATGGAATAGAGAAGACACTAAATAGGTGTTTTCTTTTTTTTTAAAGTTTTTCGAAAATTCGTAATTTATCAATTGATATGGCAAAACTATTATGTTATTATATATAGCAAGAAAAGGATAATTGATATGGAAGGAATTATTAAAACTAAAAAAAGAAAATCAGAAGTAAAAGGAGTTGTGTTAGAAATCATCGAAGAATATATGATTGATTCAAATACGGGTAATGAGATAAATAATCATAAACTTGATATGGAAAATGATAAAAAATTAGTTGATGCATATAAAGAAGAAAAGGAATTATTAGCTTCTAATGAAATTAAAGAAATTAGAAATATGTATGGTATGACTCAAAAAGAGTATGCTTTTGCACTAGGAATGGGAGAGATTTCAATTCATAGATTAGAAAAGACTTTTATTCAATCTGATGAAACTGATTCTTTAATGAGATTAAGTGTTGATCCATCTATTATGCTTAAATTACTTAAGATTAACAAATCTCGTTTTGAAGAGGATGTTTATAATAAATTAGCAAATAAATGTGAAGAATTAGTTAGTGGTAAATAATTATAGTTTAAATTAGGGAGAAACAATGGATACACTAGAAAAATATAATGAAAAAAATTTTGAAGATATAAAACATATTGATGAATATGGTAATGAGTATTGGTATGCACGTGAGTTACAAATTGCTTTAGATTATAAAAGATGGGATAAATTTTGTAATGTGATTGAGAGTGCTAAAATTGCTTGTGAGAACAGTAATAATGCGGTATCGGATCATTTTTCCCAAGTGGGAAAAATGATAAATACAGGTAAAACAGCAAAAAGAAAGGTAGTAGATTTTAAACTATCAAGATATGCATGTTATTTGATAGTTCAAAATGCGAATCCGAATAAGGAAGTTGTTGCACTTGGTCAAACATATTTTGCAATTCAAACAAGAAAACAAGAATTAACTGAAAAAGAATATTCTATGTTAACTGAAGATGAAAAAAGATTTTATCAAAGAAATTTAACTAGAAAAGGAAATTATTCTTTAAATCAAGTTGCTAAAAAATGTGGAGTTAAAAATTTTGATAAATTTCATAATGCCGGATATAGAGGTTTATATAATGGCGAATCTGCTGATGATATAGCTAAAAGAAAAGGTTTAAGATACCGAGAGGATATACTAGATAATATGGGTAGTGAAGAGTTAGCAGCTAATCTTTTTCGTATATCTCAAACTGAATCAAAATTAAAAAGAGATAATGTAACTGGCGAAAAAGATGCTAACGAAACTCATTATAATATTGGTAAAAATATTAGAGAAGTAATTGCTAAAAATGGTGGTACAATGCCAGAAAACTTACCAACTCCTAAAAAGTCATTAAAAGAACTTGAAAAAGAAGAAATAAAAAGATTGAAAGAAAACAATTAATTATTATACCATTTTACCCAAATGGGTAAAATGGTTGATATTTATAAAAAATATTATTGTTATATAAACAATTGTTTGATATAATTTAATTGTGGTTGCTATGAACAAATATTATATGTGTATTGATTTAAAAAGTTTTTATGCATCAGTTGAATGTGTTGAAAGACACTTAGATCCGTTAAACACTAATTTAGTTGTTGCAGATAAAAGTAGAACTGAAAAAACGGTATGTCTTGCTATAACTCCTAGTTTAAAACAATATGGATTAGGAGGTAGAGCAAGATTATTTGAAGTTGTTCAAAAAGTTAGAGAAGTAAATAATCAAAGAAGAAAAGAAAATAATTATAGACAATTTAGAGGTAAATCTTATCTTGATAGTGAACTTAAAAAGAATAAAACTTTAGAACTAGATTATTTAATAGCAACTCCACAAATGAAAAAATATATGTTTTATAGTACTAAAATATATAATATTTATTTAAAATATTTAGCACCAGAAGATATATTTCCCTATTCAATTGATGAAGTATTTTGTGATATTACAAATTATTTAAAATTTTATAAAAAAACACCTAAGGAACTTGCTACAACTATTATTAAAGATGTTTATAACGAAACAGGGATAACAGCAACAGCAGGAATAGGAACTAATATGTATTTAGCTAAAATTGCAATGGATATAGTTGCTAAACATATGAAACCAAATGAAATCGGAGTAAGAATGGCATCTTTAGATGAAATGTCTTATCGAAAAATTTTGTGGGAACACAAACCATTAACTTCATTTTGGCGAGTTGGAAAAGGTATTGCCAAAAAGTTAGAAGAAAATAGAATGTATACAATGGGTGATGTAGCATTAATGTCCATTAAAAATGAAAATTTTTTATATAATTTGTTTGGAGTTAATGCAGAGTTATTAATAGATCATGCTTGGGGTTACGAACCAACAAAAATAGAAGATGTTAAAAAATATAAGCCAGAAACAAGCAGCTTATCTTCAGGCCAAGTATTACATCGTCCCTATAATTATGATGAAACAAAGTTAATTGTTAGAGAAATGATTGATTTCCTAGCACTTGATTTAACTAAAAAAGAATTAACAACAAAACAAATAGTCTTAGATTTAACTTATGATGTTTCAAATTTAACTAATCCAGAAATAAGAAATAAATATAATGGTCCAATAACCAAAGATAGTTATGGAAGGTATGTACCTAAAAATGCTCATGGAACAATTAATTTAGATTATTATACCTTTTCAAGTAAGATATTATCTGAAAAGTGTATTCAGTTATATGATGAAATAGTTAATAAAAATCTATTAATAAGAAAAATAAATATTACAGTGTGTAATTTAAAAGCAGAAAATAAAACTAAAAATGATTTAGTGTTTGAACAATTAGATTTATTTAACACTATAGATAAAACTCTAGAAAAAGAAGAGACTAAAAAACATCAAGAAGATGATAAAAAATTACAACATGCAATTATTGATATAAAAAATAAATTTGGAAAAAACTCAATTTTAAAAGGAATGAATTTAGAAGAAGGATCAACTGCTATTGACCGAAATAGAGAAGTGGGAGGACATAAAGGATAATGAATAAATATGAAGATATTATTAATCTACCTCATTATGAGCCTATTTATCATCCAAGAATGAGTTTAGATAAGAGAGCCGGACAATTTGCTCCTTTTGCGGCTTTAGTTGGATATGATGAAGAAATTGAAGAAACAGCTAGATTAACAACCAAAAAACATATTTTAGATGAAGAAAGTGTTGATAAACTTAATGAGACTTTAAATATAATAAATAAAAATGTTAATAATCATCTGGAAATTATGATCACTTATTTTATAGCTGATTTAAAAAAAGAAGGCGGCAAATATATAAATAAAGTTTGTAAAGTTAAATCATTAGATTTAGTTAATGGATATATTAAAATGATTGATAATGAAAAAATTTATTTAGATGATATAACTGAAATTGTAATTTTATAATGTTTAAATATTTGATATAATTATTTT
>CAKOKM010000051.1 GCA_934091015.1 uncultured Bacilli bacterium | reverse complement strand
ATATCAAGTTTTTGTTCTTGACTATTTGTATATAAAAATTGTTTATATGCATTTTTACCATTATTATAATTTGCTTGATAAGTCCAGGTACTAAATCTATCAAAATCAAATCTACAATCATTGGCAAAATGACATAATGCGATTTTCTTTCCACCCAAAGTTAAATCAATAAAATGAGGATATAACTTTATTATTTCTATTTCATAACTACTTAAATTAGATAATGTCCATAAATAACTTTCTTCTTTTTCATGAGTAAAAAAACTTCTAAATGGTGCAAGTCCTAAAGCTATATAATCTTCACTATTACCTGCTATAGATTTAACGTTATATTCATTTAATAAATCCATTACTTCCTTAGGGCTAGGTCCAACTCCGAAATTATCACCTAAAGAATATATTTCTGTTATCCCTTTATTTTTTAAATCTTCTAAACAAGCAATAGTCGGCACTAACAAACTATGAACATCAGTAATAATTCCAATACATCTTCCAGTATAATTATTCATTTTCTTTATTTTCCTTCTAAGTATGCAATAATTTCTTTATAAGTTTCATCATAACTTTTATCTAACTTAAACCATTTAACGTCCATTTGATTCTTAAACCAAGTATATTGTCTTTTAGCATAATGTCTACTATTTTTCTTAATTAAATCTAAAGCTACATTTAAACTTATTTTACCATCAAAATACATATATAATTCTTTATAGCCAATACAAGTCATTACTGCTTTTGAATACACATGTTCATCATACAACTTTCTTGCTTCTTCAATTAAGCCATCTTTAACCATTATATCAACACGCTTATTAATTCGGTCATATAAAACATCTCGTTCTAAATCAATCGCAATAAATTTAGCATCATATAATAATTCATTACCTTTATTATCATAATCTTCTTTTTTATTAAGCGCTCTTATTAATCTCTTTCGATTATTTACGTGTATATCAAGATTAGGATATTTTTCTTTAACTTTTTCATATAATTCTTCATTAGAAATATCATTATAAGTATCATAAGAAGTATCATCTTCAAACACATAATTATATAAACCAGCTTTAATATATAAACCAGTACCACCTACAATTATAATATTTTTATCCTTATTATTATCTAATATATTTCTTAAATCTTTTTGATAATCATAAACTGTATACATATCATTTTTATCTACTATATCAAATAAATAATGAGGAATTCCTTCTTTTTCTTCTTCTTTTATTTTCGCAGTTGCAATATCAAGTTCTTTATAAACTTGAAGTGAATCAGCATTAACTACTATTCCACTATATCTTTTTGCTAAATCCACACTTAATCTTGTTTTATAACTAGCCGTTGCCCCACATACTACTATTATCATCTTAATTCATTACCCTCTTAAATAATCTTTCTAATTCATATTTAGTAAAAGTTATAATAGTTGGTCTTCCATGCGGACAATTATAAGGATTATCACATTTAACTAATTGATTTAAAATACTTTCAGCTTCTTCCATTGTAATTGAAGTATTTCCTTTAACACTCATCTTACAAGCACAAGTAGCAGAAATATTATCAATAAATCTTACTCTATCAAAATCTTTAGGCATCTCTAATATATAATCAATAATTCTTCGAATATTTTCTTCTTCATAACCTGAAATTAACCATGTAGGATGAGTTTTAATAATAATCGTATTTATTCCAAAATCATCAATAACAAAACCTAAATCAGTTAATACTTTTTTATTATCTTGAAATTTTAAATAATCACTAGGAGATAATTCAATACTTATGGGAATAAGTAAATCTGTTGTTTTAATTTTATCATCATATAATGCATTTCTAATCTTTTCATAATTAATTCTTTCTTGAGCAGCATGTTGATCTATTAAATACATCGCATTATCATTTTGGGCAATTATATAAGTTCCCATAACTAATCCACAAGGATAAAACTCAATCTTTTTAATTTGTTCATTCTTTTCATTAACTTTAAAATCCATAGTTACTTGTTCTTTTTCACTTAGATTATCATTAATAGAATCATTAATAAATAAAGGAGTTTCCTCTATAACATAATCTTCTTCACTATCATTATTAAAAGATTTATCAACTTCACTTACTGTTTGAATAGGAATATTTATTTGTTTACTTTCTTTAACTTCTACATTTGGTACTAATAAGCTTTTATATAAAGCATCTTTAATAGTGCTAGTAATTAAACTAGTTAAACTATCTATCTTACTAAATTTAATATCTTGTTTAGTTGGATGAATATTTACATCTATTAAAGTAGGATCAGTTTCAATCTTTAAAACTACCACAGGATATTTAATATCAGGTTTATATGTGTAATAAGCATCATTAATAGTTTTATTTACCTCTGCATTTTTAACTACTCTACCATTAACTATTGTAATCATAAAATTACGATTAGACTTTAATACACATGGTTTACAAATATATCCAGAAATATCATAATCATCATTACTAGCGTTTATCTTAACCATATTTTTACTGATATTTGCTCCAAATAATTCATGTATAACTTTAAGTAAATTATTACTACCACTTGTTTCTATTAAAGTATTCCCATTATTCATAAGTTTAAATGATACATTAGGGTAACTAAGCGCTAATTTCTCTACATAATTAGTTATATAACTAAGTTCAGTTACTTCACTTTTTAAATATTTGAGTCTGGCAGGAGTATTATAAAATAAATCTCTAACTGTAACAATAGTTCCTTTTCTTAAATCACATGATGAAGTATTTTCTAACTTACCGCCATTTATTTCTAAATAGGTTCCTTCTTTTCCATCACTGGTTCTTAAACTAACTTTAGAAACAGACGCTATTGATGGAAGTGCTTCACCTCTAAAACCAAGTGAATTAATAAAGAATAAATCTTCTAATTTATATATTTTACTTGTTGCATGTCTTTTAAACGCTAAAAGAGCATCTTCATGATTCATTCCAATTCCATCATCAGTTATCATTATTTCTTTTAATCCTGAATTAATTAGTTCTATTTTAATTGATTTACTCTGAGCATCTATGGAATTTTCAACTAATTCTTTAACAACGTTAGCTGCTTTCTCTACTACTTCTCCAGCTGCAATTTTATTGGATAAATCTTCATCCATTACTCTAATTCTTGTCATAAACTACTTAAACACACTTTCTCTAAACTCTAATAAACTACTATCAATATTAGATACACTAACAACACATTCATTTTTAACATTTATAAAACCTAAACCATAAATTACAATATCACTATTTGATTCTATCTTTTCATTATATGTAAAACTTATATCATCTTTATAATACTTTTTAATCTCTAAATCATAACAAGAATAAACAGTTACACTTGTAGCATAATCAAACTTAATATAAAATTTATCTATTTTAAGTACTTCTCCATTTTTCATTTGGTATGTTAAAGGTTTAATCACTTTCTTTAATGGACAATTTACTTCATAACTATCAGTTACAAATCCCGGTGAATCAATTATAGTTAAATTATTATTAACATTTAATCTTATAAAATCTAGTGTTGTATTTTTACTATTACTTATTGTTGTTTTAGTTAATTTAGAATCAAAAGCATCTAAAATATTATTTATTAATGTACTTTTACCTGAATTGGTTTCTCCTAAAATGTAACTTTCCCTAATATTATTAGTTATTAAATAATTAATTAAAGAATCTATTCCATAACCATTAACACTACTAACAAATCTAACATTATTTACTTTATAATTATTCATTATATATTTTCTAATATTATCAATTTTAATATCTTTAGGAATTACATCTATTTTAGATATTAACAACAATTTTTTTCCTTTAATCTTATTATATATATTAATTATTTTATCTGATAAAGATAAAAAATCACACATAAATATTGTAAATTTATCATCACTATTAACTAAATACAATATTTCTTCAACCCTTTTAGGAACAGTATCATTAATATTAACCCCATAATGCATTAATTTAAAACATCTCATACAATATTTAGCATCATTTAATTTATTTTCGGGAACATATCCTTTAGCATCTTTATTACTATATTGTAATTTAGCACCACATCCAAAACATATTCTACTCATAATATTCTCCTTTTTTTAATAACTCTTTTTTCTCTAACTTATTATAAATAAATGGTTCAATAAACCTATTAAACTTAGTTAATACATAGTCTATATTACCAATTGGATTAACTAATATACTTAAAAATTCCATTCTATTTGCGCCATAAATATCAGTTAGTAATTGATCTCCTACACATGCTATTTGAGTAGGTTTTAATTTATATAATTTCATTATTTTAACATACTTTTTGGATAAAGGTTTACTTGCAAAATAAGCTGAATCTACATTAAGTATTTCTTTGAATGGTTCAACTCTTTTTTTAGTTGAATTAGATACAATTAAAATTCTTAAATTTAATTCTTTTATATCTTCTATTAAGTCTTTTAATTTTTTAGACGGTTTATTCATATTTAATGGCGCTAGAGTATTATCTAAGTCAAATATTACACATTTAATTCCTTTCTTTTTTAATTTAGCATAATCTATATCATAAACACTTTTTAAATACATATCTGGTACGAATTTATCTAACATACTATCCCTCGATTTCTTATATAAAAATTGTATCAAATTTGTTTGATAAAGAAAAGAATTTAAATTATGGAAAATTTTTTTATTTATAGTTATATAATGATAGATTAACTAATTACATTATTAAATGTTCTTATTAAGTTTCAACTATTCTTTTATTAAAATCTTTTTATATATAATTTCGAATATATGTTCTCTATTAAGTTTTTAATTTTTTTATTATAATTAATTTATGAAAAAAATATTAATTAAATTAATAGAGTTATATCAAAGGACTCCATTAAGAATGCATAATAATTGTAGATTTATTCCTACTTGTTCTGAATATACTAAAGAAGCAATAATTAAATATGGTTCTTTTCAAGGAACATGGCTAGGATTTAAAAGAATTATTAGATGTCATCCTTTTGGTAAATTTGGATATGACCCAGTAAAGGAGAAGAAAAAATGAAATATTTAAAATTAGTATTAATAATAGTTATTGTTGGGATAACATCCTTTGGATGTCTCAAAAGAGATAAATATGATAATATTAATATAAATGTTACATCTTACCCAATTGAATATATAACAAAGTGTTTATATGGAGATTATTCTAAAATAAATATGATATATCCTTCAGATGTAGATGTTAATAATTATGAATTATCACCCAAACAAATTAAAGATTATTCAAAGGCTGACGTTTTTATTTATAATGGTTTATCTAAAGAAAAAAATATCGCTGCAAGCTTGCTTAATAAAAATAAAAAATTAGATATTATAGACATTTCAAAGGGATTAGAAATTGAAAATGATTCAACTGAATTATGGCTTAGTCCTACTAACTTTTTAATGCTAGCTTCTAATATAAAAAATAGTTTAAAAGAGTATGTTACAAATCAAAAAATAATTGATAAAATAGATTCAAATTATGATGAATTAAAAGTTAAAATTTCCGAAATAGATGTAGAACTTAAAACGATTGCTGAAAATGCGTCAAATAATACAATTGTTGTAGGAAATAGTACATTTAACTTTTTAAAAAATTATGGTTTCAACGTAATATATATAGATGATATCGAAAATTCAAACACTAATTTAAGTCAGGCAAAGAAATTAGTTCAAAATAAAACAGTAAAATATTTATTTGTATTATCAGATTATACTGAAACAGATAATATAAAGGACCTTGTTAAATCAGGAATAACAATTATAAAAGTACCAAATTTATATACAATCAATGATGAACAAAGAAAAAATAATCAAGATTACCTATATTTTATTAAAAATATGGTAGAAAATATAAAAACTGAAGTATATTAAATTGACATTGACTAAATTTTATAGTAAAATTTATTTGTTGGCATGGAGTAGTACTCAAGAGGCTGAAGAGGCGCCCCTGCTAAGGGTGTAGGTCGGGTAACCGGCGCGAGA
>CAKOKM010000050.1 GCA_934091015.1 uncultured Bacilli bacterium | reverse complement strand
CCATTTGCTTCTTTTTTACTTACAACTGTATAAAACTTATCAATATAAACATTTTTAAATTCAAACATTTAGAATCACCTTTAATATTCCCATGAAGAAGCCACTTACAATGGCATATAGAATTACACTTCCAGCTAGTTTAAAATAATTAGAGCCTAAACCCGTAATTAATCCATCATGTTTATAATCTAGGGCAGATGAGGTAACACTGTGGGCAAAACCGGTAATTGGAATGATTATTCCTGATTTAAATTTTTCAATAATTGAGTCATATTTTCCTAAACAAGTTAATAAAGCAGAAACAAATATTGCAATTAAGATTACATAAGATGTGGCATCTGGTTTAGAAACGTGGCAATTGTTTATTAAAAATAAACGAATTATTTCACCAGTCATTCCAATAGTTCCTCCAGAGATAAACGATAAAATATAATCTTTTTGATTATCTTCATGGGGAGTAAATTTTTTTACAATTTTTAAATATTCATTTTTATCCATAAAATCACATTTTTATTATTAACCAATTAACTTTTTATATACTCTTTTATTTTGGCTTTACCTTTTTTCTCAATTCGAGATACTTTAACTTGAGATATTCCTAAGAGACTAGCTGTTTCACTTTGAGTTAAATCTTCGAAGTACCTGCTTAAAACGACTTTCCTTTCTAGGTCACTAAGAGTTTCTAAGGAATCATTAATTAAAATTTGACTATCTAGATCCATAGTTTTCCCTATTGTATCAATGTAAGATGATCCATCATCAGTTATTTTATCATCTAAACTTACGGATTCCTTGGTAATATTTAAAATATTAATAATAGTTTCTTCATCTATTTCTAGAAATGCGCTTAACTCAGTTGTTGTTGGAGTTCTACCTAATTCTTCTTGTAACATGGTGATAGCTTTTTTAATTGATTTTGACAACCGTAGGTATTCCTTGTTTAACTTAATAGTTTGGGAATTATTTACAAACTCAAACATTTCACCGTAGATATACATATAGGCAAAGTTTATAAAGTTTTTTCCAACATTTTCATTGTAATTGCGATAGGCTTTAATTAAACCTAAACTACCAGCTTGATATAAATCACATAACTCGACGTTGTAAAAATTTTTAGCGACCTTGTAAATTAAAGGTTCATACTGCTGTAATATTATTTTTTCTTGTTCCATTTTTTCTTCCTTTCAAAAATAATATACTTTTTTATGAGAGACACTTAAATAACTTCGACAATCTATATCTTTTTATGATAATTTATTGTGTAAAGTATGTGTGTAAAATGGTTATTAGTAAAATTAGAAAAGATATAAAAATAAATTTGATTGTTTACTTTTATTAGGCACATTATGATGTAAATTTAGTTTGGTCTATTTTAATTTAATGTGTAAACTAGACAAAATGAAAGAAATGTACTATAATTATTTAGCAATTTGAACTTTTAAATTTTTTTATTAAGTTATTAAGGAGGAAGATATATATGAAAAATGAGGAAGTTACGTCTATATTCGCTTTAGGTGGATTAGGTGAAGTTGGAAAAAATATGTATGTTATTGAACATAAAAATGAAATCGTTATTATAGATGCCGGAGTTATGTTTCCAGAAGCAGGACTTTTGGGTGTTGATTATGTTATTCAAGATATTACATATTTAAAACAAAATGAGGATAAAATTAAGGCATTAGTTATAACTCATGGACATGAGGATCATATTGGTGGTATTACTTTCTTACTACAAAATGTTAATATTCCAGTTATTTATGCTTCTAAAATTGCATGTGATTTAATTGTTAAAAAATTTGAAGATAAAAATATGGAATATAAAAACTTAAAAGAGTTTGATGCTGATACTGTGTTAAAGTTTAAATATATGACAGTTTCTTTTGTAGGAACTACTCACTCAATTCCAGGAAGTTATGCAGTTGTTATTAAGACACCAAATGGAACTATATTTGAAACAGGAGATTTTAAGTTTGATTTAACACCTATTGGACCAATGGCTGATATTCATAAGATGGCTGAACTTGGGAAGGAAGGAGTAAAGATTTTACTTGCCGATAGTACAAATGCCTGTGTTCCAGGATACTCTAATAGTGAGTCTTTAGTAGACGAAGCACTTAATGATGTATTTGCAATGCATACTTCAAGAATTATTATTGCGACATTTGCATCTAATATTTATCGTATTAAACACATTGTGGAAACTTGTAGAAAGAATAATCGTAAGATCGTTACTTTTGGTAGATCTATGGAAAATGCGAAAGAAATTGCAATTAAGAATAATTTAATTACTGATAAAACAATATTTATTGATGCTAATGAGGCTAAAGATTTAAAGAAGAATCAAATTTGTATTTTATGTACTGGTTCTCAAGGGGAACCTCTTGCAGCTTTATCTAGAATTGCTAATGGAACACATAAACAAATTTCATTATTACCTGATGATATTGTTGTATTCTCTTCTAGTCCAATTCCTGGAAATAAGGCTTCAATTAATAAAATTATTAATAAGTTATATTTAAAAGGCGTAAGAGTTTATACAAATTCAGAATTATCCGATATTCATACTTCAGGTCATGCTAAACAAGAAGAACTTAAATGGATGCTTAGAATTATTAAACCTGAATATTTTATGCCAGTTCATGGTGAATATAGAATGCTTAAAACGCATGGTGATTTAGCTAGTTTATGTGGAATACCTAAAGAAAATATCTTTATTTGTAAAAATGGTGATTCTGTTGAATTAACTAAAGACGGAGCAAGAATTGGTAAGCATATCCAAGCAGGAGATGTATATGTAGATGGATCTAGAATTGGAGATGTTGGTTCTTCTGTTATTAGAGATCGTCAATTTATGTCTAAAGAAGGTATTCTATGTGTTATTATAAATGTTAATCCAAATACAAGAGAACTTTTACTTAAGCCAAATATTACTACTAGAGGATTTATTTTAGTTAATGAGAATGCGGAATTAATTAAAAGTATTGAAGACAAAGTAAATAACATTGTTAGAGAATCTTTAAAAAATAGTTACAGTTATGTTGATTTAAAAAATCAAATTATTTTAGAATTATCTCCTTTTATTAATGAGTTAACAGGTAGAAGGCCGATTATTATTCCTGTTATTATGGAAGTTAAAAATTAACATATTTTTTATTCTATCATACTATATAATATGGTAGAATTTTTTATTGAATTAAATCCAATTTATCAGGCATTGCTTGCTTGTACATTTACATTTTTGGTTACAGCACTAGGAGCTGCTCTTGTATTTTTGGTTAAAAAAGTTAATCAAAATTTAATGGATATTCTTCTTAGTATATCTGCTGGTATTATGCTTTCAAGTTCAATTTTTTCTTTAATTATTCCAGCACTGGATAGTTCGGATGATATTGGTTGTAATGCATCTATACTGCTTTCTATTGGAATTATGGTTGGGGCTTTATTAATTTATTTTTGTGATTATTTGTATAATAATAAAGAAAAAAAATTAAAGAAGGTAAAAAGAAATAATGTTAATAATTTATTACTTTCGATGACTATTCATAATTTTCCGGAAGGAATGGCAATTGGAGTTGCTTTTGCTGGTGTTTATTATGGAAGCATTTCAAGTATTACGGCTGCTATATCATTAGCAATAGGAATTGGTATTCAAAATTTTCCAGAAGGTTCTGCTATTAGTTTTCCATTATATAAAAATGGTTATAGTAAATTTAAATCATTTGTTATTGGTGGATTAACTGCTATAGTTGAACCAATTGGTGGGGTTATTGGAGTTTTAATTGCTCTTAGGTTACCTGTTTTATTACCATTTTTACTTTCTTTAGCTGCTGGATCAATGTTTTATGTAATTGTTACGGAATTAGTGCCTGAGGCAATGCAAAATAAAAATAAAGAACGTATGGCTCTTTATTTAATAATTGGATTTATTATTATGATGTTTTTAGATATCTCTTTAGGATGATATCTTTTTTATTTCAAATATTTCAGCAAATTCTTTTGGAACTTTAGTAGTAAGTTCAATTTGAGCATTGGTAATTGGATGAGTAAATTTTAAATAGTAATTATGAAGGCCTAATCTTCCTATTGGATTTTTGTTTGCTCCATATTTTTTATCTCCGATTAAGGGATGATTAAGACTAGAAAATGTTACTCTTATTTGATTTTTTCTTCCTGTTTTGATGGTTATATCTAGTAAAGTATATTTGTTAGTATTTTTAATAGGAGTGTATTCAGTGATACATTTTTTACCTTTTTTGGGGTCTGTTGTTTGATATGTTTTTAAATCTTTTCCTTCATACAAGTAATTTATTATTTTATTTGGTTTATCAATTTTTCCAATTACTACTCCATAATATTTTCTTATTACTTTATCCCATGTTGATTGAAATTTTAATTTAGCTTTTTCATTTTTAGCAAATACGACAAATCCGGATGTATCTTTGTCTAATCTATTTACAATAAATACTTTTTGATTCTTTTTATGAAGATAGTTATATACTTCATGATAAAGTGTTTTTTCTTTTTCTTTATCGGTTGCAATTGTTAGTATTCCTGATGGCTTTAAAACAACTAATATGTTTTTATCTTCAAATGCAATATTTAATTTTTTCATATATTAATCTTCTTTTACATTAGTGTAGATAGCTGTTACATCATCTATTTCCTCTAACATATTATAAAGGCGATCATATAGTTCTTTATCTTCGCCAGTTAGAGTTATTTCTTCTTTAGCAAAGTTTCCAATTTCATCGTAAATGTATTCAACATTTGGTTCTATTTTTTCAACAATGTCTTTAACATGATGAAAATCAGTTGGATTACATGATATGGTGATTTTACCATTTTCGTTGTTGAAATCTACTAATTCGATTCCTTCATTTAATAATGCTTCAAAAATTTCTTCTTCTTTATCACTATTAAATACAACTACACCTAGATAATCATAATTATATGATACTGAATTGGTTACGCCTAATGATTTATGAACTTTGTTAAATGCTGTTCTTACAAAACTTACAGTACGATTTACATTGTCTGTTAAGGTTTTAATTATAAACGTACTATTTCCAGGACCAAATCCTTCATAAATAACTTCTTGATAGTCTTCTCCACCGGCTCCTTTAGCTTTATCGATTGCTCTATTTATGATATCACTAGGTACTTGTTCTTTTTTGGCTTTTTCACAAACTCTTTTTAAATTAATATTTGTTTCAATTTCAGGATTTCCTTTGGCGGCTAAGTATATTTCTTTGGCGTAATTACTATATAATTTAGCTTTCATTGCTCCTGTTTTTTGAATACTTGCTTTTCTTACTTCATATGCTCTTCCCATATATATTTCCTTCTTTCTTTATTATATTATTAGGCCAATAATCATTACGATTAGGCCAATTATTATTCCAATAATACTTGATTTATTAAAATTTTCTTTTAATTCAGTGAATAATTCAAATATTAGAAGATATAAAATCATTCCTAAAGATAAACTTAACATGAAACCTAGTACTAGGTCTGTCATGTATTTTTCAAAGATTAAAATTATTAAACCTCCAATAAAAGTAGAAAATGTTAATAAAGTTAGGTATATCCACTTTTTATTTGTTTTTTCTTTATTTAATAGGGTTGTTATTTCAATACCAAAAGGGATATTGTGCATTCCAACACCAAATAGACATAATAGGCCTGATTTTAAATCACTAGATGATATGGCATAAATACTTATTCCTTCAACGATATTGTGTAGTATGAGCGCTAGTGAAGTTATTATGCCGATGTGATTTAAATGTTTTTCATGATGTTCTAAATTTTCGTAATGACTGTGATTTGGTATTAATTTTTCTAATAGTAAAATACTTAAAAATCCGGCTAATATGCCAATAAATAATAAGTATATTTTTTCAGTTCCTAACATTTCTAAACATTCAGGTAGAATATCAAATATTGCTAAATATATTAGTACTATAAATGCAGATGCTATGCTGATGTTGACTAATGATTTATTATTTTTATTTTTTAATGATATTAGAACACCTATTAAAAAGAATAAACCAGCTATTAAATTTAATAATAATTTTATTTTTATCACCTCTTTGTACGTAACTATTATACAAGAATAAT
>CAKOKM010000049.1 GCA_934091015.1 uncultured Bacilli bacterium | reverse complement strand
AATATTGGTTCTGTTTATATTTTTAATAGTAAAAAAGAAAATTATGATTTATCAATTAATGGAGATGCAACCAACTTAGAAGGTTTAAATGAAACTAATAATTATAGTTATGATATTAACTTGGATAAAGTAAAGGCTCCCTTAAAAGTAGGTGATAAAATAGGTACATTAGATATTATAAGTAATGGAAAGATAATTAAAAACATAGATATTACTATAAAAGAAGATGTTATTAAAGCTAATATCTTTGATTTAATGAAAAGAAACTTAAAACTTATTTTAGCGTTATAAATACTTAGATATAATTTCTAGGTGTTTTTTTAATTATAAAAATTATTGTTGTTAAAAATAACCGGCAAAATACTAGAAAATCTTAAAATCTTACGGTTAAATGTCTTAAAATCTTACGGTTAAAATATTTAAAATCTTACGGTTAGAATTGCTAATATTTAATTTTTATGTTAAAATTTTACTAGGGTGATGATTTATGTCTTTAAAAAAGGAAGGTTATAAACCAAGATTAATTGATAAAAAAATAGAGGAGTGTTTAAATGTTTTTGGTGCCATCTCAATTATTGGACCAAAGTGGTGTGGTAAAACATGGACAAGTTTAGCACATTCTAAAACAGTAAAATATATAGATTCAAACGATAAAAAAATGTTTAATCTTGCTCAAATTGATGTTAATCAAATATTATTAGGAGATTATCCTATTCTTATTGATGAATGGCAACTAATTCCTCAAATTTGGGATGTTGTTCGAAGAAAATGCGATGAAGATAAGATAAAAGGAAAATTTATTTTGACAGGATCAGCAACGGAAAAAGAAAATACAATTAATCATTCTGGAGCCGGAAGAATATGTAAATTAAATATGGGAACTATGTCATTATTTGAATCAGGGAATTCTCAAGGAACGGTTTCTCTTAAAAATTTATTTAATAATGAAGCTTTAATAACTCATCAAACTAAGGAATTATTGCTTGAAGATATTGCAGATTTGATATTAAAAGGAGGATGGCCTGAAAATATTGATAAACCTGCTAAAGAAGCTCAAATGGTTGCTAAAAGCTATATAAAGGATATATTAGATAAAGATATTAATGAAATAGATAATGTTAAAAGAGATCGTAGTAAAATGGAAATGTTGTTAAAGTCTCTTGCAAGAAATGAATCTACTCTTGCATCAAATGAAACTTTGATAAAAGATATTATAGAAAATGAGTATGATTCAATTAATAAAGAAACAGTTGGTGAATACCTTAACGTTTTAGATAAATTACATTTAATTGAAAATCAAAAAGCATTTAATCCCAATATTAGATCAAGAGAGAATATTGGTAAAACTTCTAAAAGACATTTTACTGATCCATCACTTGTCTGTGCTTTACTTGGACTTAATTATGACAAATTAATTCAAGATTTAAATACTTTTGGATTCTTATTCGAGGCATTAGTAGAAAGAGATCTTAGAATTTATTCGGATTATAATGATGGAGAATTAAGACATTTTAGAAATAATGTAAGCGGTTTAGAAGTAGATGCTATTGTGGTAAATGATGAAGGCAAATATGGTGCAATAGAAATAAAATTAGGTGCTAATCAAATTGAGGAAGCAAAGTCTAACTTATTAAAATTTTATGAAAAAGTGGATAAAAAACCTGCATTTATGTGTATTATATGTGGATTATGGAATAGTGTTGTAAAAGATCCTGATACAGGGATATATATTATTCCTATAACGGCATTGAGACCGTAAACGAACTAATGAAATACGTGAAAATATAATTTAGATTTGCAAGAATATTGTTAAATATAAAATTTTTTTAGCATTATAAATTATTTAGATATAATTAAATAGTAAGTAGAGAGTAAGGAACATTATGAAGAAAATAATTTTTATAAGTTTAATATGTATTTTTTGTTTGTGTGGTTGTAGCGATAAGAAAAGTTATACAAATAATGAACAATTAAAAAATGAAATTATGTCTAACTTAAATAAAATTAATGAAGTTTCAAATATGACATCATCTAATCCTTATGATTATACAAATAATGAATATTATAATAATATTGTAAAATTAGGTAAGGATGCAGTTTCAGTATTAGAAAATATGTATAAAAATAATGAGTTATCAGGATTAAATGCTTATCTTTCAGCATTAGTAATACAGGATATAACAAATTGTAACTTGTATGAAAAATATAATTTAGATTGGACAACAGCTGATGAATTTTATCATTTATGGGAAAATAATAATTGCTCATTTAAAAATGTTTAAAAATTTATGAACATATAATCATCATTTTAAATGATGCATTAATTACTAAAACTTTAATATAATATTTTTGTATACTAAATTTTAATTCTGCTTGTTAAAAATATATTTTAGATTTAAAAATAATATGATAGAATATAATAGGAAGGAGGAAGATTTGATGAACAAATCTAAATTAGTCAAAAAATTGACTATGACATTATTTACATTAGTAGCAATCTTTGCCGTGGGTTTAACTAATGTAAATGCAGAAACTGCAGAAGTTAATAATTATTCAGATTTAACTGATAAAATGGGTGATAGTGTAACTGATGTAGTTAAACTTACTAGTGACATTACATTAAGAGATGATTTAGATACAAAAATCTTTATTGAAATGTCTAAAACTTTGGATTTTAATGGCTTTACATTAACTATACCAGAAAAACAAAGATTACAATTGATATATAAAAATAGTTTAGACTTAAAATTCATTAATTCAAATAGTTCTAAAAGAGCTAAACTTAATATTTTAGCTCATAGCGAAGACCCAATCTATAACGAAATTCAGAAAGCTGAATATATTGTTAATTTTGAAATAGATGGTGTAGATGTTGAATATGAAAAAGATCTTGAAACTTTTTGGTCATATGTATCAGGAAAAAGCTTTAATAATTTAGTTTTTAAAAATCTAAAAATAACAGGATTTTATGAGGTAGCAAGGGGGTGGTGGAAAAACAATAAAATTTTCAAATGTTACTAAAGAAAGTAAAAATGTTCCTAAACATACAGTTTTGATAAATGCTTCTGATTTAACTGTTGATGATGTAATTGACGCTGATTCTATTATAGAGTATTCTGATAGAGAAGGCACTAAAATAGCAAATAGAGCTGATAAACTTAATACGATAGATGCTTATTGGGGTCCAATTACTGTTAAGAAAAAAGAAGTTCAAACAATAATGGCTAATGATGAAGCAACATTAATTGATGCTGTTAATCAAATTGATAATAGCAAAGACACTATTATTAAATTAGGTGGTAATATTAAGTTAGCAAATGAACTTAAACTTTATGTTTTAGGTAATGTTACCTTAGATTTAGCAGGACATACTCTAGATTTAACAGTAAAACCTTTAATATTCCATTATGGTTATAAAAATAATGATAATTATAATTTTAGGAGTAATCTAACCATTAAAGATAGTGGCAATGGTAATAATGGTAAAATAATTGGATTAGGAAATGGTAAAAGGGTAAGTTTATACACTGGTTATATGCCTGAAGAATTAGAAAACTTACCTAAGACTTATGGTTTTACTATTGATGGAGGAACTTATACTGTTACTGGAACAAGTTCATGGGATGAATATGTATTTGATGTATTTGGTAGTGATTATGCTAAGAAACATAACATTACATTAAATGTTAATGTTAAAAAAGGTATTTTTGAAGTTGGACATGTAGATGGCGCAATATTTCATTTACCTCGATCTGATGAAAATAATATGAAGGCAAACTTCAATTTTGAAACACTTATGGTAAAAGGTCAAGGTGTTCAACTAGGAACCAATATTTTAGGTAAAAAAAGTATTAATGAAGTAATACCAAATGATACAAAAGTATATTATACTGATGCTAATGGAGTAATTGAACTAGCAGATAAAACAACATTAGTTATGGATGTTAAAACTGGTGCAAGTGAAAGTCAACCACAATATATTAAACTTGCTAAAGAAACAGGTTTAAGTGTAGATAATGTTACATTACCAAATGTTACATTTGGATATACTGATGGACCAGAAGCAACAATTAAAATTACTAATATTGGAGCTGATAATTTAAAAATTACTAATGTAACAGTATCTGATAATGAAAAATTTGAAATTATTGGAACTACACAACCAACAATAGGTATTGGTGCAATAAATAATGATTTTAAAATTAAAGCAAAATCTGGTCTAGTTGCTGGAACATATACAACAACAATTACTGTAACTGATGAAAATGGTAAAACATATACAGCAACAGTTACATTAAAAGTTGAAAAGAAAAATTATGAGGGAGTAACAATTCATTATCCAAGCAATTGGATATATAATAGTAATCCAACTTTAAGTATAACTGGATTAGAATCTTTAGGAAGTAATGAATATGAAGTTTATTATTCAAAAGAAACAACTTCTGGAAATTATGAAAATATAGGAAAGACATTACCTATATTAGTAGGTAAATATAAAGTAAATGTAAAAATCACAAGTGCAAACTATATTGAAAGTGAAAGTAATGTTGATTTTGAAATTAAACCGATCGATACTGAAGTAAAAGTTAAAAGTTATGATGCAGAATTTACATATGATGGAACAGAACATACAAAAAATGATTATGTTGTTTTATGGGCAAATAATGCTAGTCCAGTAACTGCCAATACATTACCTAATGGTGATAAAGTTACTGCAGTAATTACTGGTAAAGTAAAAGATGTTAAAGATACAAAAATTGAAAATAATACAATTGGAAAAATTACTATAACAAATGCAGAAGGTGTTGATGTAACTAGTTGTTACTCTGGTATTGTAAAAGCTGCTGGTAAATTAACAGTAAACCCAATTTCAACACCAATAGTTGTAACAGCTGGTTCAGATACTAAAAAATATGATGGTACTGAATTAATAAATAATAATTATACATATACTGATGGTGTATTATTATCTGGTGATATGTTAGAAGCTACAATTACTGGTAGTCAAAAATTTGTAGGTACTTCAAATAATGCTGTAAGCAATGTTAAAGTAACGAGAAATGGTGAAGATATTACTTCTAACTATACAATGGGAACACATGTAAATGGTGTACTTGAAGTAACAAGTGCAGAACAACCTTTAGCAATTGCAGATCAATATGTAAGAGTTAATGGTTCTATAGCAAAAGGTTATTTAGAACAATCAGTAACTGGAAATGTAGGAAACATTGATTTTACTATTAAATCTGGAACAGCACTTACATATGATGCTATAAACGAAGAATATGTAGCAGGAGCAACTGCAGGAGATGTTGTAATGACAGTTACAGCAGTAAAAGTAAACCTTGGTGGAGATGATACACCTGAATGGAAAGAAACATCAAAAGATTTTACAGTTCATGTTGTAAATAAAGAAAATGTAACAATCAGTGGTTTAGAGGATAATCAAGTATTTACTTTTGATAATACTACTAAAACTCCATGGGGAACAGGCACAATTACAGTTGAAGATAATAAAGTCGATGTAAATGAATTAGATATATTTTACAATGGAATTGGTAGCACAACATATAGTAGTAAGTTTGCTCCAGTAGATGCAGGTACTTATACAATAACTTATAAAGTTAAAGATAGTAATCCTGACTATGTAGGAAGTGTAACTTATGCTTTCACAATTAAGAAAGCACAATTAAATAAGCCAACTGCTAGTACAACATCATTTGTATATGATGGTACAAGTAAAGGATATAGTTCATTCCATGATACTGAAACATTTGAATTTACAGGTACTAATACTGCTACAAATGTAGGTAATTATAGTCTTACAATATCTTTAAAAGATAAAGATAATTATGAGTGGGTTGGTGGTACAACTACTGATGTAGTTATTAACTGGTCTATCACACAAGCAACACCAGATTATACAGTACCAACAGGATTAACTTCTGTAAAAGGTAAAGTATTAGCAGATGTAGCATTACCAACAGGATTTACTTGGAATGCACCTGCAACAGTGTTAACTGTAGGAAAAACCAAATATAAAGCAACATTTACTCCAGTTGATACTACAAACTATAAAACAATAACTGATATTGATATTGAAGTTGATGTTAAAAATACATTTAATGTAATAACATCAGTTCCTGGTGGAAATGGAACAATTACACCAAGTAAAATAGGTGTTGTTGAAGGAACTAAAGTTGAAATAACATTTACACCAAATACTGGATATATGATTGATAAAGTATTAGTAAATACAG
>CAKOKM010000048.1 GCA_934091015.1 uncultured Bacilli bacterium | reverse complement strand
AAGGAATAATTTTTGAAATATTAGATTATGAATATGGAAATATAGATGACATTACTGACGATACCTTTGTTTTAATGCTAGATCATTTAGAAGATCCTCACAACTTTGGAGCTATAATTAGATCATGTGAAGCAAGAGGAATTAAAAATATAATTATCCCTAAAGATCGCTCAGTACTAGTAACTGAAACAGTTATGAAAACAAGTACTGGCGCTTTAGAAAGAGTTAATATAATTATGGTTAATAACTTAGTAAATGCCATTGACAAATTAAAAGATAAAGGATTTTTTATCTATGCAGCTGAAGCCGATGGAACTGATTATCGTAAAGTAAATTATGCCGATAAAGTATGCTTAATAATTGGATCTGAAGGATTTGGCGTAAGTAAATTAGTTAGAAAAAATTGTGATGAAATACTAAGTATCCCAATGAAAGGAAAAGTAAATTCTCTTAATGCATCAGTATCAGCTGGAATTTTACTATTTGGAATTGACAATTAATGGAGTTTTCCGAAAATGAATTAGTATCAATGATTTGTGATAATGATGAAGATGTAAAAGCTGCAATTTATGAAAAATATGCTTATATTATTGATATCGTCTTATATAAATATAGAGTAATTTTATATAAACTAAATATAGATAAAAATGATATTAAACAAGAAGCCTTAATCGCATTTAATGACTCATTAATTACATATAATTATAGTAGAAATGCTAGTCTTCCAACATATATTACAATTGTTATTGAACGTAGAATTCATAATTTTTTTAGGCAAAAATCATTAAAAATTAAAAAAGACATAATATTAATTAATTCACTAAAAAATGAACAAAATATTATGGAATTAATTCCTGATTATAAATACAATCCTGAAAGAATTATTAATGAAAAAATAAATTATGATGACCTAGTAAAAGAAATATTAATTTCATTATCACCAAAAGAAAAAGATATTTTTTATTTACTAATTAATAATTTTAAATGTAAAGATATTTCTAAAATATTAAAAATAAATTTAAAACAAGTATATAATGCAGTTCATCGCATAAAAGATAAAACAAAAATCATAATTGATAATTATTGAATAATATGATAATATACACCTCGAACAAAAGGGGTGTTTTATTTATGAGAACTTTTACCATTGATGACGTATATTTAGAAGATTTAATTAATCCTCATCAACTTCCTGATATATCAAAATATAAATGTCTATCTTCAAATAAAGATATTTTAAATAAAGTATTATTAGAAGATTTAGGACAAAAAATTAATATAGATACATCAACATTAGCTATATACCATAACTGGTTTTTAATAAACAATAAATATTATTATTTCAAATATCATTACATTTTTGAAGAACTATTTATAGAAAAAATTTTTACAATGTTTAATGTTCCTTGTGTTAGCCATACTATTGTTAAATGTAATCATAAAGTAGGAATAATTAGTGAAAATTTTCGTAAAAGTAACTGTGAATATTTAAATTATAATGAAGTAACCTCATCAAAAATAGATATTCCATTACATATAATAAATTACAATAATAAAATTAGTACTAAAATGACAAGTACTGATTATCAAAATTATCTTGATTTAATATCCAAAATTATAGCAATAGATATTTTATTTGGAGAATTTGATCACAATTATTATAATATTATTTTTGAAAAGTCAAGTTCTCATCTAAAACTAGCGCCAATGTTTGATAATGGTGATATTTTTAAAGAAGACGATTCTAATACTTATCTTTTTGAATCATGTTTTGATACCCTATCATTTAGTTTAAACAGTAAACATACTGATGATCATACAATTGAAACAATTAAATATTTCCCCGAGTTATTTACAAATTTAGAATTAGCAATAAATATTAATTTAAATAAAATATATAATTTATTAGAACGAGATTATCAATTACATATATATAAGGAATTAAAAAATCAAATTCAGAATTATTATGACAATCACTGCAAAATGGTTGAAAAATCTCTAAAATTAGTTAAAAGTATATGATTGAAAATAATAAGAAAATATGTTAATATACATATCACAAAAAAGGGGGATTAATTTATGATGAATTTACCAGATTTAAAAGAGATGATAAAAACAAAACATTTAAAAGATATAACTAAATTCTATTGTTTTAACAACTGCAACTTTTATGACAAAGATTACCTATCAAAATTAATGAAATTAGCTAAATCAATTAATATAAATCCTGAATTATTACAAAATTATAATAATTGGTTAAATATAAACAATAAATATTTTTATTTTAAAACTAATTATGCTTTTCAAGAATTATTAATTGAAAGTATTTTTAAAGAGATTAAAGTTAATACAGTTGAACATGAAATAGTTAAGTTTGATGAAGAAGTTGGAATAATCAGTGCTAATTATCGAAAACCCAAAATAACATATCAATTTTTTGATGAATTAGCAAAAGGGCTAAGTGATAAAAATAGTTTTATAGAAATTAATAATTTAATAAAGATGGCAATGAATAAGGAAGATTATATAAAATATTTAAATCAAATATTTAAAATCATTTCGGTAGATATTTTATTTGGCCAATATGATAGATGGGAACATAATGTTTTTTTTGCTAAATCAAAAAATCGAATTAGTTTAGCACCTATGTTTGATAATGGTTGCATTTTCTCTGATGATTTTGGAGATATAATAATTTATAAATCATGTTTTGGTAATTTTTCTTTTAGTGAACGATACGAAGATTATTTTACAACTGAAATTTTATGCAAACACCCTAAATTAGTTTTATGCTTAGAAGAGGCTCTAACTATTAATCTTTCCAAAATATTTAATAAATTAGAGCGTGATTATGAATTAGAAATTTATAAAGAAATCAGAACCCAAATTCAAAATTATTATGATACACATCGTAAAATGGTTGAAAAAACGCTTAAATTTGCAAGATAATCATTCAAAAGCTATTGCAATTATCCTTAGATTTTGATATATTCTTGTTGACGCAAGAAGCGTTTTTTATTTGAAATAAAAAAGGAGATATTATGGCAAAAGATGTAAAAAAGAAAAATACAAGTAAAAAAGCAGCTAAAGTACAAAAAGAAGAAACAAAAGTAACTGTTGAAAAAGTAGAAGTTACTAACAAAAAATTAAAGAAAGAAACTAAACCGGTTAAAAAAGCAACTAAAAAAGTAAAGAAACAAACACCAAAAAAATCATATAGTTCTGAAGTAAAAGCTGAACTTAAAAAAGTAAATTGGCCTTCTAAAAAAGATTTAACTAAATATGGTGTAGCAACTATTATATTTATTGTAATATTTGGTTTATATTTTTATGGTTTAGATGCATTATTTGCATGGCTAAGTTCATTAGTGAAGGGGTTATAATATATGGAAAAAGAATGGTATGTAGTTAATACTTATTCAGGACATGAATCAAAAGTTAAAGAAAAACTTGAAATGCGTGCTGAATCAATGGGATTCAAAGATAATATTTTTAGAATTATTGTTCCTGAAGAAACAGTTAAAGAAACAATGAAAGATGGAAGCATTAAAGAAAAAAAGAAAAAAATGTTTCCCGGTTATATTTTAGTTGAAATGATTATGACTGATGAAGCTTGGTATATCGTAAGAAATACACCAGGAGTTACTGGATTCATTGGATCAAGTGGAAAAGGAGCAAAACCAACTCCATTAAAACCACAAGAAATCGATAAAATTCTAGCTAATATGGGTATGACTAGAATGGATGTTGATAAAGAACTTACTGTTGGAACTAAAGTTACAATTGTTGACGGACCATTTAAAGGTATGGATGGAACAATTAGTACATTAGATTTAGAAAACAGCAGATTAACAGTACTAGTTGACTTATTTGGTCAAGAAACACCTGTTGAAGTAGAATTATTCCAAGTATCAACAATTAAATAATGATTAAAAACTCTATTAATTTAGAGCTTTTTTCATATTTTTAAATAAACAAGCAAAATTTATATTGTAAAAAGATAGAAATTGTGGTATAGTCCAAGTTGCAATTAGGTTTAATTGTAAGTGGAGGGGAATGCGGATTTGCCCATACCACTAAGCGAAAATATGAAAGGATGTGTATTTCGTGGCAAAAGAAGTCGTAAAGAAAATTAAATTACAAATTCCTGCTGGAAAAGCTACACCTGCTCCTCCTGTTGGAACAGTTTTAGGACCTGCTGGAATTAATTTAGGAGAATTTTGTACTAAATTTAATGATGCATCTAAAGATAAAATGGGAGATATTTTACCTGTTGAAATCTCAATTTATGATGATAGATCATTTAGTTTTGTATTAAAGACTCCACCAGCTGCTTTCTTACTTAAAAAGGTTGCAAAAATCAACAAAGCATCTAAAAAAGGTGCTAACGAAGTTGTTGCAACTATCTCTAAAGAAGATTTAAGAAAAATAGCTGAAACTAAAATGCCAGATTTAAATGCTTATACTATTGAAGCAGCAATGAAAATTATTGAAGGAACTGCTCGTAATATGGGTATTGCCGTTGAAGGAATTAATGATGAAGAACTAAAAGAACAAGCTCTTGAAGCTAAAGAAGCTGAAATTGCTGAAGCTAAACGTGAAGCAGCATTAGAAAAAATGGAAGAATCTGCAAACAACAATAACGCTGAAGTAGAAGTTATTGGCGAAAACAAAGAAACTGAAGAAAATTAATAATCCGCAAAATCTACCACGATTGGAGGGAATAAAATGAGAAAATTAGGAAAAAAGTACGTGGAAGCTTCTAAAAAAATCGAAAAAGCAAAATTATACGATGTTAAAGAAGCAATTAGCTTAGTTAAAGAAACAAGTACTACTAAATTTGATAGTTCTGTTGAAGTAGCTATGCATTTAAATATTGATACTAAGAAATCAGATCAACAATTAAGAGGATCAATCGTACTACCAAATGGTACTGGAAAATCTAAAAAAATCTTAGTTTTAGCTAAAGGAGCTGCTGCTGAAGCTGCTAAAAAAGCTGGAGCTGATTTTGTAGGAGAACAAGATCTAATTGATAAAATTTCAAATGAAAATTGGTTTGATTACGATGTAATCGTTGCAACACCAGAAATGATGCCTGCATTAGGTAGAATTGGTAAAGTTTTAGGACCTAAAGGTTTAATGCCAAACCCTAAGACTGGAACAGTTACTACTACACCAGAAAAAGCTGTTGAAGATATCAAAAAAGGTATGATTGAATACCGTGCTGATTCTTTAGGCAATGTTCATAGTATTATTGGAAAAGTATCTTTTGATGAAAAATCATTAGAAGAAAACTTAACATATTTTGTTAATACAATAATTAAAAACAAACCTAAAACAGTTAAAGGAACATTCGTTAAGAGTGTATCAATTTGTACTACTATGGGTCCTGGAATTAAATTAAATACAAATTCTTTTGACAAATAGTTACAAATGTTGTATATTAAAAATTGTTAAAAAAACTTTTTATCCGTAGACAGCTGGGGCTTTAAGCTTAATAATCCAGCCGAGGGAAGAACTTGTGCTTTCCTCATGGAAAGTTTTTTTATAAAAAAAGGAGGAAAATATGGCAAGTACAAAAATTCTTAATGCAAAAAAAGAAGTAGTAAACGAAATTGCTGACAAAATTAAGAATTCTGAATCTGTAGTATTATTTTCTTATCAAGGATTAACTGTTGCTGATATGGCTGAATTAAGAAACAAAGTTAAAGAAGCTAACGGTGAAGTTAAGATTTATAAGAATACCCTTGTTAAAAGAGCAACAGATGAATTAAACATTGATTTATCTGATACTCTTGAAGGACCTAACGCTATTGTATTTGGTAAAGAATTATTAGCGCCTATTAAAGCTATTAGTGCTTTTACTAAAGATCACAAATGTGCTGAAATCAGAAGCGGAATTATTAATGGCGAAGTAGCTACAATAGATGAGATTAATGAATATGCAACTATTCCATCTATGGAAGGATTACTTACTATGCTTGCAGGTGGTATGATAGAACACGTTAAAAATCTATCTATAGCATTAAACTTATATGCTGAAGGATTAGAAGAAAAGTAATATTAGGAAAGGAGAAATAAAAATGGCTAAAATTACTAAAGAAGATTTTATTAATTCATTAAAAGAAATGACTATTCTTGAAGTAAAAGAATTAGTTGACGCAATGAAGGAGGAATTCGGAGTAGACCCATCTGCTGTTGCTGTTGCTGCTGCACCTGCTGCTGCTGTTGAAGAAGGACCTTCTACTAAAACTGTAGTTTTAAAAGACGCTGGAGCTGCTAAAAT
>CAKOKM010000047.1 GCA_934091015.1 uncultured Bacilli bacterium | reverse complement strand
GAAGAAGTAACTAAAAAAGTAATGACAATGTATACTGATCCAAATCATATTAGAGTTGAAGATCCTGGTGATACTAAAAATAATCCTGTCTTTATGTATTTAGAAGCCTTTTCAACTGATGAACATTTTGCTAAATATTTACCAGAATTTAAAAATCTAGAAGATTTAAAAACTCATTATGAACAAGGCGGAGTTGGTGATGTTAAAATCAAAAAATTCCTAGCAAATGTTCTAAATGACGTTTTAACTCCTATCAGAGAAAGACGTGCTATTTATGAAAGTAACATTGAAGCCGTTTATAAAATGTTAGAAGAAGGCTCACAAAAAGCTCGTGCTAAATCAGAAGAAGTTTTAACAAGAGTAAGAAAAGCAATTGGCGTTGAATATTTCAAATAATATGGATTCACCATATTATTTTTTAATCGTCCAATTTGACAAAAACGAACAAACGTGCTAAAATGCACATAACTAAGGGGGATAATTATGGGAATTGAATTAGAATTAAAAGAAATGTTAGATTTTATTTATTCATATAATGTGAATTCAAATCGTAATAATATTTTATTAAATCAAACTGTTATAGCAGAAAATTATCTAAAACAATTAAAAACACTAAATAAAAATGGCTATGAAAAAATAATCAAGGATATTGAAAATAAATTAAAAATAATAATAAATAAAAATAACGAAAGAATATCTAAAAGTAATAATGCTTCTAAAAATTTAGTTACCGGTAACTTAACTGACTACATTATCAACAAAATTAAATTTGAAAGATTAACCGATCCGAAATTAATTGCTAGATATGCATATATTGAGCTTGCACGTAACTTATATTATGATATTTCTTACACAAAAGTTTCTTATGAACAAAAGCAAATAATTGTTAATACTCCAATCGATGTAAAAAACGCAAAATTATTCTCTTATGTAGTTTGTAGCCAATGGTCGGAACTATATTCTTATATACTAAATTATTTTGGAATTGAAAATAAAATAATGCAAATTCCAGGTCAAGATCATACATGGGTCGAAATAAATTTACATAACGGTGAAATAATTATAGCTGATGCAACTGATTACATTGGAAATTCAATCGACTTTAGTAATGCAAAATCAATGAGTGAAACAACCGGTTTTTACATACTACCTCAAAAATATAGTGGTATAAAACTGGGTGATATATTTAGTGATTATCAGAATATGGAAATGGCTAAAGAAATACTTGCTCGTCGTAGAGACAATGAAGATTTAGACATAAGTTTAGGTTATATTGATGTACCAGGAGGATATTTAGTTAACAAATTACTAAAATCTAACGACCTTTTTAACCAAAGAAATAGAAAATTCGATGATCCAAAAGAATTATTAAAATACTTAGAAGCTACTCGAAAATTTTTACACAATTTAAAAATACCAAATAATATGGATGGTTATGAAATCTACGCTTATTATCATAAGTTTATTAAACCATTACCACTTCAAGTCAGAGGAAATATTGCTATGAAAACAGTTTATGCTGATTTATTCTCTTATAAACAAAAAACATTAAAGAGAAAATATTTTCAAGCACCATCTGACTATATTAAATATTTAGAAGAATTAGTTTACGATAGATACTATGAATATTTAAATAAAAGTGAACAAAATAATATTTTAGAACAAATAAAACAAGGACTTATAAATAGCGAAGAAATAAGTAACCTCATATTACAAGAAGAAATAAAAGTAGCCGAATTAAATCGTAGATTAAATCCCTATTATGCCATTAATGAATTAGTTTATTATCGTTCTATCATCGATCCTGATATTGAAGATTATTATGAATATTATGAGCCGGGAATCGGAAAACGTTTAATAAAATCAACTGAAGATGCCTTTAACTTTAAAAAATCAAATAAAATTGGATAAACAAGAATTACAAATATTCTTGTTTTTTTGTTAAAAAAAATATATACTTTAATTGGTGATAATATGGAACTTTCTAAATTAAAAGAAGAATATAATCAACTTAAAAATAATTTAAATCAAATTGGGAGGTCACTTTGACATTGATTCTAAATTAAATGAAATAAAAAATATTGAATTAGAACTTCAAAAAGAAGAAAACTATCAAGATCTTAATAAAATAAATGAGTTAAATGTAAAAATACAAAATTTAAAGAAAAGTACAACTAAGTATCAGGAATTATTAAATCACATATCAACAAATATCGAACTATTAGATTTATTAACTGAAGATGATAACGAAGTTAAAGAAATAGAAAATAATTTAGAAGATATTAAACAACAAATTGAATTATTAGAAATAGAAACATATTTAAATGGAAAATATGATGACTTACCATGTTATCTTGAAATTCATCCTGGAGCTGGTGGAACCGAGGCTCACGATTGGGCGAATATGTTACTTAGAATGTATGAAATGTTTTGTGATAAAAACAATTACAAATATGAAGTTCTAGATTTGCAAAAAAATGATGAAGCAGGTATTAATTCAGTTACCTTAAAAATAGATGGTTATTATCCATATGGCTATTTTAAAAGTGAACAAGGAGTTCATCGTTTAGTTAGAATAAGCCCTTTTGATTCCAATTCAAGACGTCATACCTCATTTGCGGCTGTATCAATCATTCCTGTTATAAAACAAAATAAAGAAATAGAAATAAAGCCAGATGATATTAGAGTAGATGTCTACCGATCAAGTGGCAAAGGTGGTCAAGGAGTAAACACAACCGATTCAGCTGTTCGAATAACTCATTTAAAAACCGGTATTGTCGTAACATGCCAAAATGAAAGAAGTCAAATCAAAAACAAAGAAATTGCTATGAATATATTAACAAGCAAATTAATCTCATTAATGGAAAAAAATCATGAACAAAATATTGATAATTTAAAGAATCACTTAAATATCGAGTTTGGTAGTCAAATAAGAAACTATACCTTAGAACCATACAAATTAGTAAAAGACGTAAGAACTAATTATGAAGACTATAATGCCGATGGAGTTCTTAATGGCAATATTATCGGATTTATGGAAAGTTATTTAAAGGAGGAAAAATGAAAAAATATTTAAATGTCGTATTAGGAAGTATAATAATTGGTTTATGCTTTAACATTTTCTTTTTACCATATAATTTAATATCAACAACCGTTTTTGGTTTATCAGAATTTTTTTATAATGTTATACCGATAAATCCCGGAATTACCATTCTAGCCGTTAATATAATATTATTGTTTTTCGGAATTTTAGTGCTAGGCTATAAAGATTGTAAAAAATACATTATAACTAGTTTTATAATTCCCATAACTATTTATTTATCATTTTACTTTACATCTAAAATAGACTTATCAACAATAGACAAAATAGTTTTAGTTATTTCTGGTGCTTATCTAACCGGAATTGGTTATAGTTTAATTCATAAATCCAATTACCATGTTGGCGGATTTTCTATATTAGACGAAATAGTTAATAACTATCGTACTAAAAAAAGTAAAGACATCTCACTTTTAGTTGATGTAATAGTTGTAATTTTAACCTTCTTATCATATGGTTTCGAAACAGCAGTATACTCCGTAATTGCAATATTCCTAATAAATTACATGTCAAAAAAATCACGAATTGGAGTATCAAATTCTAAAACATTCTTTATAATTACTACTAAAGAATCAGAAGTTAAAGATTACCTAATAAATGAATTAAATCATGATTATACCGAATTTAATGTTAAAGGTGGATATTCTAACAATAAAAATAAAATAATAATGACAGTAGTTGATACCAAAGACTATTATCGTCTAAAAGAAGGAGTAAACTTAATCGACCCCAATGCTTTCGTATTTATAATTGATAACTATGAAGCAATTAATAAAAACGTTACCATATCAAAAAAATTAAACATAAACTAATAAGGAAGACAAAAAGTCTTTCTTTTTCTTCATATAAGTGCTAAATTAAATTGACGAATAAGGAGGTCCAGTTATGGAAAACTTAAAAGAATTATTAGAAAATAACAATTTAAAAGAGTTAAAAAATACTTTAATTGAAATGAATGAATATGATATAGCTGAATTCTTAGAAGAATTAGACGAAGATGAAATGATTAAAGTATTTAGACTACTACCTAAAACTATTGCAACAGATGTATTTGTTAACTTAGAAGATGAAACTCAAAAACATTTAATAAATTTACTATCTAAAAAGGAAGCAACTCAAATAATTGAAGATATGTTTACTGATGATGCAGCCGACCTATTTGATGAAATGCCAGCCGTAATGGTTCAATCCCTTTTATCAAATGTAGATAAAGATACTAGAAATGATATTAATCGTTTACTTAAATATCCTGAAAATTCAGCAGGTTCTTTAATGGCAGTAGAATATATCCATCTAAAAAAAGGATTAACTATTAAAGAATCAATTGCTAGAATTAGAAAACAAAAAGATGAATTCGCTTCTTTTGATGCCTGTTTTGTAACTGATAATGAACGTAAACTTCTTGGACGTATTTCTATTAAAGATTTACTTATAAATGATCCTGAAATGTTAGTTGACGATATTATGGAAGAATGTGAACATGCTATTTCTACTTTAATGGATCAAGAAGAAGTTGCCAAATATTTCCAAGATTATGATTATTCTGTCTTACCTGTAGTTGATTTAGAAAATCGTCTAGTTGGTATCATAACAATTGATGATGTAGTTGATATTATTGAAGAAGAAGCAACCGAAGATATGGAAAAAATGGCAGCCATGTTACCAAGTGAAAAACCATATGATCAAACAACAACCTTTGAAACCTATAAAGCTAGAATGCCATGGCTACTATTACTAATGATATCTGCTACATTTACTGGCAAAATAATTGAAAGTTTTGAAGAAGAATTAAAAGCATATACAATATTAACCGCCTTCATTCCCATGTTAATGGATACCGGAGGAAATGCCGGAAGTCAATCAAGCGTAAGTGTTATTCGTGCCCTTTCCTTAAATGATATTGAATTTAAAGACATCTTTAAAGTAATATGGAAAGAATCAAAAGTAGCTATTCTATGCTCACTAACACTCGCATTATGTAACTTTTTAAAGTTATTAATAATTGACCGAATCCCATTATTAGTATCATTAACAGTTTGTTTAACCTTAATTGTTACAATTATTTTAGCTAAATTAATTGGTTGTACCTTACCAATGATTGCTAAAAAACTTAAATTCGATCCAGCCGTTATGGCAAGTCCATTTATCACTACCATAGTTGATGCCTGCAGTTTACTTATCTACTTCTATGTTGCTAAATTACTTCTAGGCATATAGAAAAATATATGAGAAAATAAAAATGAATTAGGTGGTCCAATGAATATAACAAAATTCTTTAATAAAATTTTTAAACTAAAAGAAATGCCAGTTGAAGTTCCAAAACAAAAAAATATTGAAACTACTGAAATATTAGATATAGATAAAATTTTAAATAATTTAAATACCATTACTCCCTATGAACTAATTATTAAAATAAATAAACTTAATGAAGAAAACAGATCATTATTTTTAAATAACCCCTTAGTTAAAGAAAAACTAAAATATTATATATTAGAACAATATAGTGATTATAAAGATCTTACAAAATTAAAACAAAAATTAACAGTAGTAGAAATAATCTCATTACTAGATAAACAAACAATAAATGAAGTATACAATGATAATGAAATTGAAAAATATAAAATATTTAGATACCTTTGTATGAACAAAGAAGAAACACTTGCACTAATTAATTATCTATTAACAAATAACGAATTATTTCTAGAACTTTTTGAAGATGTAACTTTTTATAAAGAAGTTTTTCCCTATTTAGATTATGATTTAATAATAAAAATAATATTAAAATTAAATGAATTAAAAGTTAAAAAATATTTGTATTATTTTATAAATTATTTATCTTTTGATATTCAAAAAAAATTAATCGATGCTAAACTTGATGACAATCTTTTAGTCTTAATAGCAGACAATTTTAGTAGTGATTCTATTAACTATTTATTCCAAACGGACAAAAGAACGACTTATCTTTTTACCAAATTAAATATTAAAAGATTAATAGATACAGATGTTATTTTCCCAGAAAATATTCTTAATGACAGTAAATTTTTTGACATGTTAAAAGAAAAAAGCTTAATATCTTTTAGAACAAACATTAATAATGTTGAAAGAAAAAACTTACCAGAACCCATAGAATATCAATTAAAAAAATATTATGAAGAATTAATTAGCAGTTATAACCAAGAACATAATATGTTTAATGATTACGTAAATATAATTAACACAGCAAATAAATTAAATAATGAGATAGATTTTAATAGTTATATTTTAGATTCTAATGCAAAAAATATTTATAAAGAATACTTAAAGAAAAAAGATCCTAAAATATTTGAAGAATATAAAATATTAACAAGTAAAAA
>CAKOKM010000046.1 GCA_934091015.1 uncultured Bacilli bacterium | reverse complement strand
AAACTATGAAAAAAAAGTACATCATAATTTTAGTCAGCTTATGTTTCTTATTAACAGGTTGTACTAAATACTTATCAAATAATGATAACAAAAGAGTTATCAACGAAGAAACAGGTCAAAGTTTACCATCAAATATATTATGTAAACCAACAGACGAAAATTTAAAATCTATTTATGAACAATATGAAGATAAATTAGAATTTAAATTAGAAGATTTACCTGAATGTGAAAACATTAAAATTTACGATTCTAAAACTTATAGTGGTTTATGGGTTCAATTAATTGTAATGCCACTTGCCTATTTAATTATTAAAATTGGAAATTTTGTTGGTAACTATGGTTTATCAGTGATGATTGTTGGATTATTAATTAGAATTATCTTAGTTCCATTTTCAGCTAAAACAATGAAACAATCTGAAAACATGAAAAAAGCAAGTCCCGAACTAGCTAGACTAGAAAAGAAATATGAAAACAAAAATGATCAACAATCATTAACTATGAAAAGTACCGAAATGTTACAAATTTACAAAAAATATAATATTAACCCAATGGGAAGTTGTTTAATCTCATTAATTCAATTTCCATTATTCTTCGGATTCCTAGAAGCAATAAATCGTATTCCAGCAATCTTTGAAGGAACCTTAGGTGCATATCACTTAGGTATAACTCCAATAATCGGATTAAGAACTGGAAATTATTACTATATCGTGTTACTATTATTAATAATGTTAACAACATATTTGTCATTCAAAAATACTATGACTCAAACAAGTGGTAATCCCGAACAAGATAAACAAATGAAAATGATGACATACTTCATGTTAGTGTTCATCACAATTGCATCATTTAGTTTGCCAACTGCCATTGCCTTATACTGGGTTGTAACAAATGGATTTAACGTTATTCAAAATTTAATAATAATGAAGGGAAGAAAATAAAGTGGAAGTATATTCATATGAAGGAAAAAAAGAAAATGAGGTATTTGCAAAAGCTTTATCAGATTTAAATGTAACAGAAGATGAAATTTTATATCATAAACAAATTAACAAAGGCGGTTTCTTAAAAAGCGATACAGTTAAATTTACAATCGTAAAACTAACTGAAGTTCAAAACGCTATCAAAGAATTTCTACAAGAAACTATTAACAACATGGGATTAGAAGTTAAATTTGAAAGTAATATTAGAGAAAAACAAATTAATATAAAAATGTTTTCTGACAATAATTCAATATTAATTGGAAAAGATGGTAAAAACCTAACTGCCTTAGCAACAATTTGTAAACAATACGTATATAATCAAATAGGAGTTTATCCTTATTTAAATCTTGATGTTGAAAATTACAAAGATAAACAAATAACTCACATTGAAAGATTAGCTAAAAATTTAGCTAGAGAAGTTAAAAATACTAAACAAGAGATAGTAATGGAAAATATGAATTCATATGAAAGAAGAATTGTTCATAATTGCTTAACAAATATGAAGGGAATTACTACAATTTCTGAAGGTGAAGAACCTAATAGACACGTTATTATCAAACCAACAGAGGATTAATTTAATCATTTTTTTCTTGCTTAAAAATGATATAATATACTTATCGGAAAGGACCATAATATGAAATTATTATTAAAACCAATCACCTTAAAAGAAGATACATTAGAAGAAATTAATAGAGGTAATTATGATGTTAACAATTTTATATCATCAATTAATGAATATCTATCAAGAGCAAATGATTTAATTTATACCAAAATAGAAAGTCTAAACGCATTAGAACTATACCAAAAATTAAAACCAATTTATAATATTAAACTAAATACAAATGATTACTTAAAGGCTCTATCAAAAAAATATAACAAACATTATACTAATTTTATAACCATAAGAGTTAATGAAGACAATTATTTTGTATTATCAACTAATAAATATGCCTATTTAGATGAAAGTACTATTGATTTAAATAAATTTAGAAATTTAACAAATAGAGAAGAATTAATCATATTAAATAAAGAACTAATAAGCAACGAATATCTTGACGAAACAAATTGCTTATTTCCATATTTTCTCGAAATATTAAAAAAAGAACTTTTAGTTAAAAACATCTTATTCGATCTAAAATGGTATACAAAAGAAGTAATGCATCAAGCAAGGACAGTTACAGACTTAGCAAATAATGAAACAAATCCCGAATTAGCCGAAATAGGTAAGATGTATAAAGATGCACTAGCTAATTGTTATAACGAAGGAGCCATCACTAAAACTAAAAAAATATCAGTTCCTAAACATCGAAAAACTAAAAGGAATTAGTCTAAATTCATAAAATAATTGGATTAATTTAATCCTTTTTTTAATTATTCAAGTGTGATATAATACGCACGAAAGAAAGAGAGTGATACCATGAATTCAACTATATGTGCAATATCTACAAGTTTAGGTGTAGGAGCCATTTCTATAATAAGAGTTAGTGGCCCAAATGCCATAAAAATAGTTAATAATTTATTTGATGGAAAAGATCTTACCAAAGTTCCAACCCATACAATTCACTATGGACATATTGTATCTAATAAAGAAATAATAGATGAAGTGTTAGTTTCAGTTATGCTAGCTCCAAAAACATTTACCATGGAAGATATAGTTGAAATAAATTCTCATGGAGGTCCTGCTACAACCAATAAAATTTTAGAATTACTTTTATTAAATGGCTGCATACAAGCTGAGCCTGGTGAATTTACCAAAAGAGCCTTTTTAAATGGTAGAATAGACCTAGTTGAAGCAGAATCAATCAGTGATTTAATATCATCTCAAACAGAAAAATCACGTAAACTTGCTATTAATGGAGTAACAAAAAATTTATCTAACAAAATAAATGATATTCGTAAAGACATAATGGATATCCAAGCAAATATTGAAGTTAACATCGATTATCCAGAATACGAAGAAGGAGAAAAATATACTAAAGAATCATTAAAGCCTTTAATAGATAAAGTATATTCAAAAATAAATGAGTTATTATCAAATTCCAAAAATGGTAAAATAATCAAAGATGGTATCTCAGTAGCGTTAGTTGGTAAACCAAACGTTGGTAAAAGTAGTATATTAAACGCATTATTAGAAGAAGAAAAAGCAATAGTTACAAATATTCCTGGAACAACAAGAGATATAGTAGAAGGCAAAATAAATTTAGATGGAATAATATTAAACATCATCGATACTGCTGGAATCAGAAAAACTAACGATATCGTCGAGCAAATAGGCGTCGAAAAAAGTTTAAAAATGATAGGCGAAGCCGATTTAATAATCTATGTTCTAAATAATAATGAAGAACTAACTAGTGAAGATTTAGAAACAATCAATGAATTACAATCAAAACAATCCATCATCTTTATCAATAAAAACGATTTAGATAATAAACTAGATTTAAAGAGATTATCTAACTATAATATAGTAACAGGTAATACCTTAAATTATGAAGGTTTAACAAATTTAAAAAATGAAATAAAGAGATTATTTAATCTTAATGAAATTGAACAAGAAGATTACACATATCTTTCAAATGCAAGACAAATCGCATTAATAACTAAATCCAAAGATATGATAGAAAATATATATAATAATTATGAGAATGTTCCAATCGATATGTTCACAATTGATTTAAAAAATACCTATGAAACATTAGGTGAAATAATAGGTGCAACATATAAAGATGATTTATTAGATGAATTATTCTCAAAATTTTGTTTAGGAAAGTAAGGAATAAAAATGAAATATGATGTAATAGTTGTCGGTGGTGGTCATGCTGGATGTGAAGCAGCCAATGCTTCAGCCAAAATGGGTCTAAAAACCGCATTAGTTACTGCAAATATAAAAAATATAGCCGATATGCCGTGCAATCCATCAATAGGTGGAACAGCTAAAGGTATAGTGGTTCGTGAGATAGATGCCTTAGGTGGATTAATGGGTAAAATAGCTGATAAAACCCATATTCAAATTAAAATGCTTAATAATGCCAAAGGTCCAGCAGTAAGATCACTCCGTGCTCAAGGTGATAAAATAACTTATCCAAGAGAAATGTTAAAAGCTCTAAACTCACTTGAAAATTTAACCATAATTGAAGGAATGGTAGAAAATTTAATTGTTGAAAATAATACCATTAAAGGAATAATATTAGCAGATAATACGGAAATACTATGCGATGCTTTAATTTTAACAACAGGAACATATCTAAGAAGCAAAATATTAGTAGGAAGCACCAGTAAAGAAGAAGGACCTCATGGTGAAAAACGTTCTAACAATTTAAGCAATGTTTTAAAATCTTATGGTTTTGAAATTCAAAGATTAAAAACAGGAACGCCTCAAAGATTAGATCGTTCAACAATCGATTTTAGTAAATTAAAAGAAGAAAGCGACGATGATTGTTATTGGACATTCAGTTTTGATAATGGCCCATTATATGATAAAGACAAACAAATCAAATGTCACATAGTTTATACAACACCAAAAACTCATGAAATAATTAGAAAGAATTTAAAAAAATCTGCTATGTATGGTGGATATGCCGAAGGAATAGGCCCAAGATATTGTCCATCAATTGAAGATAAAGTAGTCCGTTTTGCCGATAAAGAAAGACATCAATTATTCTTAGAACCAGAAAGTCTTTACTATGATGATATTTACTTACAAGGATTTTCAACAAGTATGCCAGAAGATGTTCAAGAATTAATGGTTCATAGTCTTCCTGGATTAGAACATGCCAAAATATTAAAATATGCTTATGCTATTGAATATGATGCAATCAATCCCTTACAATTAAAGCCATCTTTAGAAACAAAAGTAATTAATAATTTATTTACTGCCGGACAAATTAATGGAACAAGTGGATATGAAGAAGCAGCCGGTCAAGGTATAATTGCTGGAATTAATGCAGGACTTAAATTACAAGGAAAAGAACCACTAATCTTAAAAAGAAACGAATCATACATCGGTGTTTTAATTGACGATTTAGTAACTAAAGGAACCAAAGAACCATATCGTTTATTAACATCACGTGCTGAATATCGTTTATTACTTAGACATGATAACGCTGATATTAGATTAAGAGACTATGGTTATCAAGTAGGTTTAATATCTGAAGAACAACATAATCGTTTACTTAAAAAATTATCAAATATTCAAACATTATTAAATTATCTAAAAGAAACTCGTATTACCCCAAGTACAATACCTACTTCATTAAAAGAAATAGTTAATTTAAATAGCGGAGTAAGTCTATACGAATTATTAAAACGTCCTGAAATCACATTAGATTTATTAATTGAAAATAATTTAGTTTCAAATGATTATAGCGATGAAGTAAAAGAACAAGTCACATTTGCTGTTAAATATGAAGGATATATTGCTAAAGAAGAACAAGAAGCAGAGAAGTTATTAAAACTTGAAGAAAAAGAAATACCTGAAGATATTGATTATGATAAAGTTAAGAATCTTGCTAGTGAAGCAAGAATAAAATTAAAACAAGTTCATCCTAGAACAATTGCACAAGCATCAAGAATAAGTGGTGTTAACCCAGTAGATATATCTGTTCTTTCAATCTATTTAAAAAAGGAATATCCTCATGAATAAAGAAGAATTTAAAAGTGAATTATCAAAATTAGGAATAAGCCTAACTGACACTCAATTAGAATCTTTAGAAAAATATGCTAATATTTTAATTGACTATAACAAACATACCAATATAACCGCTATTACTGATAAAGAAAGCATTTACTTAAAACACTTTTATGATTCACTAACCCTAACTAAAATAATCGATTTAACTAAAGATTTATCAGTTCTAGATGTTGGATCAGGTGGCGGTTTTCCCGGAATAGTTATAAAAATAGTATATCCTAATTTAAAATTAACTTTATTAGATAGTAATAATAAAAAAAGTGAATTTCAAAGATATGTTATTAACAAATTAAAATTAACAGATATAAATGTAATAAATGATCGTGCTGAAAATTACTTTAAAAAAGGCAATAAATATGACATAGTTGTCGCAAGAGCAGTATCAAATATGCCCGTTCTAGATGAATTATGTATACCATTTCTAAAAATAGGTGGTAATTTAGTTTTAATGAAAGCCGATGCAAGTACTGAATTAGAAAATAGTAAATCAGGTATTAAAATTCTAGGTGGAGAAATAACTGATATTCAAAAATTTAATTTACCAAAAGAAGGTTCTCTAAGAACTTTAATTAAAATAACAAAAGTAAATGAAACACCATCTATTTATCCAAGAAATTACGATAAAATAACCAAAAAACCTCTGAAATAAACAAGCAAAAGGTATTATTATAATGCCTTTGCTTTTTTCTTTTTTATAAATGATTTTTTAACACCTTTTTACATCAATAACTAAAAACTAAATTTTTTCCATTGAAATAAATACCAACTTGAGTTTGACAGCAAAAATGCGCTAATCCTTTTAGTATAAGGGCTAGCGCGTTTTTTATTTGTTGTATATTAA
>CAKOKM010000045.1 GCA_934091015.1 uncultured Bacilli bacterium | reverse complement strand
TATTTAAGGAAATAGCTATTACTGATCCTAATAATGATAATAATCCAATTGAGACTAATATTTCAACTAATGTAAATCCTTTTTTATTCATTAATAATCTAACTCCTTATCTTATAACAAAATTAGATCATCTATTAGTCTAATTTCAAGTAAACTAATTCATTTTTAAATAAAATTGAAATACTAACCAACTAATGCTAAAACAACAAAAAAACGATATAATTTTATTTTTTTATATCGTCTATTTTAATGCTTCTAGTATGTTTTATTGCTTCCCATTTATTATATTTTTTTACAAATACGGAAATATTTATTGGTATCCAGCTTAATACAAATATTGAAAACAATATAATACTTGCTGTCATTCCTTTTAAATCTTTTTTCTTATATAATAATGCAAATATTTCAATTGCAATTCCCATTGCAAGGACAACTGCAAAGAACACTATGTTAGTTGCAAAAAAATATGAAAATATATCATGTAATTGGATACCAACTATTTTAAATATTACAAGCATTACTAAATTGATAAATGAGATAACTTGCATTAGTGGTCCTAAATATACTAATGACATATCTAAACATGCAAGATTTTTAGTTTTAAGATATTTTTTAAATAATTTAAAACTATAAATATTCATACATTGAATAATTCCAGCACTCCATCTTTTTCTTTGTTTCCATGAAGCACCAAAATCAATTGGATATTCATCATATGTAATTGCATCTTCTACAAATGCGATTCTTTCACCTTTTAAGGCACATTGACCGGTAAATTCGACATCTTCGGTTAAGGTATATGTTTCAAAACCATCTCTATCAATTATGTCTTTACTAACCATGAAACCGGTTCCATTAATAGAACCTGATGCATCAAATGACATCCTTGATCTATTAAAGAAAATATTTTGAAATAAATAAAATATTGTGTAACTACCACTAATCCAGTTATCTTTTGGATTCTTAGAATCTCTATATCCTTCAGCAACTTTGTATCCTGAATTCAAACAATCATTCATATGCTTTAAAAAATCCTTATGAACTAAATTATCAGCATCAAAAATAACATAGGCATCTATTTCTTTATTATCTTTTAATTTGTTAAATGCAAATTTTAAAACATCACCTTTTGTTTTTGTTTTAACATTACATTCTAGTACTGTTGCTCCACTATCTATAGCAACTTTACTTGTATTATCAGTACAATTGTTGGGAATTATGAATATTCCATAACGATCTTTTGGATAATCTAATTCCTTTAAACTTTCAACAAGATTACCAATTACTTGTGATTCATTTCTTGCAGCTACAATAATTGCAAAGAAATTCTTCTTTTTGCTTTTTTTAAATTTAACTTTACTTTTCATAATAATTCCTAAGAAACCACTTACAGCAAAATAAGTTCCGTAAAGCAAAGTTATGTAAAATAACATATAATATATTATTTTTACGAATGTTATCATACTTCTTCTCACACCTTATTCATTAATAATTTATACATTTAATTTAGTATATTTCTCAATATATTAACTTGTATCTCTTTTATTATATCACGTATATTTGTTATTAAAAGCATTTTTTGTTAATTTATGTAAAGTTAAGTTATCTGCTTCTTCTTGAACGCATAGTATTTTCCATAGACTGTTCTTTTAATAAAACACGTTTTTTTATTTCTTGAACTAGTAATCTAATGTTTCGCATATAATAATTTAATTCAGTTTTTGTAAAATAATCTGCATACAAATTAAATATCATATTACTTAAATTATTTAATTCTGAAAGCAATAAAGTACCATCATCAGCATCAGAATCATTATCTAAAAAGATAATTACTTTACTAGCTAACTTAGAAAAATCAAAATTAATATTAGATTTAATAAATATTTTAATTATTCTTTCGTCTACAATAGATACTTCCACATTATTTAAAATTAATGGATAACTAAAGAAATCAAATGATTCTTTAAATTTATATTTTTTCTTATTTTTATATAATTTATACATAATTTAATCCCCCATTAAATCATTTCTTTTTTCCCTTGTTACTCTTATTTTCTCACTTTTACGATATTCATCTATTTTTTGATGATTGCCAGAAAGTAAAATGCTTGGAACTTTCATTCCTCTATATTCTTCGGGTTTGGTATATGTTGGATAATCTAGTAAATTATCATTAAAACTTTCACTTTCCAAACTTTCTTTATTAATAACTCCACTAATTAATCTAACAATAGAGTCTGTTATCATCATGGCAGGTAATTCCCCACCTGTTAAGACAAAATCACCAATACTGATTATTTCATCGGCTAAAAGTTTTATTCTTTCATCAAAACCTTCATAATGACCACAAATTATTATTAAATGCTTTTTAGTACTTAGTTCTTTAGCTTTTGCTTGTTTATAAGTTGTACCAGTTGGATCCATAATAATTATATAAGAATCTTCAGTTTTAATAGCATCTATTGCTTCATAAATAGGTTCACATCTTAAAACCATTCCTGCTCCTCCACCATATGGAGTATCATCAACCATTTTATTATTTAAAGGTGAGTAATCACGAAAATTTATTATTTCTATTTCTACTTTTTTATCATTAATTGCTCTTTTAATAATAGATTCAGTTAAAAAACCATCAAACATATTAGGAAATAAACTTAATATACTGATTTTCATAACATTAACCCACTTACATCTTTAACATAAATTGTTTTATTTAATTTGTCTATTTTTTCATAAAAACCTTTAAGTGGAATATAAAATTTATTATTTACTTTAATTAATGGATTAATTTTATTATCATCATAATTAGTTATTATGCCTATTTCCTTATTATTAGATATTACTTTATAATTAACTAATTCACTTATTAAATATTCTTCGGCTGATAAATTTAAATCTTCTTTAGCATAATATACTTCGTTTCCAATTAAATATTCTATATTATTGATATCTTTGATATTGTTAAGTTCTACTAAATAGTTATTTTTATGAAAACGAACACCTGTTATTTCATAGTTTTTATCTTTAATTATAATTTGGTTATGAACTTTAAATACTCTATCTGGCATTTCGAACTTAGATACTATTTTAAGTTCTCCTTTAATTCCAAATGTATTAACTATTTTACCTATATAAATTTTTTCCAACTTAATCACCTACTTGTTATTCCAATATAATTATCTATTATTAAAGAATCAAACATATTATTATAAGTTTTTAAACTGTTTTTATTATTAACGTAATAGCCAATAACGATATTTTCTTCTCTTAATTTATTTAATTTTATTTTATCATAATATTCAATATTGTAACTTTTAAAGTCTGATTTAATAAAATAGAATCCTAGATTAAAGCCTTTATGTTTGGTTATAACTTCTCCTACGATATAATTTTCACGATGTTTATTTAACCACATTATTATTTTGATATCAGTTGATAATAGAGCAAATTTACCAGAATAATTATCCAATAAATTAAATAATTTTTCATTTTTAGTATGTATTTTTAAACTTAAAATAATAGGAACGTCTTTGGTTAGTTCTAAGATTTCCGATAATTTAGGAATATGATAAAAAGACAAATATGATATTTCATCATAAGTCATATCTTTAATATTATCTTTTTGATTTTGAATTCTGGTTAGACAATCATTTTCACAAATAATTAATTCTTTATCTTTGGTTTCACATACAGTTAAATAGATGGCTTTATTTTTACGGATTGCTACTTTTATTGCCTCTAAAGTATTTTCATAAACATTTTTATTATCATAAATTCCTTTATAAACAAAGTAACGGGATTTTAAAAACGATAGATCTTTCATTTTTTACCACCAAGTTCATACATTAGGATGCTTGCAGATACTCCAGCATTAAGACTTTCACATAATGGATTCATGGCAAGTTTTAAATTTTGATCGGCAAGAGCTTTAACACTATCCTTTACACCATTTGCTTCTGAACCTATAATTATAGCATGTTTATTATTTTCTTTTTGAGGGCTAACTCCGGTAACTACATCAGTTGAATATATTTTATAACCATTATTTTTTAATATATAAATATATTTTTCAATATCATCTATTATTATGTTTATGTTAAATAGCATTCCTTCACTTGATCTTATAACTTTTCCGTTATATACATCAACACACTCTTTTGATAAAATAATTGTTTGATAATTAAAAGCAACTGCTGAACGAATTATTGTGCCTAGATTTCCAGGATCTTTTATGTTATCTAGTATAACTACATTGCCAATTATTTCGTTATTATTTTCAATTTTACAAACTGCTAATTCCTTAGGACTACTTGTTTGTTCTGATAATTTTTTCATAACTTTTTCGGATACGTAAGTAGCATCAAAACCATATGTATTTGGTGTTCCTTCAAGCAAATATAATTCTAAAACTAAGTTCTTTTTTAAGGCCTCTTCAACTAAATGTTTTCCTACAGCAAGAAACTTATTATTAATTTTACGATATTTTTTATCATGCAATTTAGCAATTTCTTTTACTCTTTCATTATTTACTGATTCAATCATTTATTATTTAACTCCTTTCTTGCTTGTTTGTAATAGGGATAATATTTAGATACTTCATTCCAAAATTTGGGTGAATGATCCATATGCTTAAAGTGACATAGTTCATGAACAATTACATAATCTATTAAATTAACATCTTTAGTAATTAGTTCTGTATTTAAAGTTACAGTCATGCTACTTTTATTACATACTCCCCATCTAGTTTTCATTTTACGAACTCTTAAAGTAAACTTAGGCAAATCATCAAACATATTCATTATTCGTTCTAATCTAGTTCTAAATACATCATAACATAGACTGTATATGTAATTTACAGCATCTTCTTCACTTTTAGCATAAATATAATTATTATCTATAAATGTTTTATCACTTTCTATTAGAGATAATTCATCACCTAAATACATTATTTTATTAGGTTTTAATTTATTTGCTTTAAGTTTATTGTTAGCCTTAATTATAAAGGCTTTATTATCATTTATTATTTTTAATATTTCTTTATTAGTTGTATAAAAGTTAGCTGATACCTCTATTCTATTTTCTTCTTTTACTCTTAAGTATAAATTTTTAATTCTTTTACGATTAACAATTATTTCGAATTCTTCATTATCAATTATAATTTTATTATTCATCATCGCCACTACGATTAGTAAATTTAAAGATTATAGGGGTGCCAGTAAAATCAAAGTTTTCTCTAATTTGATTTTCTAAATATCTTTCATAACTAAAGTGTACTAGAGTTTTATTGTTAACGGAAAATTCAAATTTAGGTGGCTTTGTTCCTGTTTGATGAACAAAGTATATTTTTAAACGTTTTCCTTTATATGAAGGTGGTTCATGTATTAGAACTGCTTCTCTTATTACATCATTTAAAACACTAGTTTTAACACTTCTAGTTAAGCCTTCATATGCTTTAATTACTTCTGGCATTAATGTATGAATTCGTGATTTTGTTTTACTTGATAAAAATACAATAGGGGCATATGGAGCAAATTGGAAATTGTTTCTAATTAATTTTGTCCATGTTTTAATTGCTTCACCTTTATTATCTATTAGGTCCCATTTATTTACACATATTACAAGTGCTTTACCTGCATCAATAGCGTATGATGCAATATGTTTATCATGTTCAATTATTCCTTCTTCAGCGTTTAAAACAAGAACACAGACATCTGATCTTTCAATTGCTTTAAGACTTCTAAGCAAACTGTATTTTTCAATATTTTCATAAATCTTACCTTTTTTACGCATACCAGCTGTATCAATTACGATATAATCATTTTTTTCATATGTAAAACGAGAATCAATAGCATCGCGAGTAGTTCCAGCAACGTTTGAGACTATTGAACGTTCTTCATTTAATAAGGCATTTACTAAACTACTTTTTCCAACATTTGGTCTTCCAATAAGGGAAAATTTTAAAGTAGCATCATCTTCTTCGGTTGTATAGGGATTAAAATCTTTTGTAATCGCATTTAATAACTCTTTAATTCCTTTATTATGTTCAGCTGATACAGGATAGTAAGCATCAAAGCCAAGTTCATAATAATTATAAACATTGTTATTCATATGTTTTTCATCTAATTTATTTACAGCAACTATTACTTCTTTATTACTCTTTTTAAGAAGACTAGATATTAATAAATCATTACTTGTTAAATCTTCTTTACCATCTATTACAAATACGATTAAATCTGATTCATCAATGGCAAGTTCGGCTTGCATTTTAATATTTTCATTAAATGTTGCTTTTTCTAAATCAATTCCACCGGTATCTATTAAATTAAAACTTTTATCTTCATAGTTTACTATTCCATAAATACGATCTCTAGTAACACCGGCTTGATCATCAATTATAGATTTTTTTTCATTTATTAATCTATTAAATAATGAACTCTTTCCGGTATTTGGTCTTCCAATTAAGGATACTGTTTTTCGCATAATTAATCACTTCTTTTTCTAATCCATATATTATCATAAATTAGGCAAAATAAAAAGTAAGTTTTGTTTGCTTACTTTGAATTTAATTGTTTAACTTTATTTGAATTACTATTAATGTGCAAAGATATAGACTTGCCTGCTTCTAATATTTTATTAATTTGTTCCTTTAATAGTTTATAATCCATAGAATCATATAATTTAGAATCAGTAATAACTTGGTT
>CAKOKM010000044.1 GCA_934091015.1 uncultured Bacilli bacterium | reverse complement strand
ACTTGACAAAAGAAAAACCTTATATATAAAGGCTTTGCATGATATTTATAAATTAGTTAACTGTCAAACTCCGGAAGAAACTATTTTTGTTTCTTCTTACCATAATATAAACTATTTAATACTTTAACCTTAACGCCTTTTTCATATTTAAACATTTTTTTAACGTTTTTAGGTAATTCTTTTTTATAAACTTTCATAATTCCCTCCATCCAATAGCCTTATTATAGCACAAAATAAGAAATTTTGCCTATAAAATAGACATATATTTTCATTAATGTTATAATTTTTTTATGAATAGGAGAATCAAGATGAATAGAAGAGATGGAATTAAAGTAAAAAATTTAGATGGAATGCATAATTTAATGTTGGAAATAATGCCTAAAAGATGTGATTCTGATGTATATATATCAGCAAAATTAGATGTTACTAACTTAGTTGATTATGTCACTAAATTAAAAAAGACAAAAGAATATGAACATTTAACATATTTTCATACTTTCTGTATTGCAATAGGAAAATTAATTTATAATAGACCATTACTAAATAGATTTATAATTAATAAAACATTTTATGATCGTAAATATATTTCTCTTGGATTTGTAGCTAAAAAAGAATTTACTGATCACTCTGAAGAAGTATTTACTTCTATAAAAGTCAACAAAGATGATAATTTGAAATCTATAAGTGATAAAACAAGTGGAAAAGTAACTAACCTAAGAAATAATAAAACAAATAATACAGATGATTTAATAGATAAAGTTGGACACATGCCTAAATTGATCAGATATATTATTATGAAAATATTTAAATTTATGGACAATCATGATTTACTTCCTGAATCACTAACTGAAAACCTAATTTATTATCAAAGTGCCCTACTATCTAATTTAGGATCTATTAATTGCGATTCAATTTATCATCATTTAACTGACTTTGGAACAAATGAAGCGTTAATAACCTTTGGAAGAATAAAAAATGAACCTAAAGTAATAGATGGAAAAGTAGAAATAAGAAAAATGTTAGACATTGGAATTACAATTGATGAAAGAATTGCCGATGGCTTCTACTTTGCCAAATCATTAAAATTACTTGAATATATTTTTGATAATCCTAAAACATTAGAAGATAACGCTGATACAATTTATGATATAAATTTACGTTAAAATATTATTCTTCCAATTTTGGAAGATTTTTTATTTTTGCCAATTTTTAATAAGTCCTAATAACGTCAAGTGAGTGTAAAATTTTTAAAAAGAAAAAAGTAAATCTGAATTAACCTTTCTATATATAAATAGAAGCAGGGATAAAACTGCTTCATAAGAACTAAAAAATATTTAAGGAAAGGAGTAATTGTTTATGTTTAATTTAAAAGTTATGTTGTTATTTCTATAGTCAAAGTTAAAGAAAAGGAAGTGGTTTAAATGCATGAATTGATTAAAGAAAAAACAATATATGGTACAAACTTTAAAGTTATTGAAGATAATATTAAAGTGGATAAAGATTTTCAGATACCTTTAATAGAAGATAGAGCCTTTAAATATATTTGTCATGTTTATCCCAAAGTTATTATTAAATTTTTAGCTGGTGTATGTAAAATCTAATTGAGTTAGCTTATTTTGTAGATACTTCAGTACCCGATTTAAGATTTAATGATAAGAAAATGACGGTTGATTTACTTGTTAATATCCCACTAGAAGGATATATTAATATAGAGGCTAATACTTCAAAAGGAAGAAGTGTCTTAATTAAGAATACCAATTATATGTTTAGATTTATATTAAGTAAACAAAAAACTGGAAAAGAATTAAAAAGTGTTAAGTTAACACAAGCAAACTTAGATTTATATTCGGAAAAGTTTATGGGAGGAATAATAAATATATATACATCAAGAAATAATTTAAATAATAATATCTTACCAGAAATGCCTGTTGTAGTACATATAGGACTTGATAAAGTCTATGATAATCCGTATAATGAGAATATAAGTAACTGGAATATGAGATTTATGAAAATCTTAACATCGAGAAGTATAAAATATACAAAAGAACTAGCAGGTGAAAGCCAGGATTTAAAGGAGGTTGCAAGACTTATGAAAGAATATTCAGAAGATACATCTAACTTAATATATTATGATAAAGAAGCAATGGATGAAAGTATAAGAAAAACGGATCTTAAGTTTGCAAAAGAAGAAGGATTCGATGATGGATATGGTAGTGGTGTTATAGATGGAGAAAGTAATAAGACATTATCAATAGTTAAAAAGATGCTAAATGACGGATTAAAGATTGAATTGATTTCCAAATATTCTGGATTATCAAAAGAAGAAATATTAAAGTTACAGAAGGACTAATAATATTTCTTTTTTATTAAATTAAAAAAAAGATGTAATTTAATACACCTTATAAGTTATAATCAAATCCACTTGAATATTTCATAATTTTGTTAAATACCCTTGTTTTTTCCTCTCCATCAAGAATTACAGGTTGATAATTATTTTTATTTTTATAACCAGATACTGATGCTGGAATAATTTCTATATTATCATCTAATCTTAAATCTTCTTTATAGAAAGTAAAAGTTTGTCTAAACATAAATGTATCTTTATCTGGCGGATTTTGATTTCCTCCAAAAACAAAATTTCCTAAAGAATAAACAATATACTTATCATTATATTTTTCGATTCCTTGTATAACATGTGGATGTGTTCCAATAACTAAATCTGCACCATTATCTATTAAATAGCGTCCCATCTTTTGTTGTGCATTATTTTGAACTAAATCTTTTTCAATTCCCCAGTGGACACTTACTATAATTAATTTTGCTCCATTTTCTTTCAAATAATCAAGTCCTTTTTTAGCTTCACTATATTTAACACAATCAATATCATGAAAAGCCATAAAACCGACTTTAATACCATTAATTTCTTTAATTAAATAATCACTATATCCATAATGCAATATACCATTATCATTTAATGTTTTAATAGTTTCATCATAACCACTTTTACCAAAATCATAAGCATGATTATTAGCAAAACTAACCATTTCTACACTACCTTTTTTTAAAACATTTACATAGTTAGTTGGAGCTTTAAAATTAAACATTTTTTCAACTTTATCATTTGAAGTAGTAAGTTGTCCTTCTAAATTAGCAATAGTTACATCATCTTGATCCAAATAATTTTTAACTTTAGCAAAGTAATATGCAAAATCACCATTATTATCATCTAAATATTTATCAAATCTAGTTGCATAACCATACCTAGGATCCCAACCGATTGTACAATCCCCAACAAAACTTAAACTGATAGTGGAAACATCACTATCGGTACTCTTTTCGCTTCTTTGTTCAATTATAATTGGCTCAATTTTAACAATTTCTGCTTTTGAAAATTTAACTATAAATGTATAAGCAAGTAATCCAAAAATAACAAAATAAATAATTATAAAAAATTTTTTCATTCTAATTCTCCTCCTTTAACTTTTTACCAGAAACTTCAACTGACTTTCTAGCAAGTACAGTTAAACTATCTACAACATCATTATACCTCATTTTTAGATAACTATAAACAACAGATAACTCAGTACAACCTAATATTATTTTTTCACAACCATTTTTTCTAAAATAATCCAAAACTTCTTCAAATTCTTCTAAAGAAACTTCCTTATTCTTTTTAACCTTATCGTAAATAATACTCATAACTTTAGCTTGATATTCACTATCTGGTACAAATAACAAATCATTATCAATAAATTTATGATATGCTCCAGATTTTATAGTACCATCAGTTGCCATTAACCCAATTCTTTTTGGATTATCTTTTAAAACAACTTTACTAGTTTCTTCTAAAATATTAATAACCTTAGCACTAACTTCCTTTTGAACTTCATCAAAGAAATAACTAGCCGTATTACAAGGAATAACAATATATTTACATCCTTCTCTATCAAGTATTTTAGCACAATCAACCATTTCCGGTACTGGACTATTATCTGATTTTCCAAGAATATAATTAGTTCTATCAGGAATACTTGAATATTGACAAACTAACATATCAACATTATCTTGATCACATTCACTAACCGTATTATCTATAACTAAATCCATAAAATAAGTTGTCGCTTTAGGTCCAAGTCCTCCAATAACCCCAATTAAATTATTCATAATATTTCCTGAACTTTCTAATATGATTAATCAAAGCACCAACAATATAATATTTTCTCTTTAAACTAAAATCTTTTTTATAATCTAGTGGATTATTTTTCTTTAATTTTTTTGCTATCTTAACTAATTCTTTATCTTTACAATATTTTTTAATAACACTAAAAGGAATAATACTATAAAGTTCACAGCCTTCTTGCTTATATGTTTTATCATGTATATCATAAATAAAAGTATCTACGAGCGGTGCTAAATAATTCGTATTGCCTGCTCCCATATAAAAATTACTTCTACCAAGTCTTACATTAACCTCAAAGAAATAAAATTCTTTAGTATCTTCATCATACTTAATATCAAAATTAGCATAACCTACATATTTAGTTTCTTTAATAAACTTTTTAGCTGCTTCAACAATTTTTTCATCTTCCGTATTATATATTGCCGAATAATTTCCTGTTACATCGGGGCCCTTTTCCTCTAATAAAACCCTACCAACTGATGAAAATATAACATTACTATTTTGATCAGCAAAACAAGTTAAAACTCTCATATTAGCATCTGTTCCTTTAATATACTCTTGAACAACTACTGTATCATCATAACCAGATACAAATAATCTCTTCATCATTTCTTTATATTCATCTAAAGATTTAAATAAAAATACCTTCTCTTTTCCTTCAAAACTAAGTCTTTGATACATTGCTTTATTACTTACCTTAGCTATAAAAGGACACTTAAAACTTATCTTAGTCTTATCATAATTATTCTTATCAACTACAATAGTTTTAGGATAATTAATACCCACCTTTTCACATATATCATAAAATCCCTCTTTAGAAGAAACTTTAACTAAAGTATCATAATCAATAGTAGGTACAACATAATATTCACTTAATTTATCTTTATTTCTAATAATAATTTCAACATAATCTTCACTACAACCAAAAAGTAATAACTTTTTATCCTCATATTTACTCTTAAGTTCTATTAAAAAATTAATTAACTTTTCTTCTGTCATATTATCAATAGTAAGTACATCTGTAATTTTAGAATATTTAGTCATCCAATAAGTATATTTTCCAATAACAATTGATTTAATCTTATAATGTTCATAAATAGTTCTAGCAACACTATAAGCACCTACATCAATTCCTAATATTACTGGTATAAAATCATTATTCATCCTATCACTACCTCTAAATTTATTATACACGTATATTAAAAAAGAATAAAGCCATAATTATAAATGGAGGAAAAATAATGAAAAAAGTACCATGTATGTTATCTACTAAAGATACATCTTACATTGAAGATATGTTTAACTGGAACATAACAGCATATCAAAAATGTGAAGAATATTTAAAAAAAGTGACTAACAAAGAACTACAATCTGAACTTAAAAAAATAAGTAAAATGCATTATAAAAATTGTGATAAGTTAGTTAAATATATAGGAGGTTTTATTAATGAATGATAAATTTATTCTATATGATATGTTAAACACTGAAAAAAACATGAAAATAAACACTGCAACTGCTTTAAATGAAGCATCATGTGATGAAATATATAATTTATATCATGAAATGTTTGAAGATATCTCAACATCTGCCAAAAACTTATTTACCATTGGCTTTAATAATAATTGGTACACCTTAGAAGAAACAAACCAAACTAAAATTAAAGAAAGTCATACTAAATTAAAAAATTCTTTAAAAGAAGAATAATATTTAAAAAGATACTTTTTAATTTATTCAAGTATCTTTTTTTATTATTTATATTAAGATTGTTGACATTTAATTGTCATTTATTCTTTTTGCTTTACGCTTTTTAACAAAATATTACTATTTAAACAATATTTATTTAAAAAATTGTTATTTTTATTAAATTTTTCTATTGAATTTCTAAAATGATTATGATAATATAATCTTGTTCTTGGGGAATTAGCTCAGTTGGCTAGAGCATCTGCCTTGCACGCAGAGGGTCAAGGGTTCGAGTCCCTTATTCTCCACCAATGAAGAATCTAAAAAGATGGTTTTAACCCATCTTTTTTATTTTTAATTATTTCACTTGGAACAATTATAAATTTATTATACAATAATATTAACAAGGAGTATGATTTAAATGAAGAAAAAAGACCTATTGTTAGATGTTGATGAAGTTATATGTTTTTCTGGTTATCTAGAAGCCGTAAATGATTTTTTAAATACTAACTACACCATAGACGATTTTGACTGTTATTATATTGATGAAAAAGTTATACCAAAAGAAAGATTTAAAGAATTTAATGAATACGTAAGTAAAAGAAATCTCTATGATTATACATCTTTTCTACCAGGAGCAATTGAAACAATTAAAAAACTAAATGAAAAATATGAAATATATATTTGTTCAGCATGTTTAAATACATTTGATTTAGATAATTCAGGAATTCAATTTAAAAATAAATATGATTTTTTAAGAAAAAATTTACCTTTTATAAATCCCAAAAAATTTATTTTAACAAGTTCTAAAAACATGGTAAAAGCTGATATTCAAATAGATGATTATTTACCTAACTTTGATAATGATACTAAACTTAAAATTCTATTTCCATCATATCATAATAAAAACATTGACGAT
>CAKOKM010000043.1 GCA_934091015.1 uncultured Bacilli bacterium | reverse complement strand
TATAAAAAATTTATTGTGCCATTTAAAATTAAGTGATATAATAATCTTGATTTGAAGGGAGGGAATAGAAAATGACTAAGGTAGTTGCTAGATCTGGTGAAGAAACTGATAAATTAATCAAAAGATTTATTGTTAGTGTTAACCGTAGCGGAGTCCCTTCAGAAATGAAAAAACATAGAGTATATGAAAAACCGGGAGTTCGTAGAAAAAATAAAGAAAAAGAAATGTTAAAAAATTTCCGTAAGAAAAATCGTAATAGAAAATAGGTTGATATTATGTTTGAAAAAATTACAAAAGATTTAACCGAAGCTATGAAAGCTAAAGATACATTTAGAACATCAGTATTAAGAATGCTTAAAAGTGCACTAAAAAATGAAGAAATTAATAAAAAAAGTCCATTAACAGATGATGAAGTTTTATCTATAATAAAAAAACAAGTTAAAACTAGAAAAGATTCAATGAATGAATATATTAGTTATAATCGTATGGATTTAGCTGATTCATTACAAAAAGAAATAGATATTTTAAATGAGTATTTACCAGAAGAATTATCTGATGAAGAATTAGAAAAAATAGTTAATGAAACAATTACAAAAGTAAATGCCGAAAGCATTAAACAAATGGGATTAGTTATTAAAACTATTTCTAGTGAATATGGTGCTAGATGTGATATGGCTAAAGTTAGTAAATTAGTTAAAGAAAAATTATCATAGGTTGCAAAATTTGCAACTTTTTTATTTTATATTAAAATATATTGACAAACATATGTATGCTATATATAATATTAAATACAACTTTAAAAAAGAATAGTTGATAAAATTATAATAATTAATAATTAGAGGTATTATTTCAAATAACGACAAAATAATCATAAATATAGTCGTATATTAATGATGGTGATAATATATGAAAAAAGTAATACCTTATTTACTAGCGTTAATTTTAGGATACCTAATAGCTAACTTAATATTTGATTATCAAAATATTAAAATGACTGGCTTTCAATTAGGTGTTTATAAAGATGTTACATTAGCAAAAGAATATAATAAAAAATATCCCTCCTCTATACTAATCAAAGACGATGACGTCTATAGATTATATTACAGTATTCTTTCTAATGATGATGCTATTGCTAAAATGGAAGATTATCTTAATAAAAATAAAATAGCTTATTATAAGAAAGAAATAATTGTTAATGATAATGGTTTAATTAAAGCTTTAAACAAGTATGAAAAAAGTATGATAAACGTTAGTGATGATGCCTTTAAGGCTATAAATGAAGTTATAATGGAAAGTTATGGAGGAGAAATATGAAGTTAAAAGAAATACCAAAGAATGAGCGACCTAGAGAAAGATTAATAAAATATGGTGCTGAAAATTTATCTAATGAAGATCTAATTTCGATTATACTTGGAACAGGTACTAAAGATATAAACGTAAGAGAACTAAGTATCAAAATATTAAACCAAATAAAAAGTTTAAATGATTTAAGTAATTTAACCGTAAAAGAATTGACATCAATTAAAGGTATTGGTGAAGCAAAAGCTATAAATTTAATAGCAGCTATTGAGTTAGGTAAAAGAGTTGACAATTTAATTATTGAAAATAAAATATCCCTTAATAATAGTGAAAAAGTAAACAAATACTTTTCTAATTTAGTTGTAAAATCTAAGCAAGAAGAATTATTGGTTATACTAGTTAATAATTTGAAGAAAATGATTGATTATAAAATAATGTTTAAGGGTACTGATAATTCAAGTTTAGTAAGTATTAAAGAAATACTTAATTATGCAATAACTAACCACGCATCAGGAATAATTATAATGCATAACCATCCATCAGGTAATCCAGAGCCATCAAATGCAGATAAACTGTTAACTAATAAATTACTTGCCTCATCAAATATAGTTGAAATACCATTATTAGACCATATAATAACTTGTGGAAAATCTTATTATAGTTTCCTAGAAGGTGAAATATTATATGAAAAATAATAAATATATATTTTTAGTAATAATATTTTTAGTAATAATATCTCGTAATAGTTTAGTTAATTTAATAAATAATACTTTAAAGTCTTTTTTTATAAAAGATAATAATATAGAAATAAATTATTTAAACAGCGAGATAAATAGATTAAAAAATGAATATAATAGCTTACTAGATTTTAAAAATAATATTAACATAAATGAAGATTACTATATATCAAATGTTTATAAAAATAATTATAGTTTTGATAAATTAATTATTAACGGCACGAATTATAATATTAATGATGAAGTATTAAATAATGATGGTTTAATTGGTTTTATATCCAAAATTAGTGATAAGTATTCAGAAATAAAATATATTTACAATTCTAGAGTTCCAGTTAAAATAAATAACGAATATGGCAAAATAATTGGTAGTGATATAGATAATAATTTAATTGTTAGTGAAGTAGAAAACGTGAATATAAATGACAAGGTTTATAGTGTTAATAATTCTTATATTGGTAAAGTTATTAAAATAGATAATAATAATTTAAATAAAAAATTAACTATTAAAACTATTGATTTAAGTAATATTAATTATGTTTTAATTAGAAGTATTTAATTATGATAATAGATTTTTTATCTCTTAATTGTTTTAATATTTATTTATTATCTATTATACTATTTCTTTTTTGTTTAAATGATAAAACATTATACTATATTCTAATTATCGATTTAATAATAAATGGAATCCCCTTTGTTACAATTATAATGACACTATTATATTTATTTAATAAAAATGTATTTAAATATTTAAATAATAATTTTATAAACCAATATATATTTTTGATAATATATTACTTTATATTTTCAATTATTTTATATAGTATCTTTAATAAATTTAATTTATATATAATTAAATATTTAATAAATAATTTGCCATACAATTTAATATATTATTATATAGGATTAAAAATATTAAATAAGAAAGTGGAATAAAATGAATAAGAAAAAATATGTAAAATCACTTTTTATTAGAGTTTTATTAAGTATATTATTGTTTTTGGTAGTTGGTATTCTTATTAATCGAAGTGATAAATTTTTATTATTTTACAAAAACAATGTTTACGATAAAAACTTGAAATTTAGCAAATTAAGTACTGCTATTAATAAAATTTTTGGCAAAACATTAATTGTTGATGAAAATGTTACAGCAGTAAATAAAGAAATAAAGTATGCCTCATTTAATGCCTATAAAGATGGTGCAGTGTTAAATGATATTAATAATGTTTATCCATTTAAAAGTGGTATCGTAGTTTTTATAGGTGAAAAAGAAGACTACGGAAATACAGTAATTATTCAAGGAATGGATGGGATTGACTATTGGTATGGGAACATAACTAATTTAGGTGTAAAGCTCTATGATTACGTTGAAACTAAAAATATAATTGGCCAAGCCAAAGACAATAAACTATATGTGTTATTTATGAAAGATAATAAAATTTTAGATTATAATGATTATTTATAATTTAGAAATATTATCTTTTTGTTTTGAATAAATTATTATATGAAAATAGATATTCATCCCTTAACAATCGTTTTAGCCTTAATATTATTTTTATGTGGTCGTTTTAACTATTTCTTTATAATAGCATCTATTATTCTTATTCATGATTTAGGTCACTTAATAACTATGAAAATATTTAAAATAAATGTATCTAAACTTATCATTTTACCATTTGGAAGTTTAATTGAAAGTAACATAAAATATAATGAAAAAACTATAATTAAATTTTTAATAGCTATTTCTGGAGTAATATTTCAATTTATATTATTTTTTATTGTAAATTTATTATTTAAATATAATTTAATAAATACAATTTCATTAGATATATTTAATAAATATAACAAATTTATAATTATATTTAATCTTTTACCAATTATACCCTTAGATGGATCTAAAATATTAGAAGCATTGCTAGAAAGCTTTATCCCTTTTAAAATAGTTATATATTTAAAATGTATAATCAGTATTGTTAGCATAATCATTTTAACATTCTACTTAAAATTATCTTTAGATTTAATAAATATATTGTTTATAAGTCTTTTTAAAACTTATGAAGAATTATTAAATATCAATATTATATATAACAAATTTTTATTAGAAAGATACTTATATAAACCTGATTTTAAAAAAGTAAAATATATTAAATCTATCAATCAAATTCAAAAAAACAAAATAAATTTTATAAATAATGTGAATGAAATTAAAGTTTTAGAAAAACTTTTCAAATAAAAAAAGTAAAATGAACTTTTTTTGTCTATATATATAAGTAGAAGGAGGTAATTATGGAAAAAATATCATGTTATAAAAAATATTTAATATTAGTGTTCTGTTTGCTATTTTTGGCGGCATCAACTATTGCTTTTTTTAAATTAAACAATGAAGAAACAAAAATAGATGATAATTTTGTTGCTAATAATGAAATAACAACTAAAGAAATAGCAAAACAAGAAGAAGTTAAATTATATTTTGATATTAAAGGTAGTGTTAAAAAACCAGGTGTATATGAATTTACTCTAGGAGATAAAATTATTGACGCTATTAATAAAGCTGGTGGTTTAACTAAAAATGCCACTACAAATAACTTAAATCTTAGCAAAAAGTTAACTAATGAAATGGTTATTTATGTGTTTAGTAAAAATGAATTAACAACTACAAAAGCTTTTGAGCAAGTAAATAATGTTGCCGAGTGCAAATGTGAAACTATTGAAGTTAATAATTGTGTTGATAAAAACAATACTAATGAATCAACGAATAATGAAACAACTAAAATCAATATCAATACTGATAACAAAGAAAAACTTATGACTATAAGTGGTATTGGTTCAAGTAAAGCAGATGCTATAATTGAATATCGTACTAAAAATGGTAATTTTAAAACTACTGAAGATATTATTAACGTAAGTGGTATAAGTAAGACAATCTATGACAAGATTAAAGATACTATTACAGTCTAATAAAATATATTATTGTCTATTAATAGCAACCATTTTGTACGTTGGTATTAAAGTAAAGATAGGCTATACTAGTAAGATTAATGTAAATGAAGATTTTACTGGTATAGTAATTACCATAATTAAAAAAGAAAACTTCTTTAAATTAACTATCAAAGGTAAAGAAAAATTAATAGTCTATATAAATAATATTGATAATCTTGAATTAGGTGATAAAGTAGTAGTAAGTGGAGAATATACTTATCCTAAGAAAGCAACTATTCCTAACAATTTTGACTATCAAAAATATTTATATAACAATCATATATTTTATATAATGTACGCAAAAGAATTAAAAATATTAAAAAAGAATCAAAATATTATATATGAAATTAAAAAATATATTTTAAATAAAACAAATAATTATAAAAATAAAGGTTATTTAAATGCCTTTATAATTGGTGATAAAACTGATTTAGAATTTTATGAAACCTATCAAAATAATGGGATAAGTCATCTATTTGCCTTAAGTGGTATGCATATTAGTATGCTTTCATTAATAATTTATAAATTAGTAAATAAATTCAAACATAAACAACTAATAGTTATTATATTTCTATTATTTTATGTAACCTTAACTAACTTTTCAGCAAGTATCTTAAGAACAATAATCTTTTTTATTATCCTTAAATTAAATAAGAAACTAGATTTAAATATAAGTACTAAAAACGCCCTATTATTAACGTTATCTATAATAATGATTTATAATCCCTTAATTATTTTTGATATAGGTTTCCAGTACTCAGGCTTAGTTACATTTGGCTTAATAGTAAGCTCTAAATATTATAAAAAGAATTATTTTTACAATCTATTTATAACTTCATTTATAGCCCTTTTATTTAGTTTACCAATAACACTTTACAATAATTATGAATTAAACTTATTATCTATTTTAAATAATTTAATAAATGTCCCATTAATCACATTTATTATTTATCCTTTAAGCTTATTAACATTTATTTTAAAGTTTTTAGAGCCTGTTTACAATTTAGCAATAAATTTATTAGAGTTTATTAATAATATAAGTAGCCTATTTTCTTTAAATGTAATTGTACCTAAAGTTAATATTATCTTTTATTTAATTTATTATATTTTTATTTATTTATACATTGAATCTAACAATAAGAAATGTATTTTAATAGCTTTTTTATATCTTCTATCATTTAAATTAAAACCATTTATAGATCATAATAATTACGTTTATTATCTTGATGTTGGTCAAGGTGATTCATCTTTAGTCATATATAATGATGAGGTAGTAATGATTGACACTGGCGGCATAAGTAATTATTTTGTTAGTTCAGGAAGTATTAAACTTTTGAAGTCACTAGGTTATTCTCATATAGATTATCTAATTCTAACTCATGGAGACTTTGATCATATGGGAGATAGTATTTATTTAATAAATAATTATAAAGTGAAAAATGTAGTATTTAATTGTGGAGAGTTTAATGAATTAGAAAAAGAATTAAACAAAGTATTAGATAAAAAGAAAATAAAATATCACTCATGCATTAAAGAATTAAATATAGATAATAACAAACTATATTTTTTACAAACAAAAGAATATGATAATGAAAATGATAATTCAAATGTTATTTATACTGAACTTGATAGTTATAAGTTTATGTTTATGGGAGACGCTGGAGTTGAAAAAGAGAAAGACATATTAAATAAATATAATATAACTAGTATTGATATATTAAAAATTGGACACCATGGAAGTAAAACAAGTAGTAGTAAAAGTTTTATTAATAAGATAAAACCAAAATACTCTATTATTAGTGTTGGAAAGAATAATAGGTATGGTCATCCAAATAAGGAAGTATTAAATAATCTAGATCATTCAAAAATATATAGAACAGATGAGAATGGAAGTATTAGGTTTAAAATTAAAAATTATAAATTGAAAATTGAGACTTGTAGTCCATAGAAAGGAGTAATATGAACTATTATAATAAAATTAAAAATGAATTAATAAATAATGAAATAAATAGAAAAGTTAAAAGTTATTCAATTAATAAGAGTGATTTGAAT
>CAKOKM010000042.1 GCA_934091015.1 uncultured Bacilli bacterium | reverse complement strand
CCACTATCTGGTTTATTTAAAGCACTTATTAAATTAAAGATTGTACTTTTACCGGCTCCCGATGGGCCAACAAAACCAACTACTTCATTTGGTAACACTTCTAAATTTAAATTCTTTAATATGGGTATATTTTCTTCATATGAAAAGTTAACATCTTTAAATTCAATATGTCCTTTAAATTTAGATATGTTTCTATTTCCGAATTTTTCTTTAGGAAATTCTTCACTTCCTAATAAACCAAAAATACGATTACATGATAGATTAAAATCGTTGATTGTGTTTGATAAATTAGATAAAGTATAAGTAATACTTTGAACAGAACCACTATAATTATATAAAATTAAAGCTGCTTCAGTTGTTAATTCATTTTTATATATTAAAAATATTATAAGTAAACCGGAAGCAAAATCACCCAATGCTTTTATAAATAGCATAATTGAATATAATTTTTTTCTTTCAACTTCATATTCATAATTTATTTTATTAGCATCATCAATATATTCTCCTGTTTTGTTTAAAAATGATTTTTCTGCATTAAGAATCTTTATATCTTTTGTTCCCTTAATAATTTCTGAAACAAATCCACCTGTTTTATCCCTATTTTCTCTTTGTTTTTGATTATTCTTATAATTAATTTTGTAAGAATAATTGTTAAATAATAAAACCATGACAATAAAGAAAATATATAATAAACCAACATAAATATTTATCACACATATTGCAAATATTAAGCCAATTCTTCCTAATAAGGACATTAATAAATCTAGTAAATTTGTTATATTTTTTGCTAAATTATTAGTATCATTATTTATTCTTTCAATTAAAACTCCACTAGATGTTTGATTTAAAGTACTTTGATTTATTTTAAGACTTTCACTAATTAATTCCAATTGAAGATTTTTTTTAATTTGATAGTTTATTTTATTAAAAATGATTGAAAAAAGGTATTTTAATAAAGAATCTGCCGAATCTATTACAAATAATGCCATTACCATAATTAATAAAATATTTAATTTATTATTAGATAGTGCAAGAAGAGATTTTGCAATTACTAATGGATAAAGAAAATAAATAATTATAATTATCAAATCTATTATTACCGCTTTAATTATATTTTTCTTGGTATTTTTATTATATTTATATATTTTTATAAAATTTCTAATTGTTTCATTAAAATCTTTAATTTTTTTCATATATACCTCTTTTACACTCAATCTAATTTTATCATATTTTATATATTAATCAATTTTTATTATCTTCATTTTTATATAAATCAGCATATGTTTTACAAGTTTTTAATAATTCTTTATGTGTTCCTACACCTTCTACAGTTCCTTTATTTATAACATATATTTTATCAGAATTTATAACAGTTGATAATCGATGGGCTATTATTAGTATTGTGTATTTTCCTTTTAAGTTTTCAATTGCTTTTTGGATTTTTTCTTGGGTTGTGTTATCTAAACTACTTGTTGCTTCATCAAATAATAATACTTCAGTATTTAATAATAGTGCTCTTGCTATTGCTATTCTTTGACGTTGTCCTCCTGATAATGTTACTCCACCTTCTCCTACTATTGTTTTATATTTATTTGGTAGGCTTTCGATAAATTCATCTAAACATGCCATTTTACAAGCTTTTTCTATTTCTTTTTTAGTAGCATTTTTCTTTATTATTCTTAAATTGTCTTCTATACTCATATTAAATATATAAGCATTTTGGCTTATTACTGATAAATTACCTCTTATTGAATCTTTGGTTAATTCATTAATACTTTCTCCATCAAATAAGATTTCACCACTATCTGGTTTATTTAAAGCACTTATTAAATTAAAGATTGTACTTTTACCGGCTCCCGATGGGCCAACAAAACCGACTACTTCGTTTGGTAACACTTCTAAATTTAAATTCTTTAATACAGGTATATTTTCTTCATAAGAAAAATTTACATCTTTAAATTCAATATGTCCTTTAAATTTAGATATGTTTTTATTTCCGAATTTTTCTTTGGGAAATTTATTATCATCCAAAATATCATATGTACGATTAGAATCTAATACAAAATTACTTATCCAAAAATGAATAGATGATAAATCAGATTTAAGGCAGCTTATATTGCCTTTGTAATTATATATAATTAAGGCAGATTCAATACTTAAATTTCCATTCATTAATTCATAAACTATTATTAAACCAATTAATAATTTTGATAATTCACTTATTATTGAAGAAATTGTTGATAGTTTTTCATCTGTGATATTAGATTTTAATCTTACAGTATTAGCATTATTCATATATTTATCAGCTTCTTCTAAAAATGATTCCTCAGCATTAAGAATTTTAATATCTTTAGTTCCTCTAACAATTTCCGAAATAAATCCACTAGTTTTATCAACTAAATTATAAACCTTTTCACCATTTTTATAACTAACGTTATCAGAATATTTATCATATAATACACTTATTGACATTAAAATTGTATAAGCTATTCCAATCGGTAAATCAAGATTAATCACAACAATTAAAACTCCTAAATCTCCTAATAAATTAAATATACTTTCAGCAATACGTATTAATCTGGAAGATAAATTAGTAGCACCATTAATTCTTTCAATAAAGGTTCCACTATTTTCTTTATTTAAAATATTTTGATCTATAGTTAAAGTTGCTCTAGTAAGTTCTAATTGTAACTTTCTTTTTATTTTAAAATCATAGTAACGATTCATTTTACTGGATATTAATCTTAAAAATATACTGACTATATATGTTATCGTTTGAACTATAATTATATATAAAAGATTATTAAATAATCCATTTGTTAAGTAGGAAATATATTTTGCAGATAAAATAGGAGTAACAAATCCAATTCCAGAAACTATAAGATTAATAATTAATATTGTTAATAATGTTCCTTTATAATTTTTTGAATATTTTAAAGTTATCTTGGCATTTTTTATAAAATTTTTATATAAATGTTTTTTATCTTTTTCCATCTTTACTACCTTCTCTTTAATTTAAATTATATAATAATATAATTTAAACTGCTATATTATTATCTTTATTTGGGGTTAGAACTAAAACTTTTGGTTTGTTAGTTTGGATATTTTGAGAGTTATCTTTTACACTTGAAAGTTCTTGTTCGATAATCATTAACCTTTTTTGTTTTTTAGTTAATAAATCTATTTTATCATTTAGTTCTTTTATTTTTGCATTAATAACTTCCACAGTTAAATTATCTTTACAATTTGATATTTCTTCTAAAGTAAAATCTAATGATTTTAGTAATATTATTAATTTGCATTCACTTATATTAGTATCATTGTAATAACGATAACCAGTAAATTCATCAACATATGATGGCTCTAATAATCCATACTCATCATAGTATCTTAAAGTTTTTATTGGTAAATTAACTATTTTAGAAAATTCTCCTATTTTATATAGATTATTCATATAATTTCTTCCTTTCGAGGAATATAATAACACTCCATTTAGGTGGAGTGTCAACTATTTTTTCAAGTATTAGATTGTTTTTAATCTAATAATATTTTAACGATACTATTTTCTTTAACAAAAGTATTTCCTTCTGGCATTTGAGATATTACTTTTTCACCACTTCCTGAGTATTCTATTTTAAATCCTTTTAAAGATTTTTTAACAGTATCTAAATCATTTCCTGTAACATCTGGCAATTTAATATATTTAGTGTCTAGCCATGTATATTCTCTAGCTCTATCTGTTTCTACTTTAGGTATATTTTGGCTATCTATAATACTTAGCATAATATTTTTAGCAATAGGTGCGGCAACTGTCCCACCATACTGAGTGATACCTTTAGGATTATCAACTGCAACATAGACTACATATTTAGGATTATCAGCTGGTAAGAAGCCAATAAATGAAACAATATAATTACCAACCATGTATTTACCATCTTTAACTTTTTGAGCTGTTCCGGTTTTACCACCTACACGGTAATTTTCAATATAAGCATTTTTACCTGTACCGTTTTGGACTACACTTTCAAGGGCAAATCTGACTAAGTTACTAGTTTCTTCAGTTACGATTTTTTCTCTAACTACTTGTTTTTTATTAAGAACAATTACATTATTTGTTTCAGGTTCACTTATAGATTTTACTATGTAGGGTTTATATAATGTTCCACCATTAATAGCGGCTGAGACTCCCGTCACTTGCTGTATAGGCGTTACACTTATTCCTTGACCAAAAGCGGTTGTTGCAGTTTCAACTGGTCCCATTTTAGATAATTTAAACATGATACCACTGGCTTCACCATTTAAATCAATTCCGGTCTTTTTACCAAAACCAAATTTTTCTAAGTATGAATATAAAGTTTCAGTACCTAACCTTTGACCTAATACGACAAAACCGGGGTTGCAAGAGTTCTCGACGACGTTTAAAAAGGTTTCAGAACCATGTCCTCCTCTTTTCCAACATTTAATTCTGGCATTTTCAACTTGAATTGATCCACCATCGTAATAATGATCATCAAATAAGTTTACTTTTCCTTCATTTATAGCACTAGATAGAGTTATAATTTTAAATGTTGAACCGGGTTCATAAGTCATCCATATTGGTAAGTTTCGGCTAATAGTTTCTAAGTTATAATTTTTATAATTATTAGAATCAAAGTTTGGACGGGATGACATAGCAAGAACTTCTCCACTATTAGGATCCATTACTAATGCTAAAGTACTGTCTGGATTATATTTTGTAACAACATTGTCTAATTCTTTTTCAACTGCTTCTTGAATATTTATATCTATCGTTAAAGAAATATTATTGCCATTAACTGGCTCATCATATACTTCGGATAAATTTAAACGATTTCCTTTACCATCAGAATAATATAATATACCTCCGTCATTACCTTTTAAATATTTATCGTATTCAAGTTCAATTCCAGATAAACCTTGATTATCTATGCCAACATATCCTAAAACATGAGAAAGCAATGATTCATATGGATAGTATCTTTTAGATTCTTTAAGTAAATAGACTCCATCATAATTTAAATTATTTATTTTTTCTGCAATATCATATGATAATCTTCTTCCTTCAGGATGAATTCTTTCAATAGAGGTATGTTTGGTTAAATGGGAATAAATATTTAAATAAGTTGTTCCTAGTATTTCAGATAAATTTTTAGCAACTTCTTCTTTATTTTGAATTTGAACTGGAATAACTACTAAAGATGTTGTTGTTAAATTATCAGCAAGAACTATGCCATTGCGATCAGTAATTTTACCTCTATCAGCAAGAATTGGTAAATTTCGACTCCATAAGCTATCTGCTTTATCTTTTATATTATTTACTTTAAATACTTGAAGATAAAACACTCTTAATATTATTACTAAGAAAGTTATTAAGACTATTAAATAAACATAAAACATTCTTTTATGAATACGATAATGAAGCATTAAAATCACCTAATTAAATATATTAACTATAAACATTGTTTAGAATTAAATGTGTTCTTGTATTTACTTCATGGTAGCATGGATTTATATAAAAAAAGATTACCAAATGAAGTAATCTCTATTGTTTTAATAATTTTGTTAATTCGTTAAAATATTGTTCTTTTAAATATTCATTTGTTGTATTATCAATACCTATTGTTCCATCATTATTAATGTTTATTATATTAATTAATTCATTATTCTCATCATAAAGCGATAAATTCCAATGATTATTTTCAATATGTTTGTTATTTTCAATTGGTATTGTTCTTGATAATAATTCAGTTATTTTAGTTATATCTTTTTGATCACTAATAGTATTAACTTCTTTATTGTTATCATCTTTTACAACAATTTTTTTAGTTTTAATTAAATTTTCAATTAATTTAGGCTCTACGTATAATTCTGTACCCCAATCATTATTAATAGCACCCAAACCTTTGTATTGATACAAAATATTGTATGTATAACACAATTTATTATCAACATAACTATAGTTAAGTAATGTCTTTTCTCCTGCAATGGTGTAATATTCTTCATAATCTTGGACAAAACCTTTTTCTTGTTTGTAATGGTTAATAAAATAATTATATCTATATAATACTTCATTTTCATTAACCTTTTTATCTAAATAAGCATAAGTGATTTTATCTATAACACCATTATTAATATAAAAAGAAATATATTTATTAGTTGCAATAATATTATCGATATAATGTGAAAAAGTAATATAACCAAAAGATAAATCAGAAGACGGATAATGAATGTAATATTTCCATGAATTATCGATGGTAATATTAAATTTATCCTTAATAATTTCAACAATATCTTTAATTTCTTCATTGTTGTTATATGTAACAGGTGGTACAGTTTCAACCACTTTATTTAAATCTATTTTATAGTTATAATCAATTTCTTTATATTCAATATCTGGAATATATATATTAACATCTTCCCAGTATTGAAGGTTTAATAATTTCTTGTAGTCTTCATTAGCCTTTTCATCTATAACTTCATATGATTTTGCTTGATTATCATTACCTTTATTGTCGTTATTATTTTCTTTTTTTAATTTATTTGCAACTAAAAACAAACTGCAAATAAATATAATAATTACTACAATAACAATCAAAATTTTCTTATTCATATATTCCTCTTCTCTAGTATATGTTAATTATATTATGTTGTTTAGTTATTTTAATTTTAACATATATTATTAAATAAAAATAGCCAATTTATTAAAAATAATACTTTGCTATTTATTTTTTATAAATTTATTTCGTTTTCTTCTGTATTATTCAATAAACTTTGATTTCCAACTGTTAAATATAAATTATATTTTAATGTTCCTTCATATTTAATATTTATTGTATTAATTAATTCATTATTTTCATCATAAAGTGATAAGTTCCAATTTTTATTTTCAATATTTTGTTATTTTCAATTGGTATTGTTCTTGTATTTACTTAATTGTTAGCATAAAAAAACATCTAGAAAATCTAGAGTTTTTTACTTAGCAACATTATAATCTTCTATCTTTAATTACGCTACATATTGATTTATAATTAAAGATAATTTTTGTCCAGTCTTAGTAGTAGCTGTTACTTTTACATCAGTTGAAATTTTACTAATAGCGCCAGTTGATTCTACAATACTATCAATAGTATATTCACCAGTTACAGATGTTGCTGTTTTATTTTTGTAAGCATTATATGTATAACGATATGATGGTTTTTCTGCTGCATCAATATTCCAACTAACATTTTGATTGGCATTAACAGTAAATGTTGAAGATTTACCATATGTTTTATCATTTTTTGTATAAGTTTTATTTTCATGAGTTAAAGCTAAATCTTTTTCATAAT
>CAKOKM010000041.1 GCA_934091015.1 uncultured Bacilli bacterium | reverse complement strand
CAGTGCTATAATTGTTACTACAATTATTATTTGTTCTTTTTGTTTTCTTTCCATAAAAAATAATTTCACTCCTTATCCTATAGTGAAATTATATCTCGGTTCCCCCGTCAAGCGAACATTTGTCTTTTTATAAATTTTTTGAAAAATGTTTGCTTGACGGTTTAGGTTGTTTTAATAAGAATTACCTCTTTGTTTCAATTATATAATCATCTTCAAGAGAGAATTCAACATTTTCATTAATCCAATCTTTTCTCGGTTCAACAACATCTCCCATTAAAACAGAAACTCTTTTTTCAGCAAGTAAAGCATCAGTTATATTAACCTTAATTAAGTTTCTATTTTCAGGATCCATTGTAGTTGTCCAAAGTGGTTCGGGATTCATTTCACCTAAACCTTTATATCTTTGAACTTTATAATTTTGTTTTCCTTTAGTTGCTTCTTTTAATTCTTCATTTGTCCAACAATAGACATGATTTTTACCATAATCTACTTTATAAAGAGGTGGCATTGCAATATATAAATGTCCTTCTTCAATAAGAGGTTTCATAAATCGATAGAAGAAAGTTAAAAGTAGACATTGAATATGAGCGCCATCATCATCGGCATCGGTCATTATAATTACTTTATCATAATTAATATCTTTAACGTCAAAATCTTGACCAAATCCAGCTCCAATACAGTTTATCATAGTACTTATTTCTTCATTTTTAAATATTTCAGGACCACTTGTTTTTTCGGTATTAAGAATTTTTCCTCTTAAAGGTAATATCGCTTGGAATTTACGATCCCTACTTTTTTTAGCAGTACCTCCGGCTGAATTTCCCTCGACGATAAATAATTCATTTTTCTTAGGATTTCTTGTTTGAGCAGGAGTAAGTTTTCCTGATAATCTTTGAGCTTCACTTTTTTTAGTTTTACCATTTCTTGCTTCTTCTCTCGCTTTGCGAGCTGCTTCTCTAGCAACTTTACTTTTACTCATTTTTTCAATTATTTTTAAAGCATTTTCTTTGTTTTCTTCTAAATAATATTTAATACTTTCATAAACAATTGATTCGACTACTGGTCTTGCTTCTGGTGTTCCTAGCTTTCCTTTAGTTTGTCCTTCGAATTGAAGTAAGTTTTCTGGTATTTTTAAATTAATAACAGCGGTTAATCCTTCTCTAACATCGCTTCCTTCAAAGTTAGCTGATTTTGCTTTTAATATACCATTTGATTTAGCATAATCATTAAAGGCTTTAGTTATACCTGTTTTAAAACCAACTTCGTGAGTTCCACCATCACTTGTTTTAACATTGTTAACAAATGAGATAATATTTTCATTATAAGAATCAGTATATTGCATAGCGATGTCTACTTCAATAGTGTTTTTAACGCCATGAATAGGAATAACTTTATGTAATACTTCTTTATCTTCATTAATATAGTCAACAAATGAGATTAATCCATTATCATAATGGTATGTTACCCTTTTATCATCAGGAATATCTTCTATATCAATAGTTAATTCTTTAAGTAAGAAGGCACTTTCTTGCATTCTTTCACAAATAGTTGTATAACTAAATGTCAAATTTTTAAAGATACTTTCCATTGGTTTAAACGTTACGATTGTTCCAGTTGCTTTAGTAGTACCAATTTTCTTTAAAGGACTTGCTACTTCCCCACCATTTTTAAATTTAATTTGATTTATTTCACCATCTCTTAAAATAGTTACTTCCATATAGTCAGATAAAGCATTAACAACAGATGCACCTACACCATGTAAACCACCAGATACTTTATATCCATCAGTTTCAAATTTACCACCTGCATGTAAAATAGTATAAATAACTTCAGGAGTTGATTTTCCACTAGAATGCATACCGGTTGGTACACCTCTACCATTATCAGCGATAGTTATAGAATTATCTTTATTGATCTTAATACTTATTTTATTACCATAACCATTTATTATTTCATCTATTGAGTTATCTACTATTTCCCATACTAAATGATGAAGACCTCTTTTATCAGTTGATCCTATATACATACCTGGTCTTTTTCTGACTGCTTCTAATCCTTCTAATATTTTAATTGAATGTTCATCATATTTATGAGCCATCATATTCACATCCTTAACAAATAGAGTATAACAAACTACTTAAAAAAAAACAAATTTTAGTGTAAGATATTTGTCAATATATAATAATATGATAATATTATTATGGTGGTAAGATGAAAGAATTTATTAAAAAAAATAAAAGTTTATTATTAGCTATAATTATTCCAACAATTAGCATGATGATAATTTATATATTTAACAATGTATATCCATTTGGAGATAAAATTGTAGCCATAGGAGATGGATATAATCAATATCCCGGATTACTTAATAATTTTTTAAACATTATTAAGGGAAAAGAAAGTTTATTTTATTCTTTTAAAGGATTACTAGGTTTTAATACTTTCGCATCTATGGTTTATTATACTTTCAATATTACAAATATTTTAGGTTTGTTATTTTCTAATGTAATGATATTTTATAATTTTATTGTATTATTTAAAATTGTACTTTGTAGCATAACAATGTTAACCTTTCTAAATTATATTAAAAAAAGAAAAATAAACTATTTATTTAGTATATGTTATGCTTTATCAACATATAATTTGTTATATTATTTTAATTATATGTGGTTTGATAGTATTATTATATTTCCTTTAGTAATAATGGGAATTGAAAAAATATTTCATGAAAACAAATATTTCTTATACATAATTTGTTTATCATTATCTATTATCTTTAATTTCTATATTGGATATATGATTTGCATTTTTAGTGTTATTTATTTCATATATAAAAGTATTATTAATGGATTTGACAAAAATAAATTAATTAAATATGTATTATCTTCCCTACTAACTGGATTAATATGTGCTTTTGGTCTAATTCCAGTAATTCTCGAACTACTAAATGGAAAAGTGGAATTAATCAGTGAATTTGCTAAAGATTATTTTAAATTTGATTTAGACGGAATAAGCATATTTTATAAACTTACTTTTGCATCTTATTCTAATGGTGATTTAGAATATGGAAGTCCAAACGTTTATGTAAGTATTTTCATTTATATAAATGCAATGTTATATTTCTTTAATTCAAAAATTAAACTAAAAGAAAGATTAGCATCATTAATTGTATGTTTATTTTTCTTACTATCAGTAAGTTTTAATTTAATTGATTATTTTTGGCACATGATGTCAATGCCTATTTTTTATCCAGTTAGATATTCATTTGTTTTCTCATTTTTTCTAATATATCTAGGTTTTAAAAACTTTATAAAATATGACGAAAAAAGTATTAAATTTAATATATTATTTTATTTATTATTTATTACTCTAATTATAATTGGTTTTATCACAAGTGGTAATTTAAATATTTCCAACAGAGATAATTTACTCGCAAAATTAATATATTTAGGTATAACAATTATTTTTATTATATATTATATATTCCTACTAAATAGTAAAAATTTTAAAAACTTTATAGTTTATGTAGTTATAATCGAACTAACTTTTAATGCATTTTTAACTTTTAAAAATAATGGAAATAATAATACATATTCAGAATTTATAACTAAATACAAAACTTCAAATGAAATTCTAAATAAAATTAATGATAATGATTTTTATAGAATCGGATTTTATGATCGCACAATATTAAATAATGGTTTATTATATGAATATAATGAGATAAGTTATTTTTCTTCTGTTAGAAATAATAAAATTTTCGATTATGCTCAAAATGTTTTAGGCATTAATGTCACTGATGGATGTAGTTCTAAATATTTTTATAATAATCCAATTGTTAATAGTTTATTAGGTATAAAATATATTATAAGTGATAATTCAGATTATTATGAAAAAATTGATAACAAATTATATTTAAATCAAGATGCTACAAGTTTAGGATTTTTAACTAACGAAAATATATTAAAAGCAGATGTTTACAATAATAATTTTATGAATAATATTAACAATCTAATTAAAGCAATAAATAATAATGATAAAAATATATTAGATGAAATAGAACCAATAGAAAAAACCCTTTCTTGCAACAAAGCAAATAATTTCTGCATATATAATGGGGATGATATCTATATCGCATACAATTATACAGCCAAAAAAGATGAATTTATATTTGTTAATAATGGTAACCATGAAAAAACAGAATATGAATTTTATTTAAATAATGAGTTTATTAATGTAAAAAATAGAGGTTTTATTTTAGTTCATAAAGGAGATAAAATTGATTATAAAGTTATTTTAAACAAAAAATGTTTTGATTTCAAAGTTCATTTATACTCAATAAATTACAATGTATACAAAGAATTTGTTAATAAAATTAATAAAAATAAAATGATAATTAATGATTATTATGATGATCATCATTTTACTGCTAAAATAAATGTAAAAGATAATAATAATAATTTATTATACACTTCTATTTCTAGTGATAATGGATGGAAAGTTTATGTTGATGGAAAATTAACTGATTATATTAAAATAAATGATTCTTTAATTGGACTTAAATTAGAAGAAGGAGAACATTTAATAGAATTTAAATACTTTACCCCTGGTTTAAAAGAAGGAATTATAATTTCCGGAATTAGTATTTTTACATGTTTAACTATAATTATAGTAAAAAAAAATAAATATCGATTAAAATGAATCGATATTTATTTTTATTCTATTTAATGAATGAATATAGCCATAAGCACTAATAAGAGTTCTAATTGAGGATGCCATCTTGCCACCTTTACCAATTATTGCTCCCATATCACTTTCGTGAACAATTATTTCTAACATGATAGATTCGTCATCACCTAAAAATTCTTGAACACTAACCATATCTGGTTCTTTAACTAAGTTTTTCACTAAATCACTTGTAAATTTAATTAAATCTTCGTGCATAATTATTTCTCACTTTTGTATTTAGCCCATACGCCAGATTTAACTAAAATATTTTTAACAGTATCAGTTGGTTCTGCACCATTGTTTAACCATTTAAGTGCTTTTTCTTCATCAACATTAAATGTATTTTCTTTGTAAATTGGTTGATATGTTCCTACTACTTCAATAAATTTACCATCTCTTGGACTTCTTGAATCAGCAGCAACAATACGATAAAATGGTCTTTGTTTTGCTCCCATTCTTTTTAATCTTAATTTAACAGCCATTATTATGCCTCCTTTTCTTAATTAAATATATATTACCATTTTTATATTCAACTGTCAACTAAATTTAGTTGACAGTTAGATATTTTATATTTTATGTGTTATTATCAATAAAGAGAGGTTATTATGAATGAAGATTTTGTTAATACATATTTAAATGATAAATATTTCTATGGTATAGATAAAAATAATGATTTAATAAAACAAATGCAAAATTATTACAAATATTATAATACTAATATTGAAAAAGAAATAAACGATAATACAGAATTAATAAATTTATATGAAAACTTTATTAATGAGGTAGCTATTTTACTAAATAAATTAAATAAATATAATAATCCATTTTTACATCCCTTTTTATTATCTAATTTAATCGCATTAGGCATAACAAGCGAATATAATGAAAATTTTAATGCGTCTAATTCATATGACCTAATTAATTTTTTAGGAATAAATGTAATTATGGGTCAAGGAGTATGTCGTAATGTAAATAGTTTTGCTAATGACATTTTTAATAGATTAGGTTTAAAATCTAACACATTATTTATTTCCTTAGAAAGTATTTCAATGAAACCCAACCATTTAATTACTTTAGTTAATTTAAATAACAAATACTATGGATTTGATATTTTTAATAATTTAGTATTTGTATTTAAAAATTATAATCAATTAAAATGTGTTAATGATTTTACTTTAAAAGATTCCCAAGTCCCAATATTTCAATATTATGCTTACTTTGGATTAAAAGAAAAACAATTTAATGAATTATTAAAGAAATTGCAAACACATAATAATATTGATTATAATTATCTAAAACATTTACAACTAATTGCTAATGACATAATTAGTCCTGATAATAAAGATATTTTTGAATTTTACAATAAAACTAAAAATATAAAAAATAAAATAAAAAATATATTTGAACTTAAAATAAAGAAGAAACGTTAAATTTCTTCTTTTAATATGGAAGATAAATCTTCATGTTTTATATGTAAATATTTATGAGCTTCATTACTTCCAGGATCATTTAAATAACTATTATATATATCTTCAATTAAATCATTTTTATATGGATATTTTTCAGTTTCTTTATGACGCACATTTAAGCTTTCTGTACGGGCTTTTTTTATTAATTCTCGGTCTTTAACAGGCATAACTATTTGCCCACCTCCAGAAATACATCCACCATCACAGAACATGACTTCAACTAAATCGTATTTAATATTATCATTAAGTAATTTTTCTAAATTAGACATTGTACTTAATATAATACATCTTATTATTCGATCATTAATTCTAATTTTAATCAATTTATAATATTCTTTTTCTTCTATTTTATAATATTCTTCTTTAAGATCTTTACCAGTTAATTCATAATACAAACATCTTAAAACTGATTTAGTAACTCCTCCGTTAGTACCATAAGTTGTTCCAGAAAATGATCCTTTTACCTTATCAAATTTTTGATCTATTAATCTATCAAATATGATTCCATTTTCTCTTATCATTAAAGCAAGTTCACTGGTAGTTATTACAAAATCAGTATCTGTGTTTAAGATTTCTCGTTTTTTACTTGTACATGGAGTTACAGCAACAATTATAGTTTTTTTATTATGTTTTAATTCATTTGGAACATATATCTCTTTTATAACTGTACTTGCCATTCCAATAGGACTTTTACAAGTAGAAAGATTCTCTATTAACTCAGGATGAATTATTTCGCAATATCTAACCCAAGATGGACAACAACTAGTAAACATCGGCAATTTATTAGTTTCAATTCTCTTTTTTAATTCATGTGCTTCTTCAATCGAAGTCAAATCAGCACCAAAAGTTAAATCAAAAACATAATCAAAACCAAGAGTTTTTAAAGCTGAAACCATTTTACCTTCTAAAAACTCACCTGGTTTCTTAAAAAAAGCATCACCCAATCCAACACGTGTTGCTGGACTAGTTAACGCTATTACAACATAATCAGGATTTTTTATATAATCCATAACTGTTTGATAATCATATTTAGGCGTCAAGGCTGACGTAGGGCAGGTTAAGATGCAACTTCCACATTCAAAGCAAAGTTTTTTTAATTTTTTTTCGATTGAATTATTCACTCTATCGACTAGTGTACTGGTTATTTTATCGCATGTTTTTGTGCACATACCACAATTAATGCATTTTTCACCTATTCGATTGATACCATGATTATTATTATCAAGTATCTTTCGGTTAAATTGTTTAATTTCTGTTTTAGATTTTATAAATTTATTATAACCTGATAAGCATAATGGACAATGATATCCATCAGGCATTTCCCCTTGGTGATTAAAACCACAAACGCTACATTTGTACATCATACCTTGTCACCTAATATAAGTTTAGCAAGTTTATAAAAAAAAAACAATTATTATTTTTAATATTGTTTTAAATTGACAATATTTTCTATTCAATAACTGTTTCTTTAACTGCTTGATAATAATTATTAACTTTTTCAGCCCATGTGCTACTTTCAGCATATTTAGAATTCATTTTATAAGGATCATCTAAACCAATAGAATAATAATTGTAATAAATTAAATCTAAATAAGACTTTATTCCCTCTTCTAATGTGTCATATCTTCTATATGAACTTCCATTGCATGATGGGCTTCCTTTTATACCACCAATGTTGTTACATGTTTTTGCTAGGTAAGAACAACCCCACTTACAACCGGTTTCTAAATTGACAATTGATATTGCTAAATAAGGATCTAAACCAGTTTCGCTTGTATACTTTGCAAAATGTGATCCTGTATTTGATAATGTACTATATAAATTTTTATTTAATTTAATAGTTAATTCTTCTTCAGTAAGGTTATCCCACACAATTTTTTTAGTTGTTGTTGTTTCAGTTGTTGTAGTGGTTGTCTCACTGCTAGTTTCAATATTAGCTAATAATTCATCATTTTTATCATTTTGTTTATCTTTAATTAGCATCGTACTTAGTGATATTAATAAAAGTAAACATATAAATATAATATAATTTTCTTTTCTTTCTTTTTTCATAGAACTTATTATACCACTTA
>CAKOKM010000040.1 GCA_934091015.1 uncultured Bacilli bacterium | reverse complement strand
CATGTTTAAAAATATAATTTGAAAAAATTAAAAAAATTTATCAAAAACTATTGATTTTTATTAGCAAGTTTTTGTTATAATTTATATGAAGGTAGTGATATTAGTGGATGTGTGTTCTGATTTAGATTTTTTAAGAGTCATATATTTTGTGAAAGGTTCTTTAATTATTGTTAAAGTTTTGGTTCCTTTTATACTAATTGGTATGGCAAGTTTAGATATATATAAAATTGTTATTAAAGCTGGTGAAAGACCTACTAAAACAATTTTAAATAGATTTATAGCTGCTTTCTTTGTATTTTTTATTCCAACATTTATCAATGTAGTTCTTAATTCACTTGGGGAAGCAAATATTGGTGAATCTGTGTGTTGGATTAATGCCAATGAGAATAATATTAAGTTATTAGCAAAGCAACGTGAAATAAAGCTTGAAGCTTTAAAAGTTGCAGAAAAGAAAAGAAATGAAGAATTAAAGGCTCAAAGAGAAGCGTATAAAAAAGCTTATGAAGAAAATAAGAAAAAAGCTCAAGAAATTGAGAAAAATAATAATATAAATAGTAGTAGTCCAAATTATAATGAAGTAATGAATAACAATTTATTAGAAAATGGAAAAGATGGGAAAGTTGTTGTAGAAAATGGAATATTTTATAAACCGGCAAGTGGTCAAAGTGGAGCACCGGGTACTTCTGGAAGTGGACCATATGGATATAATATTTATTTTTATGCGAGACTGCAAAAATTAATGCAAGCAGCTGCGCAGCAAGGTTACTCTATAAGCCCTAGTTCTAGTCAATATGGTGCTTGGAGACCACTTAGTTTACAAAACTATTATTGGAATTGTTATCAAACTAAATCATGTAATAATGGTAATTTAGCTGCTGTACCGGGAACTTCTAATCATGGATGGGGAATAGCATCAGATTTATCATTTAATAGTAGTAGTGCAAAGTATTGGGCACATGATAATGCGCGTAGTTTTGGACTTGCCTTTTCATTATGTCAAAATATTAGAGGAAATTGTACAGAAGATTGGCATATTGAACCATTAAATATACAAAAGAGAGCCGGGTTATAATGATTTTAGAGAAAAAAGATTATATTAAATTAGGTATATTGTTATTGTTAATTTTGCTAATAATTATTATATTGTTGTTCTTTAATAAAAAAGAAGAAAATTTAAAATTATTTAAACAATATGATTATGTATATACTTCAAGTACGAATTATAGTGATAATGAATTTATTAGTGAACTACCTCAAATAAACATTAATAGTAAAAGCGCTAATGAAGCTAATAATGAAATTTTAGATAATTATTATGACATTGCAACTATGGAGAATTCTTCATACTCTTATCGATATAGTGTATACAATAATATATTGTATTTGTTAATTGAAACTAATATTTATGATGATTCACAATATGGTAACATAAATTATAAAAGTTATTATGTAAATATTGATAATGGAAATGTTTTATCTTTGGATGATGTTGTTAATATTTTAGGATTAACAAAAAATGATATAAATAATAAAATAAGTGAAAAATACAAAGAGTTTTATAATAATGATTCTTTAAGAAATGGTATGACTTTTGAAGAATATAAAAAAATGTTGATTTTAGATGATGTTTATACTTTAAGTGTTGAAGATAATGTTGTATATGTTTATAAGAAAATAAATTATACCCATGATATTGAAGATTCTGATAAGTTTGGTAATATATATCAAATTAAGATTAAAGATTTAAAATAATTCTTGAAATATAGAATTATTTTTTTATATTTTAATGTATTGTATGTATTCTTTATAGTTTTTCATTATTTCCTTAATAAATATGGAATAGTTTGATTTTGGGACTAATAAATAGATATTATTTCTTGTTCTAGTTAAGGCAACATAGAATAATCTTCTTTCTTCTTCATATGGATAATAATCTGTTTTAGTTATTTTGTTAATTATTTTATGATTTTTATTTTTAGATGGTAAAGAATTATTATTATTCGTTAAATTTATTAAAATAATGTTATCTTCTTCTAACCCTTTTGATTTATGAATGGTTAAAAATGGTTTATTTTGAACATTAAATATATCTTTATCTTTGTTATTACGACCAAGAATTAGATATTTTGTATTTATAAATTTTACTACTTTTTCAATAGCAGTTTTTTCATTTTTATAAAAGCATATTTTAATTGGTTTATTGATATTCTTTAAACATATTGTTTCTTTTTTTATTTGCCTTTTATTTTTCATAATAAATGAATTAGCAACATCGACGATTTCTTTGGGGTTACGATAATTATAATCAAGACTAATAATATTTAGATCATTTACAAGTTTGTTAAAATTTAAGAAGATATCTAGGTTACAACCTGAAAAACGATATATAGATTGATAGTCATCTCCAACTACAAATATTTTGGCATTGTTTTGTTTAATGATTGCGTCTATAAGTTTAAATCTATTTAGAGAAGTGTCTTGGAATTCATCAATGATAATGTATTTGTAATTAGTTTTAATTAAATTGTTATTTATGTTGTTCGTTGCGATTTTTATCATGTCATTAAAGTCGTACAAATTACATGATTCAAGTTCTTGATTATAAATATGATATATTTCTAAAATTATTTTAAAATATAATTTGTTTATAAAATGACTTTTTTGATATAAGTTAAATAAATAATTAATATCATTGTAATTAGATTTATAGAGATTAATAAAGGTAAAGATAAGTTTTTTAAAGTTATCAATATCGATTTCTTGAATTATTCTTTTTATAAGTTTATTATGCTTTTTGTTATATTTACCGTAAGATTTAAAGTATTCATTAATGATAAATTTTAGATAATATTCATTTGATATTTTCATGTCATGATTATTTATTAAGGTTATTGCTAATTTATGAAATGTCATGATATCAAGATTGTAATCTATTTTTCTTTTTAAGTCATTAACTGACTCGTTTGTAAATGAGATGACTAAAAGTTCATTTTCTTTGTATATGTTATTATCAAGTAGATATTTTATTTTGTTTACTATGGTAAATGTTTTTCCTGATCCTGCACCGGCAACTACTAAAGTATTTTCTAATGACTTAACAGCTTCTAATTGTTTTTCGTTCATGTTAATTAGAATATATTATTATTAGATGATTGTCAATGATTTAATTCATTAAAAAAATTCTCATCTTTTAAAAATGAGAACTTGATTTTAACTTAATTTAAATATTTTTTTATCTAATATGGAATAAAGATATGTATTAACTTGCTTATTAGTTAAATTATGAATGTATTTTTTATAACCATTTAACTGATTTATATATGCCGTATCATCTATATGTTTTAATTTATAATCAATTATATCAATATGATCTTGGTATTCAAGCATTAAATCTATTATACCAGTTTTAGTTTCATTATCTGTTTCTTCAATAAATTCGTATTCTTTAAAGATATTTGCTTCTTTGATATTTTTAAAGATTTCATTATTAAGTAAACTTTTAATTATATCAATTTCATTATTTGTTAGATTATCATAATTTGGATTAATAAAATCTGTTGTTTCTAAAAGATAGTGGATACTTGTTCCATATTCCATATTATTTTTTTCCTCTTTAGTAAATAATTTATTTGTAGTTTTGGAAAAATGGTTTTCTTCAATTTCTTCTATATTATAGTTTTGTTCTATAATTTTAATTTTATCCGAGGTTTCTGATGAAATACTTATATTTTTGTTTATTTTGTAGGAGTTATCTATAATAGGTGTTTCAATATTAGTAATGTATTTAGTTATATGTGGATATATTGAATTTAAAATATCTTCAAAACTATTATATTTACTTCTTTTGTAGTTATTTATAACCATTTCACTTGAACTTATTCCTTCATCTTCTTTAAGAGAATCAACAATAATCATTTTTTCTTTACATCTTGTTAAGGCAACATATAACAATCTAATTTTTTCGGATATATCTTCGATTTTAAAATTGTCTTTACTTAATTTTGAGATAAAGGTTTCAATAAATGTTCCATCATAATCGGGAAATATTATTCCATATTTATTGTCATACCTTATTTTTGGTTTGATATCTTCAGTACTAAATTTTTTGTAATATCCAGCAAAGTAACAAATTTTATATTCTAAACCTTTTGATTTGTGAATATTTGTTAACGTTACTGAATCGATAGCAATGTGACTTGCACTTATTTTTATTTTATCTTTATTCTCGATTAAATTGTTAAGATAATCATTAGCACCATAAATATCAATACCAATATTATTTAATTCTTCAAATTTGGTAATTAAATTATTTAGAATAATACTTTTTTCATTAATATCTCCAACTAGAGTTAATTTTTCATAAATATTTAACTTTTCAATAATTTTTATTAAAACATCTTTATTAGATAGATAGTCTAAATCTTTGGCTATAGGCAAAAGTGTTTCATAAATAATGCTTGATTTTATGGTACGATTTTTTATTGTTTCATATATTTCATTATCTTTTTGTTCAAATAGGTAACTGCGAGCAATACTTGCATAATAAAAGTTAGTTTCAATGTCAAATGTATTGTTTTTAATTTTAATTAGAAAACCAATTATATTATTTATTAATAAAGTTTCTGAAGAAAATAGGATATCTTCATCTTGATAAATGTGAAGTGGTATTCCAAGATAATCAAAGACTTTTTTATAAGTGTTAAATGCAGATCCACGATCTAAAAGAATACAAAAGTCACTATATTTACAGTTTCTTATTTGTTTATCAAATACTTCATAATTATTATTTATTTTATTTTTTATGTCATTTCCAATAATAAAAGCTTCGATTTCTTCTCTGGTATTAGTATTATTTTTTTCATAATTGTAAATTTCTAAATTATTGTTGTTGTTATTCTTTCCTTCGATATTAAATGTTTGATTTCCAAAAATAAGATTATGTTCGTCTTTATAATTAGCATTACCTATTTTATTATCCATAATATAATTAAAGATATTATTAATACTTGATAATACTTCTTCACGAGACCTAAAATTTTTATTTAAATCAATTCTTATTCCTTTGGTTCCATCTTTATATAAATCGTATTTATCTTTAAAAATATTGGGGTTAGCGTTTCTAAAGCGATAGATTGATTGTTTAATATCGCCAACCATGTAAACATTGTCATTCTCAATTAAATTAATAAATTCTTCTTCAATATCAGAAGTATCTTGGTATTCATCAATCATTATTTCTTTATAGTGAAATTTTAATTCATTTTTAATATTTTCATTTTCTTTAATTAGATTAATTGCAAATTTGCTGATATCATTAAATTCATACGAAGAATTTTCGTTTTTGAAATTATTTATTTTGTTTGTTAGTTCGATAATGATATTGATAATTATTTCGACATTGTCTTTAGTGTTTAATACTTGATTTATTAGTACTTCTTTAGAAAATATAGTTGCTTCTTTTATTTCTTTTATGATGTTTGATATGTTTGATTTTAATTCTTTACCAAGTGGTGTAGAATTACGATTTACCGTTTTGGGAATATCTAAAGATGATTTAATTTCTTCGTAAGTTTTTGCATTAAGTAGAGGTAGTAATCCATTATAGTATTTTTCATAAAATGATGCGTCAGTTTCATACTGAATATCATCTAACAAATCTTTGATGGTGCTTATTTTATCTAATAAGTTATTTGTATACTCATTAAATAATTTATTTAAATTTTCTTTGCTATAATAGTTATTAATATAGTTATTTAGATATTTTTCTTTATAAGATAATAGTTCTAATTTGCTATCTAAAGAAAGAATTATATTTTTAATTTGTTTGTCATTTTTGTTGCAAAATGAGGTTATTAAATTGTTAAATTTTTCATTATTTTCTAGATATTTGTGATCAAATATTTCATTTAATATATCTTTTTTTAATTTGTTAATTATACTAGAATCGATAATAGTTAGATTGGCGTCTAAATTAAGCATGTAGTGATACTTTTTTACTAATGCGAGAGTATAAGCATCAAAGTTAGTAATATCGGCTGAATCTATTAGTTTTAATTCGTCTTTTATTTGATCATGCATTTTAATTTTCTTTTTTATTCTTTCTTTCATTTCAAAGGCCGCATTTTTAGTAAATGTTAAGATAAGCATTTCATCGATATGAATATGATTATTCATTAAATTATGGATAACTCTTTCAGATAAAACTTCGGTTTTACCAGATCCAGCACCAGCGGAAACTATAATATTTTTGCCCCAAGTTGTAATTGCTGATAATTGTTCTTTAGTCCAATTCGGCATTTTCGTCATCTCCTTTTGTATCTATGTAGATATTATCTTTTTCAGTATGATAGCAAATAGATGCATATTTACAATTTGGACAGCTTTTATTTGTTTGGTTTAGTATAACTGGTTTTATATCAAAGTTGTTATTTTTTATTTCGTTAATACAGTTAGTGATTTTTTCAGTTACTAATTTTTCTAATTCTTCAAATTCGTCATTAGACAATATTTTAGAATACTTATAAAAGCCATCATTTTTCTTTTTAATTCCTTTAATATACATACTATTTTCGTAGGTGCTATCTATTTCTTCTAATATTTCTTCATTAGATGTTGAATATCCTTCTAATTTTAGTGAATTTTCAAATGATTCATTATCATTTTTATCCATATTGAAATTGAATTTTGGTTTTAGAATATGTTCTAGATAAACTCCTACTATTTGTGAATCTGGATAAATGGTTTTTATTAAGTAAATATAAGTAGGTAATTGTAAATTGAATCCATATTGACATTCTTTTAGATTTATTTTGGGATTTCCCGTTTTATAATCTATTAAAATAATTTTGTTTTGATATTTTTGAATTTTATCGATTATTCCAACAAATTTAGTATCATTTATGGTTGTTTCAATTTTTCTTTCACATTCTATTTCATTGAATTTTGTAACATTTTGCATACTTAAAATATAAGATATTGCAGTTTTTAATTCTTCTAAAATTTTATTTTGAAATAGTAAATTTTCATTTGTTACTTCATATGTGTTTGTTTCTAAAAATTCTTGTTTTGCTACTTCAAAGTCAAAGTTATTTGTATAAATTTTTGATAATATATAATGGCATAATGATCCGATATAAGTATCAAACGTATCTTCATAAGTATTTAGTTTTAATACATTATCACAATAGTATTTAAATGGGCATTCATAGAAACTATTCATTTTTGAATAAGATAAACTAAATTCATCAGTTGATTCTACTTTAGTATAAGTATTATCATAATCTTTGTATCTTAAATCAGAATATGTATTTAAAAGAATGTCTTGATTATCTTTTTTACTATTGTATTTTAAATAGTTATCTAGCATATTAGTAAGATTATATTTATTAATTTTATTAGAATATTTACTTATTTTGTTTTCCATAGGTATAATTTCATAATCATAATCAGTTGCAATAGTTGAGATATTTAGTGGTCCATTATAATTATTTTGACTTGCTGTAATTGTTAAATCATTTATATTTCTAATTACTTTATTTAATATTTCTTTATTAATGTTATTTAATTCAGTTGATGTTTCTAAAAATGAAGGTTTTTCATTATCAGAGATATAATCAACATCTTTATTTATTACAGGAATATATTCACTATTAAAATTTATTATATAAACATTATCATCTTTTTCAATTATATTATTTATGATATCAATTTCGTTTACGGCGTTACGTATTTTAGTATTGTTAATTTTAGTTTGTTTTAATTCTTCCTTGATAACATTGTTAATATCTTGATAGTTATCCACAAAATAATATTTATTTAATATGTTGATAATTGCTTTTTTAATTTTATCATCTTTTATTTTAGATAAAAATTCATCAATATTATTTAAATTATTTAATAATTCTTTTCCTATAAATGTATTGTATAGGGTATTATCATAATTTAAGTTAATAGGTATACCATAACTTTTAAATATGCGGTCTATTATTAATTTATTATCGTTGTTTATTCCATATATAAAAGTTTTAGATAAATCTAAATTTTTGGATATGATATCTTCTGCTATATATTCTATTTCAGATGAAACATTATCAAATAAGTAAACTTTTGAGTTTATATTTTGATATTTTTTTTCTATAATATTTACTTTAAAATTGCTGGCTGCAATAAGCTTTTTTATAAATTTATTAATATAATCAAAACCATAAAATATTATTTCTTTATCTTTAATAAATGGTAAAAAACGGTTATTTATTATTAATAAATTTTTTTCTAATAATTCATTTTTGATATTTGTTAATTCTTGTAATTTATAAGAATTATTATTATCATTGGTTGCATATTTTATATTTTTTAATATTTCTTTAGCATTTTGATAGCTTAAGTTTTTGTTGTTCATTAAATAAATTATAGCTTTTTCATTATAATCGATTGTTAGATTAGTAGTAAATTCTTGATCTGTTAATATTTTAACGTTAGTTAATTTTGGTAAATTATTAATATATTTAACTACTTTTGTTTTGATAGTATTTGGTATTATTAAAATTTTATTATTTAAATCAATGTCTATATTCATGTTATTCCTTTCATGTCTTAATAATATTTTACCATACATTTAAATACATTTGACTAAAATATATAAAAAAATGACTAGCCACAACCCTACGGGTCATGACTAGTCAAATGTAATTACAATTACATTCTAATATATTTTATGAAAATATGTCAAGTATTATTCCTTTGTTGTTTATATGTTTATATGAATTGTTTATGTTAATTAAATACTTTTGCTTTTTTTAAGTGTTTGTCTTTGAAATTCTTTGGCAATTCTTAGTGGCATTGTATCATCAAAGTAATTTGCAAGTATTTCTGGTTTTACATTTGCTCTAGTAGATAAATCAATAATTGATTCAGCAATAACATCATTATCTTCATTTGTAATTATTTGTTTAAACCAATCTGATTTTGA
>CAKOKM010000039.1 GCA_934091015.1 uncultured Bacilli bacterium | reverse complement strand
TAAACCTTTTATTAATCCAATTAAAGAAATATATTTAGGAATATTTTCTTTTAATAAAAGTATTAATGTTAAATAGATTGCTAAAAGGCTGACACTTAATCTGTAGTAACCAACTTTAATTTCTTTTTTAATAAATTTTCTTATTATGAAAAATCCTATAAATAAGAATATATAGGTAAATAAATAATATTTTGCCATAGGGTAAATTTGATAATTTACTAGTTTAAAAAAATACATTGAAAAAAAGGTATCTATAAAAATAAATACGATTGACCTTAAAAGCTTGTTAATTGTAAAAAAACTACTATCTTTATTCATGATTAAATTATAATATATGAATTAAGTTTAATCAAGGAAACATTTTAGATTTAATAATTAACGATATTTCATTTATTTTATGTTGACTAATGAATATTCTATTTATTATATTAATTTTTAGGGACATCTAATATGTTTGGGTGATTACTCCATATCTTTAATATTTAAAGAAGGGAGTGGTTTTATGAGAAAGATCGATTATTTAATCCTTTTTCTTATTGTAATTATTTTTATATTATTATTTATTATTATTAAATTGATATAAAAAAATCACCATAAACTTTTTGGGGGTTTTGGTGAAAACAACAAATTGGTAATCATCTAACTGACCAAAATTAGATGTTCCTTTTTTATTTTATGTAAGCTTTGCTTACGTATTCATTATAGCAAAAATCTTTTTTATCTTCAATAGTGTTGCTATAATAATTTAACGAATATTCATATATTTATATTGACTATCTTATAACCTATTTGTTATATTATTTTTCAGGAACATCTAATATGTTTGGGTGATTACTCCATACCTTTAATATTTTAAAGAAAGGAGTGGTTTTATGAGAAAAATCGATTATTTAATCCTTTTTCTTATAGTAATTATTTTTATATTGTTATTTATTATAATTAAATTGATATAAAAAAATCACCATAAACTTTTTGGGGGTTTTGGTGATAAACTTTGATAAAGGGTAATCACCTAATAACTAACCAAAATTAGGTGTTCCTTTTTATTTTATGTAAGTTTTCCTTACATATTCATTGTAGCAAAAATTATACGGATTTTCAATATATTAAAATTATAAAAATTGCATAAAAAATTGCATAAAAATTGCATATCACATAACATTATTTAACCTCCATAAGTGTTTGGAGTTTTTTAATAACCTTCTTTTCAATACGAGATATATAGGACTGACTTATACCTAACATAGCAGCTACTTCTTTTTGAGTATATTCTTCATTGTTATTTAAGCCATATCGAAGAGTCATTATTTCTTTTTCACGGTCATTTAACTTAATTAATTCTTTTTTTAATAAATCTTTATCTACTTTTAAAGAAAATTCATCAAATACAACATTATTATCAGTACCTAAGATATCCTCTAAATGTAATTCGTTACCTTCAGGATCATAGTTAATAGCATCTTCTAAAGAAACTTCGGTTTTTCTTTTTTTATTTTTACGAATATACATTAAAATCTCATTGGCAATACAACGGGATGCATAAGTTGCTAATCTAATATTTTTATCTGGTTTATAAGTTTCAATTCCTTTAATTAAGCCAATAGATCCAATAGATACTAAATCTTCTAGATCATAACCGGTACTCTCATATTTTTTAGCTAAAAAAACTACTAATCTAAGATTGTGTTCTATAAGTTTATTTCTAGCAACTATGTCACCTTGTTTACTTTTAATTATTTCTTCTAATTCTTCTTCTTTAGATAGAGGTGGAGGTAAAATATCAGTACTTCCGATAAATAATAAACTATTATCTATTTTTAATATCTTAAATATTAAATCAATTAATTTTCTCATAGTATCTCCTTATTTAATATAATTTTTATTCCATTTATGTTTACATCAGATAAACCAATTAATGCTTTTTTAGTTTTTTTATTATTAACTAATATTTTTTCAGGGAAAAATACTTCTAATAAATCTTTATTGTTAACTGTATAGTATGGGACTAGAAATGTTTTAATATGGTCTTCTATTAATGATGAATTTACTAAAATAATCGGTTTATGAAAGTATGGATCTTTTAATTTATTTCCTGTATCTAAAAAAGCGGTATCTTTAATAACTTTATTGTTGTAATAAATTTCAATATTATAATAATTTTGATATTCAGTTTGATAATGTTTTTGTTTATTTATATATTTAATTAAGATGATTGGACTGATTAATAGAAGTAAGTAAAGATTTATTTTTAAGCCATTATTTTCAAATATGTAACCTTTATTTGATAAAGTAACTGTATCATTAAGTAGATAAATTGTTCCTCCTAAGATAATGCTTAAGATATATAAATAAACTAAATTATCTTTGAAATAATTAAAATTTTGATATTTAAAACTGATTATTATCATAATGATGCTAGTTATAAATTTGTATGTTATTAAGAGTAAGTTGTTGTTTAAATAAAATAATAAAATTGTTGATAATGATCCGAAAATTGAGGCAATAATTATACGTATGATATTGGTTTTTCTTTTTAATAGAACTGATACGCCTATTAATAATAGTAAATCAATTAAAAAGTTAAATAAAATTATTAAGTCAACATATATTACCATTTATCATCACCTTTTAGATTATAAAATATTTAAAGTGAATAAAATGTCGAAAAAAAAACAAGATTATGATATCTTGAATTTTTTTATTTAAATTATCCGATACGGAAAGCGGGAGAAATACCAAAAAAATAAATTGGAGAAAGATAATTATAAGGACCATTATCAAGAATATAACCAAATGTTTCATTAGAATCTTTATATGATGAGCGTAACCACCAAAGTTCATTTGAGCCATTATATTGTTTTATAGCAGCTGAAAAGTCACGATTACTATATAACAATCCTTTATTTTTATAATAATCTAATTGCCTTGTTTGATAATCTGCTGAATCACCAGTTGCATCCTCATATACTTCCTTTAAACTTAATAAATATATTTTATCTGTTGATGTAAAGTTTTTTTCTCCACTTGTACTCCCATGGCCTGATATTACTTTCGTATCTATTATTACATTTCTTAAATCTTCTGGTAAACTATTATAAAACTCGTCGTTTAAGTATGTTCTCATTGCTGTTGCTGGCCAGCCTCCTACATTGGTTGAAGAACTATTCATTGCCTTATCTCCTACTATGTCGGCAAATTCAACGACAAATCCACAGGCGGTTTCTGAAAAATCTGTACCACTGCATTTTTCTGGGGTTGAATTGTTAGCAACTCGTACTGTGTTACTATTTCCATTTATTGAAACTTCTTTTTCGTCACCTATATTGTATAAATATGATTTTCCTGACTTAACATTATTTGCTATTGTTTGCCATGAATCTTTAGAAAATGATGAACTAGTTTTAATTGTAAAAGGATTACTTTGAGTTCCTGTTCCTCCAGCTATCACGACATCAGATTTTAAGAAAAGGGCCGGACGCACACCATTAGGGCTGCCCGCACTGTAGCGGCTGAAATACCCGCCCGACTCAACACCGAGCACAATATCCGCACCGCCAGAATTAGAGGACAAAGTCCATTGATATGCACTGTTAAATAACCAGTTTTCATTTTTACAATTATATACATCGTTTGTTTTTGAACTCATATTATCTCTACATGCTGCATCTGTTGATGCATATCCATAGTCACTTGGATATATTAATGCTATTTTTCCATCCCATGTGTTTTTTCTTGGAACTTTATCACCTGGTGTAATTATTGATGTTGTACTTCTCTCTTGATTATATGAATTTAATGCACTGGCTCCATATTTTGCTCTACTTGTATTCCATCTTACTTTTGCTACTTTGTCTAATGAGCTACTTTTTATATTTTTAATATAATCGTATGATCCATTTTTAGCATTATTTTTCCCATTAAACCATAAGGTTGTAGGGCTTGGTGGATTTTCATTTATATAATCAGTATTTAATTCGGTCATTAAATCTGCTTGACTCCATTCATTAATACCCCATCCACTATTTTTGTCTGATCCTGAACTATCCCATGAATAATTTCCTAGAGAATCATTTCTTACTATTTTGACAAGTGATTCCTTCTTTTCTTTATCATTCTTATCTATTGAAGTTATATTATTAAATACTCCTACTATTCTCCATGTTTCATTATTAAATTTTAGATAGTTATTTGGTGATGCTCCTACATACCTTATGTTTTCATCAGATGTATTATCTTTTTCTAATCCATTTGAAGAAGCATCGTTATTGTATAATTTTTCTAACAATTCTGCTGCTTTAGAATTGTTATTATCATCTGATGGATCAGTAATTTTTTCAATAACAGCAGGAGTAATTTCGTCTGCATCTTTACTACAAATTTTTAATTTATCCGTTTCTGATAATGATGATGTTGCTTGTTTTGTCACTTTATTATACTTAATGTTAATTATTGTATTATTCATGTTACCATTATTAATAGGATTTATAACGTATTTTATGTTTTCAACAGTTTTATCAAAATTTATCAAACTATTTTCGGCTAATTTTTGGAAAGTTGTTGTGCATGTTATTTCATTATCAACTGTATTACAATTTGAAAGTATATTACAACCTCCTGTTTTTTCATAACATTTAAAATTATCTTTAGTCCATAAATTTATAGCTTCTTCAACTATAGTTATTTTGGAATTACATAATTTAATTTTAGAATTTAGTGCTACTTTTTGAACATTAGGTACTATAATTACCATCATTAATGAAATAAGTACCAAGACTGCTAATATCTCAACTAACGTAAACCCTTTATTATTCTTCATATTCTACCTCTTTTATAACATTTATATAATTTATAGTAATTCCTTGATTCCTAAATTTTCTTTCATATTCAGTTACAACATTATTTTTATAATCTTCTGGTAAATCAAGAGATATATCTTTAATTTTAAATCCATAATTATTATAAGTCATAATAGAATAGGCAAACAAGTCTTTATTATCAGTTTTCATTTTAATATTAATATTATTTTTAGATATCTTATTATATAAATTTAAAAATGAGTCGCTCGTTAATCTTCTTTTAGAATGTCTTTTTTTAGGCCATGGATCAGAAAAGTTTAAATATATTTGATCAACATTATGATTAAAGTATTTATCTATTTCTTTCGCATCTATACACATAAACCTTAGATTAGATGGAATATCTTCTAACTTTTTAATTGCTCTTAATAAAATTGATTCATATCTTTCAATACCTATAAAATTAATATTAGGGTTTTGTTTAGCAGTTTCAATAATAAAATTACCTTTACCACAACCTATTTCTATATATAGTGGTTTGTCATCTTTAAAAATATTATTTGTTATTACTAATTCACTGTTAGTAATAATTTCTTTAGCATTTTTAATATTTCTAATTCTCATTTTATATACTCCTTTAATAAACTTTTTATTTTTTATACATATATTATTTTAGAGGTGAAACATGAAAAAGGATCGTAATTCTTTCTTTTCAGGATATGGTTATGGACCAGTTGCTAATAACATGGGGATGGGTATGAATAACTTTGTTCCTAATCAGGCAGTTAGTGCAAGTAACCAATTTTATGCAGGACCAGCTTATCAAGATACAGGCATGAACAACATGAGTGGGATGAATAACAACATGTATACCGATATTGATTCAAGACTATCTAAAGTAGAAAGAAGATTAAATAGAATTGAAGCAAGACTTAATAAACTTGAAGGTGATTCTTCTTTAAATTATGGTACTGATTATAACTCTTCTAATAATGATATGTATATGGTTTAATCTATTTTTAACTTACCAAAGGTAAGTTTTTTTATTATTTTATTTAAGTATTCTTTACCAAATATTTGATATGGAATATTTAATTTAAATGATAAGTAAATATATATAAATCCGCCTACTATAGCATTTATTATAATTAAGATAATTGCATCAAATTTTTTATAGACATCTAATGGGATAAATTTATTAATTATTAGTAATACCACTAGCATTGATAATGCTGGAATTAAACTTTTAAATATTACTTTAATAGTTTCTTTATAACTAATGTTTTTATCTTTATTAATATATTTTAAACCAATTAATGTTGATGTTGTATAACCTATAATAGATGATACACTAGCACCATAATAAGCTGGAAGATTTAATTTATTAAATAAAATCATTAATGGTACATCTAATATTGCATTTGTTAAACTACCAATTAAATTCATTAAATAAACTTGTTTATATTTATTCATTCCTTGAAGAGTGCATGATATAATCATAGCGACATTTCCTAACATAGCTCCAAAAATGGTTATCTTTAATATTGATCCTCCATAAGCATTCGTGTTGTAGAAGATTGTCCATATTGGAGTTGATAGAATTGATATACCAATTGTTAATGGTAAGGAAATATAAACTACCATTTGAAGTGCTTCATTTATTCTTTTATTTAAATTAGCAACTTTTTTTGTAGAATATGCTTCTACTATACTCGGAATTAGTGATGTTGTCATTCCCATGGCAATTGCGTTAACTACCATACATATTTTAGATCCCCATGTAGATATACAACTGGCAATAAATTCGACATCTTCGGCTACATAGCCTAATCCGGTTAAGGTGTTTAATATAAGAATTGAATCAGTGATGCTATAAATATCTACGATTATATTAATAATTACAAATGGAACGGCATAACTAATAATTTTTTTAGTTATTTCTTTATTAGAAATATTGTCCTTTTCAAGATTTTTATCTAAGTCTAATTCTTTTTGATATTTTTTTATTTTTTTTCTTAAATAAAGATAAGCAAATAATCCACCAAAGAACGCTCCAGATACTGCTATTCCTACAGCAAGATATAATGAACTATTAAAAACTTTATAAGATAAGTATGATCCAGCAAGGATGACAAATATTCTTACAGCTTGTTCTATTAAATTAGCTGTTGAAGATGGAGCAAATACTTGATGACCTTGTAAATACCCTTTAGTTACACTAAGGTGTGGTATTATTAATACCGCAAACGAGACACATCTAATTACAAAGGCCGCATCTTCTGGAGTATTTCCTCCTGTTATCTTACCTAAATAAAGGGTTGCTAATTCTTCAGCAAATACGAATAAAAGAATAAAAGCAACTATACTAATATATGATATTATTTTTTTACCAACATAATATGCTCTTGTTTTAGCTTCTAATTTTCCGGTAGAATTATATTCACTTATTACTTTACTAATCGCATTGGGAATTCCAGCTGATGAAACGCCTAAAAATAATAAATATAGTTGATAGGCATAACTATAAAGAGCTCCACCTTGGGAACCAACAATACTATAAAATGGAATAACATAAAGCATTCCCATTATTTTTACTAAGACAATGGAAATAGTTGAAATAATTGTTCCAGATATAAAACTGTTCTTTTTCATACTTCTTCCTTTCTACTAATTACTCAGATGTATTGCGGTAAATAATCATAGCAGTAAAACAATATATTTGTTCTTCACCAACTGCGGTTATAGCAACACTGTACTTAATGTCTAATAAGTCATCAACTTCTTTTAAAAAGGAATTGACAGAGTTTTCTAAATCTTTTTCGTGCGATTCGTCAAATACTTTAACTTGCATATTTTCCTCCCTATTATTGTTATAACAAAATATAAGAAAGAAATTTGTCTAAAATGGTTATTTATTTAATGTTAATCTTTTTCTTAAACATTTAGGACAAAGGGCAATATAATTATCATTTCCTACTAAAATATCACTATCTTTTGAACCATTATAATAAGTATATGAAGCATCTCTATTACAATCATTACAAGATGCATGTAATAAGACTATTTCATCAGATATTGCCATTATTTCAGGCATAATTCCAAATGGTTTTAGTTCACTTGTTAAATTAAGTCCAGCAATAAATATATCTAAATCTTTATTTATTGATAAATCGATTAGTACAGCAATATCGCCTTTCATGAAATTAGCTTCATCAATAAATATAGTTGTTATCTTATCTGATAAATAATTATAAATATCACTTAAATCATTAATTAATATAGCTTCTACTTCTTTATCATTTCTAGTTTTAATTAGACCATAATCTCTAGTATCAATTTTTGGTTTAAATAATAAAATTTTACTTTTATGATATTTTTTATCATATTCTTTTAATAATTCATCTGATTTTCCACTAAACATTGGTCCTGTATATAACTTTATCATTTTTATTACTTCCTCTTTAATAAATATACCTTATTTCATAGTTTATAGCAAATAAAAATTGGATTTCAATATCCAATTATTCTAGTGGTGCTCCACACATTAAACAATTTTTTTGTGAATATTCATTTTCGAAGCCACAATTATTACAATGTTTGGTTACATTTAATCCACTATTTATTTCTTCATTAACCATTTTTGGTAGTTCAACAGTCTCTTCTAATATATCTTTATCAATAGGAGTTACTGTTTGGTCAAATACCTCAATATCTTTATTATCATTATTTTGATTTGATAATTCTTCTTGAATATCTGATTGTTTTAATTTTGTTAAAGTATCTATCATTTCTAAACTTTCAGTTTTGTCTTCAGTTTTTTCAGGTAAAGGAATATCAAATGCGTTAATAATGTCTTCATCAACTTGTTTAACAGGTTCTTCTTTTTCTATATTTATGTAAGCATTATTTGAAAATGTTGTTTCTGGTTTGATTACTTCTTCTGTATTTAGAGCTGGTTGTTCTTCAAATTCAGGAGTTTTTTCTACTGTCTGAGTGTTAATTTCTTGTGTTACTTCAAATGTTTCTTGATTATTATTACCGCTTTCAATTTCTTTTACTGATTCTGATTTAGATGGTGTTTTACCTAAAATTAATACTAGATAATAAATATTAGGAGAAATCAAGTATAATATTCCTAATGCAGCTGATTTATTTAATTTCTTAGGAATGTTAAATGATGCAACAATTAAACCTATGGCATTGGCAATTGGTAAAAGAATTAACCATCCTGGTAAATCTCCTAATTTTAGATAAACCCATCCATTATATATAGGGATAATGCTTTTCCAACCTTTTTCACCTAATTTATTAAATAAAATCCATTGTTCAATTATAGTTAATAAACTTATCACACTTATTACAATAGCTATAATACCTAAGTAAATTGATGCTTCACTAAAAAATATATCGTTTAAATACTCCACTTTAATAACCTACCTTTTTATATTACATAAAAAATATATCACAGCAAAAATAAAATAGCAAATAATTTTTTGCTATTAATCTTTAGGGTTAAAAAATATAATTAAGATAAAAGAAAAGATAATCGTAGCTGATATACCTAATGAAACTCCGGCTAGTAGATTATTAAAGATACCTAAAAATCCATCGCTTAGATAACCATAGTAGACACTGTTAGTTATCCGGAGTTTGACAGTTAACTAATTTATAAATATCATGCAAAGCCTTTATATATAAGGTTTTTCTTTTGTCAAGTTT
>CAKOKM010000038.1 GCA_934091015.1 uncultured Bacilli bacterium | reverse complement strand
AATGGTGCTAGAAAGAGGAATCGAACCTCCAACCTACTGATTACGATTCAGTTGCTCTACCTAATTGAGCTATTCCAGCATGGAAAGCTTTAGTTTAGTTTTTGATAACTTCTCCATCTAAACTAAAACTTTTAGCATCCGTTATTTTAACATTTATAATTTGTCCGATGGTATCCACTGGAGCAGATACATTAACTAATTTCATGTTTTCAGTATATCCACATACTTTGTTACTATCTTTTTCTGATACACCAATAACTAATACTTTTTGAATTGTGTTAAGCATTCTTTCGTTACTTTCTTTAGAATATTTATTAACTAATTCATTTAAACGATGTAATCTATCTTCTTTTTCTTCTTCTGTTAAATCATTTTTCATTTTTGCAGCAGGAGTATTTTCTCTTGGAGAATAGATAAATGTAAATGCGCCATCATATTTACAAGTATTAACTACATCTAATGTATCATTAAAGTCTTCTTCAGTTTCTCCTGGGAAGGCAACTATAATATCTGTTGTGATTGATGCATTTTTAACCTTATTACGTATTTTATTATAAAGTTCTAAATATTCTTCTTTAGTGTATCTTCTGCCCATTAATTTTAAAATCTTATTTGATCCACTTTGTAATGGTAAATGAATATATGGCATAATATTTTTTCTTGATGCTATAACGTCAATCATTTTATCAGTAAAATCCCATGGATGAGATGTTACAAATCTAATTCTTTCAATTCCGATATCACTAACTTTTTCAAGTAGTTTACTAAATTCAATTTCACCATCTAAGTCTTTACCATAAGCATTAACATTTTGACCTAATAAAGTTATTTCTTTATATCCTTGTTCTTTTAGTTCTTTAACTTCTTTTAGAATATCTTCTGATTTACGACTTCTTTGTTTTCCTCTAGTATAAGGAACTATACAATAAGTACAAAATTTATCGCAACCATACATTATGTTTACCCATGCTGTTATTTTAGAATCTCTTTTATAAAGATTACCGAACTCGATTACGTCTCCTTCTTTGCTATAAACATTGATTGATTGTTTACCATAGAAGTTCATTAGCATATCAGGTAATTCATTCATATTGTGTGTACCAAAAACTATATCAATATATTTATGTTTTTCTCTTATTTCTTTTACAACATTTTCCTCTTGAGCCATACATCCACAAAGTCCTAAAATCAAATCTTTATTAGTTTTCTTTAAATGTTTACATCTTCCTAAAAAGCCAAATACTTTATCATGAGCATTTTCTCTTATAGCACAAGTATTTAAAATAATTAAATCTGCTTGTTCATAATCTTCTATTTCGGTATAACCTAAATTTTCTAATATCTTTTTAATTTCTTCACTATCGTGAACATTCATTTGACAACCATAAGTTTTAATAAAATATTTTTTTCCTTTAAATACTTCATTATAATTACGATTTTCATATATATATTTTACTTCTTCTTTTCCTCTTTTTCTGGCATTTACCATATTTGGATAATTCATTTATATCACCAACTTCGTTAATGATTATACCATAATTTAAGCCATTGTGGTAATAATATTAAGGTTTTTAGAGTAATTATCAATTTGTTTACTCCGAAAACCAATTGCAACAATAATTATTAATACGATTAGATAAAAAATAATTAATCCTTTATATTCTTTTAATGTGTTAGTCATTACTACCACTCCTTCCAACAATATTAATATAAACCAAACAAATGTATTTGTCAACAATATTTTAAACAATTGTTTGACTTTTTACAATTGGTATGTTAATATACACGTGTAAGGAGGAATTATGGACGAAAAAAAATTAACAAAAAAGCAAAAAGTTGTGCTTCAATATATAAAGAAATATGTTGTAAATCATGGCTATGCACCAACAGTAAGAGAAATTTGTCAAGGACTTAGTCTTTCCAGTCCCGCTACTGTACACTCTCATCTATCTCAATTAGAGGGAAAAGGATTTATTAGAAAAGGAAAAGGAAAATTTAGAACAATTGAAGTTTTATGTGAAAATGAATTTGTTCCAAAAAATGAAGAGGTTGTTAAAGTTCCACTTCTTGGTAAGGTAACTGCTGGAACACCTATCGAAGCAATTGAAAACCCAAATGAATATTTTTCATTACCAGTTGAATTAGTACCGGCAAAAGAAACTATTTTTACTTTAAAAGTTTCAGGAGAAAGTATGATTAATGCTGGTATCTTGGATGGAGATATTGTTATCGTACAAAAGCAAAGAGTTGCTAGAAATGGTGAAATAGTTGTTGCTATGACCGAAGAAAATGAAGTAACTTTAAAAAGATATTTTAAAGAAGAAGATCATATTAGACTTCAACCAGAAAATGATACAATGGCACCTATTATTCTTCCAAATTGTACAATTCTAGGAAAAGCAATCGGTCTTTATAGAAAGATTAATTAAAAAAGAAAAGTAATATACTTATTAAGTTAAACTATTACTTTTCTTTTTTTGGTTTTATTAATTCATTTCCTAAAATTGTTAAAATTTTAATTAGGTAATCTTTAGTTGTTTTATCAATATCTTTAGTATTTAAAATAATATTATATATTTCTTTAAAATTAATCTTAGCTTTTTTATTATCTATAACATAATTTATAATTGTATCAAATGTTTTTTGAAGGTCACTTTGATTTATTTTAGAAATTCCATTTGTTGTTATATCATGTATTTTAGAGGAAAATGAACTTGCCTTTTGTTTTATGAACTCTTCACCAAACAAAAGCCATGAATATGGATAATGAACTTTTATTCCTATTCCATTTGATTTAATATATGTATAATTACTGTTATATAATAAACTGCCTACAAATGAATCGCTTGGTAAATAATTATTTAGTTTTGACATTATTCTTTTATACTTTTTAGATAAATATTCTTCTTTTCTTAAACCCGGTCCATCAAAATTATCTATTTTCTTTATTTTATTGAAAATATTATTTTTACATTCCATTGAACTAACTATGGCTAAATTTCCTCCTTTGGAATGACCATTAACATAAATATTTGTTCCTTTTACTTTATTTAAATATTTGATAGCATAATTTTGAGTTATAGTTGGATAGGTATAAGCAACTTTTAAATTTTCAATCCAACTTATTACAGAGTCATCAGATCCACGATAAGATACAATAGTGTTTTTGGCAATATTATATGTAGTTGCTCCAAACTGAGTTTCATTATTTAATATATATTCCGAGTTGACAATCATTAAATCATTATATCTAGGGACATTAAGAAGCTTTTTTAATAAATCAAATGATTTTTGACTTGATTTACTTTGAAGAGATTTTTCTTTATTTTTTTCAATATAATTATAAAAATCTTTTAGATTATATTTTTTGTTAAATGATTCAAATGGTAAATAAGATAAAAGTGAACATATTAAATTATCTTGAACATTCCATTTTATTTGGTCAATTGTTATATCTCCATAATATTTTAAATAATCATAAATTGTGTACATAAATCCTCCTTAAAAGAAAAAACTCCTTAGTAAATTATATGTTATTTACTAATAATGGAGTTAATATTTTAATTAGTTCTGGATCATCTACAATTTCGACTTCTTCATTTACAATTTTTCCAAAAAAGTATTCTGAACTATCATCTAGTTTTCCTATCCAACAATAAGTTATTCCATTATAAACTGTTCTACTTATCACTAAATATTTTTCATTATTATCTGATGTTAATATATATTTATCTTCCATATTATCTACTCATTCCTTTACTATTCTCATAATTTTCAAATATACTATCATATAATCCAGGATATCTCTTTTGCAAGAATGCTCTTTTTTCTTCTTCACTACCATATTTAATTAAATAACTTACTCGATTATGCTCTTTTGTTAAATTTTCAGATTCAGCTAAACCGTGAACTGATGAATTAATTTTTACTCCGGCAAGGGTTGATAAGAGTGGTAATAAACAAGCTGTTCCTATTTGGCTAAATCCTGCTCCACCAATAGCAGCAACATTCATCATATTAAATTTCATTAGTAAGAGTGATATTCCAATACTTCCAACACTACTAAGTAACAATTTATTTACAATACTCTTGTTTTCTTTACTTTTTTCATTATAATGATCTCTTAATTTTTCAACATTTACAATTTTTATTTTTTTCTTTTCAGTAGGTCTAGTGATACTATCAAAAAGTCCTGGATATCTATCTTGTAAAAATTTTCTTTGTTCTTCTAGTGATCCGCTTGCAATTGCATTTATTGCTTCATTTTTGTTTTTTCTGGTATTTTCTAATTCTTTAGCTTTATGCAATGCGGAATTTAAATATATTCCTGTATAAGCTGATGCTAATGGTAGGACAATGGATAATCCATTATTAATAAATTCTCCTGTTCCAACATTCATGGTATGATTTAGATTTAAACCTGTTAATAATAAAGTTGCTCCAATACTTGCTACTGAATATATTTTCATTTTTAATGTATTCATTGCATTTACATCATTTAGATTTCCATAGTATTCATTTGCTTTTTGAATATTTACAATTTTCATTTTGTCTCACCTACTTTAATTTTAGCACAAATATATATTATTTAATTTAATAAATAAAAAGGTTTACACATATTCTGTAAACCCGTAAATTTCAACTTACTTTATTAATAAATATGTTAAGAATAATAAATAAATTATTAAAGTAATATATCCGTTTATTTTAGTATTCTTAGTTGTTTTATTATCTATACCTAATGCCATAGTTATGAAAATACCACCTATAAGTCCACCGATATGAGCGAAATTGTCAATTCCAGGAAATATAAAACCAATTAGTAAATTAAGTACTATAATAGGAACTATTTCTTTAAGTAGAACAGATCCTAAATATAATCTATAATGCATACCAAAATATAATAAACTTCCTAATAATCCAAAAATTGCACCTGATGCACCTAATGAATAACTATTTGTTAAAATACATGATAATAATGATCCTGATAATCCACTTATTAAGTAAATAATAATAAATTTCTTTTTACCTAAAAATGTTTCTATTTCTTTTCCTAAGAAAAATAATGAATACATATTAACAAATAAATGATAGATAGAACCATGCATAAATATTGAAGATATTAATCTATATACTTCTCCATTTCTTACAGCAGTTGGATCTAAAATTAAACTATTAAATAATTTCGCATTAAAATAAGTTAAGAAAAATATAATAACATTTAACATTATTAAAATATTAGTTACTACTATTTTTTTAGGAGCAAATATATTTTCAAATCTTTTTCCTTTTTCTTCATTCTTTTCATTAATATCGTTTGTTATTCTTACAAAAGTATCAAAGGAATTATCTTTCTTTAAAGATATTGTTTTTAATTTAGGAAATAAACCAGCAATACTATTATCATCTCTTAAATCTTTAATATCATTTATTTTATAATTATCGATGTTTTTAGATGGTTTTACATTAACGTTATCACCAACATCAAGTAATAAATTAAGAGTTTTCATATTTAATGTTAAAGTTTTTTGTTTAATTTGCTTAGTTACATTTTTAATTTTAAAATTATCAAATTCTAATTGATCATTATTATGAATATAATTAGAATTAATACGGATTACTTTATATGGCGCTTCTAAATTTTCTAACCATATTTCATTTTTTACACCATTAACTATCATTGGTTCATAATTTTCTTCGGTTATAAAGTAATGAACTAATTTCATTATTAATTCTTCTTTTTGATCCATGTAATTCATTTAATTCACCTAATTTCATATAATATTTTATAACAATTAATTTCTTAAGTAAAGGAGAAAAGATGCTAAGAAAAATTATATTTTTTTTGATTTTAATATTATTTTGGAATGTTACTTTAATATTATTTCCTGTTAATTATGCTTATTTAACTACTTTACAAGGAGTAATAAACATTAATTATAAGTACTTTATTATTATGTATTTTTTACTAACTTTAATAAATAATTATGCTTTTTATAGATTATTTATTGGTTTTGATTTAAATAATAATTACAATTTTGTTTATATTTTAAATTATATTTTTACTCAGGTATTTGGTTTGTTTTTCTTTAGATTTAATAGTTTAATACTTAGTGTAATTTGTTTATGTATTGTTTTGATTAGTAGCATATTCGTACATTTAGAAAGTAAAAAAATAGATAGAACTAGTTCTTATTTGATTATTCCATCTATTTTATTTAATATGTTTAATTTGATTGGTTTAATGATTGTTATGATTCTAAACTAGTTAGATTATTAATAAAATCTTGAAATTCTTTTGGTAAAGGGGCTGTAAAATGAAGATGTTTATTAGTAATTGGATGAATAAAATCGATTTCTCTTGAATGAAGGAATTGTCCAAAAGCAGTACATTTTGCATTAGTATAGACAGGATCATTATAAATGGGGTAACCAATATATTTCATGTGAACTCTTATTTGATGGGTTCTTCCGGTATCTAATTTTAAATTTAATAATGTATAACCTTTATATCTTTTAATGACATTAAAATGGGTTATAGCTGTTTTACTATTTTGTTTAGTAACAGTATAGCGCTTTCTTTCATTAGGATCACGTCCAATTGGGGCATCTATTATTCCTGATTCAGTATCAAGTTCTCCAATAACTAATGCTGTATAATATCTATTAATAGTTTTATTTTTAAATGCTTCAGCTAATAACTCATGACATTTATTATTTTTAGCAACTACCATTAACCCACTAGTATCTTTATCAATACGATGTACTATACCTGGTCTTATATCATTATTATTAGTACTTAAATTATTTGTATAACCTAATAAAGCATTTACTAATGTATGTTCATGATTACCATTTCCGGGATGAACAACCATTCCACTTGGCTTATTAATAATCATTAAATCATCATCTTCATAAACAATATCTAACTTTATATTTTCTGGTAAAATATCGGTTTCTTCTTTAAAATTATTATCAATTGTAATAATGTCGTTTAACTCTAATTTATAGCTAGCTTTAGTAGGTTTACTATTTACTGTTATGTTACCGTTATCAATCATTTTTTGAATAGTACTTCTAGAATATTTAGTATTTTCACTTAAATATTTATCTATTCTTTTATTAATATTATTTTCATCTACTTGCATTTTTATCTTCCTTTACTACTTCTATTATCATTAAAAATATACCTATACAAATACATATATCGCTTATATTAAAAATAGGAAAATTATAGTTAAATATTCTAAAATCTAAGAAATCTCTAACATAACCTAAAAATATACGATCAATAAAGTTTCCTATTATTCCTCCTAATAAGATATAAAAACTTATATTTTTATTTACATTTTTCATTAATATATAAATCGTTAAAATTGTAATTAGTAATAATAAAATATTATATCCTGATAAGATACTAAATGCAGCACCAGTATTATGAGCATTAGTAATATAAAAGAAATTATTAATTAAAGGATATTCTTTATTTAAAATAAAATTATTATTAATTAAATATTTAGATAACTGATCTAATATTATTATTAATAAAGAAATAAATATATATTTGTATTTTTTCATGTAAATCACATTCAATATTATACTTAAATTAATTTAATTCTACAAGTATTACATCTTTACCAATTTTTTTAATTGATGAGTACTCAACTTTATATTCTGGGGAAGATAATTTTTTTATCATTTTTAATGAGCCTACAATTAAGTAATTTATATAACCATTTTCGTTAACATCTAAATCAATTATTCGACCTAAATTGGCACCGGTTGTTTGATTAATTACTTCTTTGTTTTGCATATCAGACATTAACATGATTATCACCATTTAATTATATGCTTATCTTAAATACTTTTTCATGTTGTTAATAGCACTTTTTTCAATACGTGATACTTGGGCTTGTGATACTCCTAAATCAGCAGCAATTTCTAATTGAGTTTTACCATAAATATATCTAGAATATAAAACATTTCTTTCTCTTTTATTTATTTTATTTAAGGCACCAGTTAGAGAAATTGTATCATTTGAATCTATCATATCTTTTTGATTAGATAATTGATCTTCTAAATAAATAGTATCTCCTCCATCATTATAGATTGGTTCGGAAATGGATACTGGCTCAATTAATGACTCTAACGCTAAAGATAAGTCATATTCGGTAATATTTAATTCATGACATATTTGTTTATTTGATGGTTCTATTCCATTTTTTATCATATAACTTTCTTTAAATTTAAGAATTTGATACGCTGTATCTTTAATGCTTCTTGATATTCTTACTACACATGATTCTCTTATAAATCTTTTTACTTCTCCTAGTATTAAAGGTACGGCATAAGTTGAAAATTTAACATCATATTCAAGTGAAAAATTATCTACAGCTTTAATTAAACCAACAGTTCCAATTTGAAATAAATCATTCATATCGTATTTACCACTATTGTAATGTTTGATGATGCTTAAGACAAGTTTTAAGTTTCCATTTACTATTTCTTCTTTAGCGAGTTTATCCCCTTTTTGATATTTTTTAAATAATTCAATTGTTTCATTATTTTTTAATACTTTTAATTTATTTGTATCAATTCCAGTTATTTCAACTTTGTATTTTCCCATAAAAAATCTCTCCTCTAATTTATAGTGGAAAGATTTTAAATTGTTTATTCATTTATTTCTTTTAAGATATATAATAAAATAAAATAAGAAATTATTCCTATAATTATTAATATTTTGAAATAAAAGATATTATTTAATAATCCAATGAATAAGAATATTAAATAACTTATTAATCTACCTTTAAATAAATTAAATTCTATATATAAGTGATATTCTGCTTTAAATTCATTTTTTATTTTATGATATTCATTAGTTAAATTAACAACTTTATTTTTACTTATTAAAATAACGTAGGTTATAACACTATTATAAATTATTAAATATAAAGTTAAAGAATAAACTGAAGGATTAATTAATAAATAAATTAAAGATAATATAGTTAATACATTTGTAATTATTATTATATTTTTTTCTTTATGAGTATTTTTATAAGCATAAATAGTTGTAGTTATTAAAGAAATGAAAGATAAAACACTGTTAAAAATACCATAATGAGTATTGTTTTCAAAATATATTATAGTGTATAATGTCATAATTACATTTAAAGCACTGGAACTATATGTTAAACCTTCTAAAATTCTTATGATAGCTACTTTATTAAAGATAGGTTTATCTTTAATATATTTTTTAAATTCTTTATAACTAAATTTATTTTTCTTATATGGTTCATCTTTAATAAAAAAACTATTGATTAACATTAAAATAATAAATACTAACATTACTTTGCCTATTTTAATATAAGAATATTTATCTAAGAAAATGCCTAATATAATGGGAACTATAATACTGATTAGTGTGCTAACAGTATTAAGTAAACCTGAGTACTTTTTGCGATTTTCATTACTAATTTTTTCAGTGTCGAATATATTGGTAGGATAATAATATAAACCTTCTGCTAAACCTTTTATTAATCCAATTAAAGAAATATATTTAGGAATATTTTCTTTTAATAAAAGTATTAATGTTAAATAGA
>CAKOKM010000037.1 GCA_934091015.1 uncultured Bacilli bacterium | reverse complement strand
TCCTCCTTCTGGTCTATTCGGCTTTATTTAAAATAAAGCAAGGAGCTTTCGCTCAAGCAGTATATTAGCATAGATTTCAGATAAATTCTACAGTTTTTTTAATGTTTTATAGTAAAATTTAATTCCCAAAGTAATTGTTTTAAAAAAAGTTACGCATATTCGGATATTTTTTATTGACTTATTATTTACTTACTTGGTATTCTATTACCTAAGGAACATTTAATTGTTTAGGTGATTACCTCTACTCTAGTAATAGAAAGAGGTGATGATTGTGAATAGAAAATTATTATATTTTATAATATTTAATTTATTTATAATTATTTTTATTTTATTATACATCATTATTAAAATGATCGTGTTAAAATAAAAACACCAAACATGGGGTTTTGGTGATCTTAAATATTCATTTAGGTAATCACTTAACATTCCAGATTAAGTGTTCCTTTTTTATTTTATGTAAGTTTTCCTTACATATTCATAGTACCAAGTTTTTTAATTTTATTCAAGATATATGATTATTATTTTATGAATTTTCGTTATTTTATATTGACTTATTATTTACTTACTTGTTATTCTATTACCTAAGGAACATTTAATTGTTTAGGTGATTACCTCTACTCTATAAATAGAAAGAGGTGATGATTATGAATAAAAGATTATTATACTTTATAATATTTAATTTATTTATAATTATTTTTATTTTATTCTACATTATTATTAAAATGATTGTGTTAAAATAAAAACACCATAAACACAGGAGGTTTTGGTGAAACTAAAATTATTTAGGTAATCACTTAACATTTCCGAATTAAGTGTTCCTTTTTTATTTTATGTAAGTTTTCCTTACATATTCATAGTACCAAGTTTTTTAATTTTATTCAAGATATATGATTATTATTTTATGAATTTTCGTTATTTTATATTGACTTATTATTTACTTACTTGTTATTCTATTACCTAAGGAACATTTAATTGTTTAGGTGATTACCTCTACTCTAGTAATAGAAAAAGGTGGTTAATATGAATAAAAGATTATTATATTTTATAATATTTAATTTATTTATAATTATTTTTATTTTATTATTTATCATTATTAAAATGAATATAATAAAATAAAATCACCATAAACATGGGGTTTTGGTGATTAATCCATTTAAGGTAATCACTTAACATCTCAAAATTAAGTGTTCCTTTTTTATTTTATGTAAGTCATGCTTACACATACATATTAGCAAATTATTAATATTTATTCAAGTAAATTTTTACGCATATACGGGACTTTTTTAATAAAATTAAAAACTGGTAATTTTACCAGTGAATCTACTATAGTAATAATCTTATTATGATATTATCTTTTTTAAATGCTCAATCTTATTATAATTATTTCCAAGACTTAAATAAGCACAAAAACTTGTAAATGTTATATTTATATCTTCTTTATTAATATTTTTATCAAGCATTTTTCTTAATTTTCTCCTTTGCCTATATATGGTTTCTCTGCATGATATGAATTTTATTTTCCCATTACTAAGTAATTTATAATTCCATTTACAAAATATAAATGAATTAGTAATGGGTATTATTTTAGTTTTATTTAAATTAATTTTTATATGTAATTTATCAGAAATATCTTTATATTCTTTTAATATTGAAGTTGCTTCTTCATAAGAATGATATAAATAAACACTATCATCCATGTAACGAATTACTGGAATTCCTTTATTAATAACAAATTTATCTAGTTCATTAGGATACATTAATGCTTCTCTTTGGGCTATTTCAATACCTAGTCCTAAACCTTTACCTATAAATAAATAATCTTCTATAATTTTTATTGTATTTTGGTTTTTGATATATTTATTGTGAATCTTATGAATTACATCATGACTACAACTTTCATAAAATTTACTATAATCTACTATTACTACATATCCATTCAACCCATATTTATTAAACCATTTTCTTAATATGGTTTTGACTCTTTTAATAGCAAAACTAAATCATTTTTTAATTGTACTTGCACCATTGTCATAGATTAATTTACTATTATATAGCGGTATTAATATTTCGTTTGAAATAACTTTATGTACTAATCGGTCTTTAATTTGAGGAGCATCTATATTTCTTATTTTACCTCTTTCATTAATTTTAAATTTGTATGTTTTATTAACCACATAATTATTATTTTTAATATTAGTACAAGTACTACCAACAATTGAAAACATATGTAATTTAAAATTTATAGTAGACTTCTTATAACCTACATTCTTTGTACATTTTTTAGCATAATTATATACTTTTTGAAAAGTAAAACATTTATTAATATCTGCATAATTATCACTATTAATAATTAATTTATCTTCTCTCTTCATTTTTCTTCTTTGATATCTTAATTCTTTTCTTTCTAAACTATTCATTTAATTCCTTTCAAAAAAAATCTGATGTACTACATCAGGTAAATATTTACATTAGCTCGAAAAATAAGTAGTCATATAAACATCCATGTAATTTATTAAATATTTAAACATAAACCATGCAAGAAGCGTCCGGATGTTATAACCATCAGATAAATTTAGAAGTATCTAATACTTCAAGGATAAACCAATCCTTTCCTATTTCAAAAGTAGCACTAAAGAGTTAATTAAAACTTCTTCCCATCACTTGTTCCACTTAAAGAGGAAATCTGGAGAAACGCCATTTGAATTGTTAGCATTATTGTTGTTCCAGTTGCCGTTGTTATTGACATTTAGGAAATTATTGTTATTGTTGGAATTAGCCGCGCGAAGCCACCACGTAAACAAAAAACATTAATAACTAAAAAACTGAGGCCTACTCGTAATTTACATCGGTTTTCCTATTTCAAAAGTTTTCAAAAATTATTTTTTTAACAAACTTAGAAACCAATAAATCAATTATTTGATCATCATCTATATTTATTTCATTTATTTTCTTTAATTTTTTATTATCACTTTCCAAAACCCCTTTTAATAATTTATATTGTTTATCATAAAGACTACCTAATATTTCTAATCTCTTATCAAGCATTTCTCTTGCTTCTGTTATTGTATATGATTTACCATTTTTTCTCCCAAAACAATTTTTAGGATTAGTATATAACACCTCTACCATATCAGTTAATTTTTTATCTAATATATCTAAACAACTTTTAGAAAGAATTAAAAATACTCTTCTTAATAAGATATCTTCATATCTTGCTGGATTAATACTATTAGCCATTAAAACAAGCTCTGCTTGTTTACATACATATTTTTCAATTGGTATTATATAAATATTTGACCATTTCTTATTTAGTTTAGAAGATAATCTTAATGTTTCAACTTGAATTACATAAGCATTATCCACATATTCTAAACCATTTGGTTTTCTTTTGAATTTGGGAATTGACATAAAACTTACTCTTTTCTAAAACAAAATTTTGATTACTTCTTCACTATAAATATTTAATATATCAATAGTATTAATTTTTTTATTATTATATTTTAATAACATTAAATCATTAATTCTTATTAATATATTAATATTTTTAAATATTCTTTTATAAATAGAATTAATATTATTATATTTATCTATTAATTCTTTATTATATTTTTTAATATAATTTATTTTTTTATATTTTCTTTTACGACTTACACTTTCATAGTTATCATATATTCTATTAAATTGTAAATCATACATATCTAAAAATTTATAATATAAAACTTTTAGATAACTTCTTGATAGTTTTATTAATATATTACAAAATATTATATCTTCATAATTTTTTATCTTATAATTAATTAAATATTTAAATATATTATATTCTTTAACTAAATAATTACTTACAGGTATTTGATATATGTTTGATTTATTTATTTTTAATTTAGATACCAGAAATAACATTTCACATTTTATATTAAAACTATCTTTATAAACATTTTTTATTATTTTATTATATTTATCTTTCATAATACTTTATGTACCCATCTGATTTCCTTACGTCAATCAGATGGGATTTTATTTTTTATCTTATGGGCCACCTTTTTTACTCTACTAGCGTTCGCGGAGGTGGCCCTAAGGAACCGATATTCCTATTCTTGTTTTATTCTCTATTTTGTGCTTTACATATGGTTTACATTTTTAATCCGATACGGAAAGCTGGAGAAACGCCATATGAACGGTTAGCAGTAGCGCTGGTCCAGGCGCCGTTGGCATTGACAGATAGGAAATTAATGTTAATGGTGGACGAAGCCGCGCGCAACCACCAATCATAAGAACTAGAGCCTAGTGGTTTCTTTCTAGTTTCTAAATAGCTTCTTGTTGTTACTCCTTTATTCTTATAATAATCTAATTGTCTTGTATTATTATAGGCTGTATCTCTTGCTGATAATGATGACGTTGTTGGTGATGCATCTTCATATATTTCATGTCCACTTAATAAATATATTTTATCAGTTGATGGAAAATTACTTGTATCACTTTTTCCATGTCCTGATATTACTTTGGTATCTGCTATCACATTTCTTAAATCTTCTGGTAAACTATTATAAAACTCGTCGTTTAAGTATGTTCTCATTGCTGTTGCTGGCCAGCCACCTACATTGGTATTTGTGCTATTCATTTGTCTAGATTCTACTATATCAGCAAACTCGATTACAAATCCACAGGCAGTTTCTGAAAAATCTGTACCACTGCATTCAGTAGGTGTTGAATTATTGGCTAGACGTAATGTGTAAAGATTATTATTCATTAATATTATTTTTTCACTACCTATAATATAATCGGAGGTGTTATTGTTTTTTACGTTATTAGCAATTGTTTCCCATGAATCTTGATTTAGAAGGGTTCCATTTACTGTTCCTTTTACTGTAATGTGACAGGCAAATGTTGCACCTTGATTTGCTGATTGGTCAGTATTTGTTTCTGGGAATGCTAGTGTTAAGTTATAAACATGGGTTACATTTTTGGCATTTTCGTCAAAATAACCTCCTGCTATATAAGTTGTTCCACTATTAGGAATGTAACCTGATACATTATCGGCCATTTTTCCATTATTTGAGGATGATGAATCTTTAGTTAATAAATATGTTAATGATCCAGCTGTAAAGGTGTTTTTGTCTACAACTATACCTATTTGATAATACATATTTTTTAACATTGTTTTATCATTTATTTTTGCATCATTAGTTCCGGTTAGAGTAAACTGTTTAGTTGCTTCAGCTCCTGGAGCTATTTTATTTAAAACTATATCACCTGATTTATTTGCATAATCTATTGTTAATGTTCCGGTATCCATTGCAATTGTACTTTTAGATTCTAATCCATTTACTCGTACTGCTAGGTAGGAATAAGCTATTCCAAAACCGAGTGCTATGGAAAGAATTATACCTAAAATTATTAATATAATATTTCCTTTATTCTTCATAAGTTATCTCCTTATCATCTATATTCAAATATATAATATCATATTTTTGGGTAATTTTATTTATTTTTTTTGAAATTTGTAAAAAAATTATATTTTACTATCCTATTCTAAAAGCAGGAGCTAGTCCGTATGGATTGCTTGCATAACCGTTTGAACGTACTATATAGAAGTAATAATAGTAACCTACATTGGCTGTACGTAGCCACCAGTATGTAGTTGATCCATTATATTGTTTCGATGTATATGATTCATTTGCACTGGTAGATACTTTATTATTTGCATAATAATCTAATTGTCTGGTTACATCATAGGCTGTGTCATTGGTCATTTTATCGCTCCATATTTCATGGGGACTTAGTAGATATAATTTATCATTTTCAGATACAAAGTTTTTTTCACTGGCTGTTTTTCCATGCCCTGATATTGTTTTAGTAGTTGTTATTACTTTTTGTAAATCACTTGGTAGTTTATATATAAATGTTTCATCTAAATATTTTTTTATTGCTGTTGCTGGCCAGCCTCCTACATTCGTTGCAGTTGTATTCATTGCCATTTGTTCTACTATATCTACAAATTCAACTACAAAGCCACAGGCTGACTGAGAAAAATCAATATTATTACATTCTTTTGGTGTTGAATTGTTGGCTAGACGTACTGTATAATTATTTCCAGCTATTTCTACTTCTTTTTCATCACCAACATTGTATAATGTTCCTTTTCCTGACTTAATGTTATTAGCTATAGTTTCCCATGAATCATCAGAAAAAGATGGTTTTGTAAAAAGTTTATAGGGATCTGTTTTTGTTCCTGTTCCTTCTGATATTTCAACATCTGATTTTAAAAATAGAGTTGGACGAACACTGTTATTATCGTATGAATAATAGAAAAATTGATATCCATCCATGGTAATATATATTACCTCATATGATGTATTATTATTAGCAGATAATGTCCACTGACTTGCACTATTAAATAGCCAATTTTCTTTATTACAGTCATATGATTTTAATGAATTTCTACAAGCTGTATTTGTTGATGCATAACCATAATCACTTGCATTCATTAAAGCAATTTTTCCGTCCCATGTTTTTGCATGATCACCATAAACTTCTTTTGCCTTTTCTTTATTATATAAGAATAATGCACCGTCTTGTACACCGGTAGCTGATCCATAAGATGGTCCACCTAAATTCCATCTTACTGTTGCTATTTTATCTATTACACTGCTTTTTATATTTTTACTATAATCATATGTAACTGATATTGCTGATGCTGATCTATCATTATAACCATACCAAGAAGTACTGCCAGTAGTTCTAGTAATATCTATATAGTCTCCATTTAATTCTTGCATTATATCGGATTTACTCCAATCGTTACTATCAGAAGTTTTAGATATATCCCATGAATATGAACCTAGTGATTCATCTCTTATTATTTTAACTAATGATTCGGTTTTTTCATTTCCTTCTTCATCTATAGTTGTTATGTTATTAAATACTCCTATTATTCTCCATGTTTCATTATTAAATGATAGATAGTTATTAGGATTTGCTCCTACATACCTTAGGTTTTTATCTTCTGTATCATCTATTTCTAAACCATTGGTGTCTTTATTTAAACTTTTTAGGTAATTTGATGCAACTAAGTTTATATCATGAACTATTGTTATATGACAAGCGAAGGTTGCTCCTTGATCTATGGATTGGTCTTCATCAGTTTCGGGAAAACTGATGGTTAAATTATAAATATGTTTATCATTATTAGCTCCAATAGAAAAATATCCATTTCCAATATATTGAGTTCCAGTTGATTTTATTGTTCCATTTGAATTATCTGCTAGTTTTCCATTAGTAGATGATGATGAATCAACAGTAAGTGAATAAGTTAATGCATCATTAGAAAAGGTATTAACATCTATAACTATTCCTATTTTATATTTTAAATCAGTGTCTGTTATTTTAGAATTTGATTTAGTATCATTTACTCCAGTTAAGGTAAATTGTTTAGTTGTTGATGATCCAGGAGTAGCATCTTTTATTATTATATTTCCCGAATTATTTGCATAGGTTATTGATAGTTTTCCACCTTCAACATTGATAGTACTTGTTTCTTCTATTCCATTAATTTTTACTACTAAATAAGAATAGGTTACTCCTAATACGAACGATAATAGAATTACAAGTAATATTACATAAATCATGTATTTATTTTTCAAAACTATCACCTACTTTTTTTACATTACTATTATAATATAATTACCATTTTATAGTCAATTAATGAAAAAAACTTCTAGATTTAACTAAAAGTTTATATAATTCCTTTATCAAATAAATTTGATATTATTGTTGTTATTAAATAAGAAATTTCTAATAGTAGAAATAATATTGAAATGGCATTTAATCTATTTATAAGTTTTTGCTTTATAGGATCTTTAACATCATTAAACATATAACAAGTGAAGAAACCAACTGGCCATATAATTCCTAGAAATAATATTCCTATGCAAGCAAAGAAGTATTGCCAACCATATTTTTTAATCATATAATCTAACCTCCAATTAGATTATATCATAATTATTTATGAGATTAATTTAATTTGGATTTTTTTATTTTAATATGTAAAATTAATGTAAAAATTTAAAATATATCAATTGGTCTATTCCAAAAAAACTCCACAGTGAAGTTTTTTTGGAATAGACTATACATTAAATCTAAAGTAAACGATATCGCCATCTTGCATTAGGTAGTCTTTTCCTTCTAGACGCATTTTACCAGCTTCTTTAACTTTTAATTCACTACCATATTCTTTTAAATCTTCAAATGACATTACTTCGGCTTTGATGAATCCTCTTTGGAAATCGGAGTGAATAATTCCGGCACATTCTGGTGCTTTCATTCCTTTTTTAAATGTCCATGCACGGCATTCGTCTTTTCCAGATGTAAAGAATGTTTGTAGTCCTAGTAAATCATAGGTTGCGTAAATTAATTTATCTAAACCACTATTAGAAATGCCTATTTCTTCTAAGAATGCTTTCTTATCATCATCGTTCATTTCAGCTAGTTCTGATTCCATTTTGGCACTTACTACTATTACTGATGAGTTTTCGTTAGATGCATATTCTCTAACTTTATCAGTGTATTCGTTATGACCAATGATGGCATCATCTTCACTTACATTAGCCATATAAATTATTGGTTTTAATGTTATTAAACAAAATGATTTTAATAATAATAATTCATCTTCATTTAAATCTATTGTTCTTAATGATTTATTTTGAAGTAAAGCTTCTTCACATTTTTTTAGAGTTTCTAATTCGAATAAATCTTTTTTATCTTTACTTGATTCACATTTTTTAGCAATTTTACCGATTCTATTTTGAATTATTTCTAAATCTGACATTATTAATTCAACATTAATTATTTCAATATCTCTAATAGGATCTACTCCACCTTCAACATGAATTATATCTGAATTTTCAAAGCATCTTACTACTTCAACGATGGCATCTACTTCTCTAATATGAGATAAGAATTTATTACCTAATCCTTCTCCTTTTGATGCGCCTTTAACTAGTCCTGCTATATCAGTAAATTCATAAGTTGTTGGGACAGTTCTTTCAGGCATATACATATTTTCTAAAAATTCTAAACGATAATCGGGTACTGTTACTACTCCAACGTTTGGATCTATTGTAGCAAATGGATAATTAGCGGCTAAAATATTCTTTTTAGTTATAGCGTTAAATAATGTACTTTTTCCTACGTTAGGTAATCCGACAATTCCGGCTTTTAACATATTATCTCTTCTTTCTTTTTTCTTGGTATTTTTTTGATGATAAAATTTCTTTTTTAACTGCTTCTAAATCTGGTTTAACTCCTCTATCTAATAGAACTTGAATTAAATCCATTCCAGGGCCACGATTTCCTTCAATTATTAATGGACCGCTTTCAGTAATTGCAACATCCCAACCAACTACGTTAACATCATCATTTACTTTAGCAGCTTCTTTAGTCATTTTAATTATTTCTTTCCAATATGGAATAACAAATCCATCAACTTTAACTTTAGTTGTAGGTGTGTAATCTGATTCACGATTTTTCTTATCAATAGCTTTTCCTTCTAAAATGCCTTTTTCAATATTTACATTAACTCCTACTCCGCCACTATGGAAGTTATCTACTACAGAGTTGCCACTACCAATTCTTACGGCAGCAAATAAGATGTCTGAATTACCATCAACACATTTAGTAACTACTCTAACAGTATTAATGCTTCCTGGGTTTAGTACTTCCCATTTTTTATTTTGAATAATTAATTCTTCAATTAAGCAATTGTCTATATTTAGATTTTCATAAAATTCTTTAATGTTTTTGATATTTTTTGTTTCTATTTTTTCAACATTTGCTCCGCCTAAACCTGATATTGGTTTTCTAATTATTACTTTATGTTCTTTAATAAATTTAGTTATTTCTTCTAATCCATCTTGATATGAACGACATTCTCTTTTAGCAAATTTTTTAAAGTTATGATTAAAATTAACTTTGTTAGAAAAGAATGGTGCATATTCATAGTTAGCAGCTAGTAAATAAAACTTATGTTGATAACCAATTGTTGCATATGTACTTCTTTCTTTAAAACTTTTATCATAAAATTTATAATTTAAATAGTCTTGCAGGCCTGATTTAAATATAGCGCATGATATAGCTGTATCTACAAACATCAAAAATGCACTTTTATGATTTTTCTTTGATAATTCTTTTAAATCGTTATAGTATCTTTTATAATTTCCTCTTAACGCAAATTTTAACAGTCCCACTTCTTCGTCACCTATTGGTATAATACCAAATTTTTTGAAATATAAAAAGCACTTTGTATTATTTAAAGT
>CAKOKM010000036.1 GCA_934091015.1 uncultured Bacilli bacterium | reverse complement strand
ATATTTTAAATTTTAACAAAAAATTGTTGACTTTTAAGTCTTTTTCCTTTAGTATAACAAGTACCAATTCACTTAAAGGCGAATTGGTGCTAGTATCACACTAGCCAACCCCTTTTTATTCTTTGAGGCTAACCCAGGGGGATAGCCTCTATTTTTTTATTTATTAGAAATTTCTTTATAATAGTTGTATCTTTGGACCGCTATTTCTTTATTTATAGCAAGCAATTCGTTTGCTTTTTTTATGTCTTTTATTTTTAATGCGTTGTATCTAACTTCATTAGATAGGAATTCATCATATTTATCAAAGTTTGGTTCTTTAGAGTCTAGGTATAGTTTATTATCTTTATATCTCATTAATAAGACATAACCTGAATCGACTGCTAGAGCTTCTTCTTTGATTGAATTACTCATTCCTCCTTTAATACCTTGTTCAATACATGGACAATATGCAATTATAATTGATGGGCCATCGTGTTCTTCGGCTTCTTTAATTGTTTTAATTGCTTGCATGAAGTTACCACCTAAACTAATGCTTCCAACATATATATTTGGATATGACATGGCAATTTTAAATAAATCTTTTTTAGATGTTTTCTTACCACCACTTGCAAATTCGCAAACTTGTCCTAAATGACTTGATTTACTTGACTGACCACCAGTATTTGAATATACTTCAGTATCTAGTACAAGAATTCTTACTTTCTCATTTGATGATGCTACATGATCTAATCCACCAAAACCGATATCATAAGCCCAACCATCACCACCGATAGTCCATACACTTTTAGGTGTTACAAAACTTAATAAATCTTCTTTAATGTATTTTTTGAATTTTGGTAATTCGGATTTTATTTTATCATAATCGTTAGATTCTAGTAGTTCTAATAGATATTTTGTATCTTCATTATTAATTCTAACTAATTCTTTTTTTATACGATTTTGTAAGTTGTTAAAACTATTTAGAATTCCAAAACCATATTCAGCCGCATCTTCAAATAAACTATTACTCCATGATACAGAATAAGGGGTATTTGGGCATGATGCACCATAGATACTTGAACAACCTGTTGCATTGGCAATAACTAATTTTTCACCAATAATTTGAGTTAATAATTTAATATATGGTGTTTCGCCACAACCAGCGCATGCTCCAGAAAACTCAAATAATGGTTTTCTTAATTCAATATTTTTAATGGTTGTTAATGGGTATTTAGGATTTTCATAATTATTAAATAGTTCGTTAGCTTCTTTTTGCTTTTCTTCATCGAATTTACCGAAGGACAAAGCATCTTTTGGACATGTTTTAATACATAAGCCACAACCGGTACAGTCAGCTCCACTTATACTAATAATAAATTCTCCATTAGGTAATTCAAATGGTCTTATTACGGCATGAGGGCAAACTAAGGCACACATTCCACATTTAATACATTTTTCTTTATTCCATACAGGAATATCCTCACTAATTTTACGTTTTTCAAATTTGGTTGTTCCACCTGGAAAAGCACCATCTTTATAATTAAGAAGATCTTTAACAGTCAATTCATTACCGCGTCTTGAATTAATTATTTCAAAAATATTGGTACTTGAATTAATACTTATACTTTCATCATTAGTAATCTTGATATTAAATAGATTATTTGGAGTTTCTTTTATAACTTTGATATTACTTTCAACAATAGATTCTCCTTTAGCTCTAAATCTTTCTTTAACGTTTTCAATTAAGATATTTTGGTAATTGGGAATATTTAATAAATTTAAAATTGAGGTTTCGATTATTAAACTTATTTTACCTTTAATTCCATTTTCTTCGGCTAATTTACTAGCGTTTATTATGTATGTTTTGATATTATTTGCATTTAGATATTCTTTAATGTTTGTTGGTAGGAATTTATTTAGTTCTTCTTCGGTTTTTGAGGTATTTATTATTAAATTACCACCTGGTTTTAAACCGGTTATCATATCAAATTTATGGAAGTATTCGTCTTTGGTTACTACTAATAATTCAGGATGATTTGTATAGTATGGGGCATTTATTGGATTGTTTGATAATCTTAAATGGGAAACTGTTACGCCACCACTTTTTTTAGAGTCATATTCGAAATATCCTTGAACATAAGCAGATTTACCTAAGATTTTTAACATATCTTTTGATGCACTTACGGATCCATCTGAACCATAACCAAAGATTTTAAATTCTCTAAAATTATCTTCTTCAATATATTTATAGTGAGTTAGGCTTGTATTTGTTACATCATCTATAACACCGACTGAGAAATCATCTTTAGGATTATTTAATAAATTCATGTATACATCGTAAATATCATTTGGAGTGGTATTCTTACTTGATAGTCCATAGATTCCACCATAAATTTTGATATTGGTATTTTTAAGAGATGATACTACATCTAAATATAAGGGGTTACCACTAGCACCGTGTTCTTTAGTTCGATCTAATACGCCAATTCTTTTAGTTGTTTTTGGTAAGACGTTAAGTAGATATTCTTTACTAAATGGACGATATAGATGTACTTCGATTAAACCAAATAAGGGATTATTTTTTACAACTGATTTAATAGTATCACATACTGATCCCATAGCGATAAGGACTACTTTAGCGTTTGTTCCACCATAGTAATTAAATGGTTTATAGTCTGTTCCTATTTCTTTGTTTAGTTTTTGCATATAATCGTTTACGATATCAGGAACTTTGGCGTAATCTTTATTTCTTGTTAGTACTGATTGAAAATAGATATCTTCATTTTGAGCTGTTCCTTTAGTGATACTTTTATTTGAGTTTAAAGCACGATTTCTAAATTCAGTAATTTTATCATAATTTACTAGTTTTTTGATTACGTCATCACTTATTTCATTTATAACATTATATTCATGACTGGTTCTAAAGCCATCAAAGAAGTGTAAAAATGGTAAGCTACTTTCAATGGCTGATAAATGGGAAATTAAGGCTAAATTATGAGCATCTTGAACATTCGTACTTGCTAAAAAGCAAAAGCCAGTTTGTCTTACTCCGTAAATATCTTGATGATCACCAAAAATACTTAAAGCATGGGTCGCTAAGCTACGAGCTGCAACATGAATTACAGCTGGCAAACATTCTCCAGCTATTTTATACATATTAGGAATCATTAAAAGTAATCCTTGACTTGCAGTAAAGGTTGTACCTAAATTTCCAGCATTTAAAGCACCATGAAGGGCACCAGCAGCACCAGCTTCACTTTGCATTTCATAAACATTTACGTTATCATTAAAAATATTTTTAATGTCTTTATTATTCATATTATCTATGTTACTTGCCATAGGACTAGATGGGGTTATTGGATATATAAAACTTATATCACTTAATTTATAGGCCATCATAGAACAGGCAGTATTTCCATCAACAACTTTCATATTTTATCTCCAATCTATCTTTAATTAATTATATCATAACTTTTTTAAGAAAAAGAAAAAACTCTTAGAAATCTAAGAATTTATGTAACTTGTTGAAGTATAAACATAATCATTATTTACTTTTGCAAAAGTGAATTTATATTTACCACCATAACCTATAAAAGAATTTTCGGATAGTGATTCAATGTTAGAACTTGGAACTACTAAATTTTGATATGTTTTACCATAGTTTACACCGTCAAATAAAAGAACATAACTATATAACAATATTTCATCTGATGATGATTTCCAATTATAATCTTGGGTATATACTTTAATATTTGGACAATCTTCAAGTGATTCATCATTATTTAAACCTAGATAAAATCCACCATTAAATTGTGAGTATAATAAATCTTCATTACAAGGGCTTTTAGGAATTAATTGTTTTAAATCATTTTTTAATTCATCTGTTAATTCAATTTTTTCATTTACAACACTTATTTCAGTATTTTTATTAGGTCTTGTTGTAACTATTTTATCTCTTGAAAGATATGCACTTGATTTAAATATTAAAAAACTACCAGTAATTAATAACATTGTTGCTGTTAATATTACAAATATATAAGCAAATTTTTTATCAATTTGAATCATTATTGTTTACTCCTTTATTATAATAATTATACAATTAACATTATTAAAAGTAAACAGAAGACTTTGTCGAATATTTTACGATAAGAATCTTCATATTGTAATAATTTAATATTATATTTTTGATAGATTTTTTCTTTTAATTTAGGATAATTTTCATTATAACCAACTAAAATATATTCATTATTATTTAATCTTTCAACTTTTTTATCTTGATAATATAATTTATTTCCACTTATAAATAAATGTTTATTATCAAATAAACTAGAAACATGAATAAGATTAATGTTTATATTTGAAAGATTTTTAAATAAATTTTTTAAAAGATATATTTCTGTTGGTGTTTTATTTTCAAAAATTAAAATATTTATCTTTGTTTTAAATAGTGAATTTAATAATTTGTATTTGTTAATAATATCAATTATTATTTTGTTTAATTTTAGATAATCATATATTTTATTATTTGAGATAATATTATAAGGGATTTCTTCTGTTATTATTTCTTTTGTTTTATGATTATAAATAAGTATATAATTATCTGTTAATTCAAAAGTAAACATTAATTAAGTTCATTTATTTCTTTATCATAAATATTTGTTGGATTGATATTATTACCATTGTAGTTTACTTCAAATAATAACATTGAATTTGCAGATGATTCTACTTTGTTTGTTCCACTTTTACCAATTATGTCACCTTGATTAACTGCTTGACCAACAATTACGTCAACATTATTTAAACTTTCATATGTTGTTGTCATGTTATTGGTATGTCTAATTGTTATAATATTTCCTAATACTTCATCTGTTGTTACTGATTCAACTGTTCCGTCAAGAACTGCTAATACATCAAAAACATTATCGTTTCCGTAAAGAATACCGGTATTTGGCATATAGGTATTTTGGTAAAGTATTAATGAGTTTTCTTGAGTTACATTATCAGAATCTTTATCATAGAAGTTTTTAATAATTTTCACATTTTCATCTTGATAAGGCATTATAAACTTTTTACTCTTGGTAGTACTTACAACTGGGACTGCATCATCAATGATTCCTCTATAGACATAAGATATAGATTCATTTGAATAAATCATCCCTTCTAATGTCTTACCTACTAAGTATAAGCTTGAAATAATTGTAATAATTGAAATAGCATATACTGAAAAAACTACCCATCCTTTTAATTTATATTTTTTATTCATTTTTCCTCCTATTAAAAGTTTGGGTAATTTATTATTTTTTATACTTTAAATTTCAGATATTTCAGTATTTTTATAATAATGATTTAATATTTCTTTATAAGATGATCCTTCTTTTGCCATTTGATTTGCACCATACTGACTCATTCCAACACCATGACCATAACCTATTGTGGTTATAATGTAGTTGTCATCTTGTTTTTGAATAGTAAAATCCGTAGAACGAAGATTTAGTAATTTACGGAATTGAATTCCAGTATATATTTTGTTATTAATAGTTATTGTAGAAACATGGTTTGTATTACTTCTTTCAATACTTTGAATATCTATGTTTGAAATATTTAAGATTTTTTGAAGTTCTTCTGCTAAAAAAGTTTTTTGAAATTTGTAATTTGGTGTATTTTCATTTTCAAGTGATTTAACACTTGTAAAAGTGGTATCATTAAAAACAGTTTGGGAGTTTTCTGTATATCCGTTACTCATTGAAAAATAATAAGTTCTAAGTATTTTATTATTCCTTTTTATTACTTCATTATTGGTTGATTTAACACATTCTGATATTTTTTGATAATATTTATCAAAGTCAGATTGCCATTTTTCTTGCAATTTATAAATTGGACTATATACTTGATCACTTATTCCTGATGTTATCTCTAAGTAATTATTTTCCATTTTTGATGTTGCAAAACTTCTGGCTGCTACCGCTTGGGCTTTTAAAGCTTCTTCATTAAATAATGCAGGCATTTCGGATGCTACAACCCCAGTAACATAGTCATTTAAATCTAAATATAAATCTAAATCAGTTAAGTAAATAATTATATTTTTATCATTATTAGAAAATAAAAAAGTAGTTTTATTAAAACTACTTATAAATATTGGTAATAAGAATGAGATTAATAATAATATTTTTTTCATAAGTCTCCTTAAAAGATTGCACTTACATCTAAAAACTCTATTATAAAACTTCCTAATAGATATCCCATAATTAAGCTTATGATGATAACAAAAAATCTTGCTTCAATTATGTGATTTTTTTTAAAAAAATTATTAAAATTAATTCCATTTAGAACAAATACGGATAGTAAAATACAAACTATATATATAATTGTTTTTATCATTACTTTTGTTCATACTCCATTATCTGTTTATTTCTTCTTATATGTCTTTCTTCATTTTTAAAATCGGTTGTTAAGAATAAATCTATCCATTTAATTAAGTCATTAACTTTATGATTATTTGCTCCTAAAGCGATAATGTTTGCGTTGTTATGAGCGCGGGCTAGCATTGCTTCTGTATTACTTGTTACATGAGCACAGCGAATACCTTTAACTTTATTAGCGGCAATACTCATTCCAATACCAGTTCCACAAAGTAAAATTCCATAATCTGCTTCTTTAGATGATACTGCTTTTCCTACTTCAAAAGCGTATAGTGGATAATCATCAACGGCTGAATTATGTTCACTTAAGTCAATGGTTTCAATATTTTGATTATTTAAATACTTAATTATTTCTTTTTTGATATTAACGCCATTATGGTCTGTTGCAATTGCTACTTTCATGTTAATTATCCCTTTCTACTATCTAGATATCATTGTTGAAAGAACTTCATTTGATTTACTCATACTTTCACTTATGTTATTAATTCTTTCTGCTCTTAGTTCTTGCAATTTTTCAGGAGCAATTCCAGTTAGGTTAGAAACAATTTCTAAGGCTTGATCTTCTCTTAAGCCATATTGCATTAAAGCTCCTTTAGTATATAAACTTATAGAATTATTCAATAATTTTTCATAATATTCTTTTTCCATTATTCCTCCTACTTATTTTTATATTACCACAACTATTTATAAATATTTAAAATTTGAAACATATTTGACACCTAATTAACAAAAAAAGTGCCTATTTTAGCACTTAATTTAAATTATATTTCTTATTGAATTTTTCTACAGTACCAGTTTTCTTAGCAGTTTTGCTCATTTCTGGATTATATGCTGGTGAGCATGCACTACATGTTTCAACAAAATGTGTTGGTTTATTAGATTTTGTTTGGAAAGTATGTCCACAAGCACAAGTTACTGTACAATCTACAAATGATGGATGTAAATTTTTCTTCATCTTTTATTCTCCTTCCGCCATGATTTAAATTAAATCATAGAAATTCGTTTACTTCGATAGTATAACATATATTTGAAAAATTGCAAGAGACAAATATATTTTGTTCATTAAATTATGATTTAATTTGTTCCCATGTTAAGTTTAAATCAGTTCGTCCAAAATGACCATAAGCTGCTAAATTGTAATAGATGGGATTTAATAAATCTAATTCCTTAATGATATTATCAACACTGAAATTAAAGTTTTTATTAACATAATCATATATTTTTTCTATATGTACTTTATTAGTGTTAAAAGTATTTATGTATACTGATATTGGATATTCTTTCCCAATAGCATAAGCAAGCTCTATTTCACATTTATCTGCTAAATGATGAGCAACTATATTTTTGGCAACGTATCTAGCATAATATGCTCCACTTCGATCTACTTTTGATGGATCTTTACTACTAAAGCAACCACCGCCTACTTTACCTATTCCACCATAAGTATCTGCAACTATTTTACGACCGGTTGTACCGCTATCGCCAAATGAACCGCCAATTGTAAATTTACCGCTAGTATTAATTAATATTTTGGTATTTTCGTCTAGTAACTCTTTTGGGATTATCGGTTTTATTACCTCATCTATAATTAATTTTTTTAATTCTTCATAATCAATATTTTCTTTATGTTGACTTGCGATGATTATTGTATCAACTCTTTTAGGTAAATCATTTTCATATTCAATTGTTACCTGAGTTTTTCCATCTGGTCTTAATATTGAGTCTTTGGCTTGCTTTCTTACATCAGTTAATCTTTTAGCGAGTTTATTTGCTAAAAGAATGGTCAATGGCATATACTCTTTAGTTTCATTTGTTGCATATCCAAACATGATACCTTGATCTCCAGCCATTATTTTATCTTTGTTTACAGCATTATTAATTTCAATTGATTGTTTATTTACCTTAACTATTACATTATACTCTTCCGTATAACCAATTTCTTTTAATACTTCTTTAGCTAGCTGTTCGTAATTAAGTTTAGCATTTGTTGTTGCTTCTCCATAAATTAATATTAAGTCATCCTTAATTGTTGCTTCTACTGCCATTTTACTATTTTTGTCTTGTTTTAAGGCCTCATCTAAAATATAATCACTTATTTTGTCACATATTTTATCTGGATGTCCTTCCGTTACAGATTCACTTGTTAAATAATAATTTTTCATAATCTACCTCTTTCCATTTTTATCAAAAATAAAAAACTCTTGAAAGAGTTAGTAATAAATCTCTTTCATCGATATTAGCATTACCACCTTGCCTTAAGTAGGTTGGTATGAGTTCTTAGAGCTAATTCTCTCCCTCATTCTTGATAAAATTAATATTATTTATTTAACGTATTATTTCTAATACATGTTTATATTATCATATTTTAGTTATTTTGTGAATAGTCATATAAATAATATGATACTTCTTTAAGAATTATTGAGTTATTGTTAAAAGTTAAAGTTAACAACTTAGTTTGTTTATTAAAATTTAAATTATCAATTTTTCCATAATAGTCTTTATTATTAGTTTTAAGATAATAATTCATATTAGAATCAATAATCATTTCAAAATTAGCATTTTTTAAGTAATACTTTACTTTATTTATTTTAGTTTTATCAATATTCTTGTCTAAAATTAAACCATTTTTATCAATTTTGATTGAAGCTGTGTTTGGTTCGCATGTTCCTAAATATTCTATCAAATTATCAGAAAAATATTCTGAATAATCACTTGCTAATTTTAGCTTATTATTACTTATTCGATATGTTTTATTATTTATAGAAAAATAGAAATCACTATAAAGATTACAGGCAATTGGTTTATGTTTTTCTATAACACTTTCTGTTTTGGCATCGATAACGTTATATATTAATTTACTATATTTTTTATTAAATTCTTCTAATGCATGTTCTTTTAAAATATCGCTATCTGTATCAATTCCATCAGGGATTTCAATAATATAAATTTTATTTGATGTGATCGCAATAAAACTGTAAATTGTTACATCTGCTGAACTAAAATAATTTAAATATTTTATATCTTCTTTAATATTAGAATCTAATTTCCATTTATTATTAACTTTCCAAAATAATTTGCTATTTTCTATTTTTAAAAAAGGTATATAATCAAATTCAAATACTTTGTTGGCATTGTTTTCACTTGATTTATAAGCAAATGTTTCAGAATTTATTTTTTGATACAAATTATTATCCATGGTATATTCATATTCATTTAATTCATCAATATTTACAAATTTGATTTCTTCATTATTTAATTTTGATAGATCAAATTGATTATTTTGATCTTTTTGGAAAGATATAGTTGTTGTCGTTGTTATTGTACTCAAGTCTAATTCAGGTTGTTTTTTTAAATTGTTAGTTTTAAATATTAAGACTATTAAAAGTGCAATTATAATTGCAAATAGGATTGTTAAAAAAATTATTATTTTTTTATTATTATTGGTTTCCATAAATCTCACACTTTCTATTTTAATATTATCAAATATACTAGAGTTAATGATATTTTTAAATTTAAAAGTTATTAATTTACTTAAATTTTACATTTACTTAAATTCTAATGTGGAATACTTAATAGTTATCAACAAACAAAAAAGAAGTTGTTACTCCTCTTTAAGTTTTAAAATTAAATCATACAATTTTTTGTCATTAAATTCGATTATTGAATTATTGTTAAGAACTATTTCATATAATTCTTTTTTATTAAGAGACTTTATATCATTTAAGTTTATTTGATAATATACTTCTTTATATTGAATTACCTGAGATCCACGAGCGATTTTTAGAACTTCTAATCCTTCATTTTTAACTATATAATCTAAAAATAATAATCTTTGATTTGTTAAAATTGCTGAGGTTGTTTTCTCATTACTTCCTTGTTTTATATACAGATTATCAAATATTTTAATGATATCTTCATTATCATTTAATGTGTATTTATACATATTTCCTCATTTATTATTCATCTATTATTTTGATATTTGCTCCTACTGTTGTTAGTTTGGTTACTATGTTTTCATAGCCTCTTAAAATATGTTCTATATTAGTTATGGTTGTTGT
>CAKOKM010000035.1 GCA_934091015.1 uncultured Bacilli bacterium | reverse complement strand
AACCATTTAAGTGCTTTTTCTTCATCAACATTAAATGTATTTTCTTTGTAAATTGGTTGATATGTTCCTACTACTTCGATAAATTTACCATCTCTTGGACTTCTTGAGTCAGCAGCAACAATACGGTAGAATGGTCTTTGTTTAGCTCCCATTCTTTTTAATCTTAATTTAACAGCCATTATTATGCCTCCTTTTCCTTAATTAAGTATATATTATCATGATTATTTATAAGTGTCAACTACTTTTGGTTGACAGTTGAATTATATTAATTTATTATGTTATTATTTTGATAGGTGAAGAATATGAGCGATGAATTTGTTAATACTTATTTAGATGATAAATATTTTTATGGTAAAGATAAGAATGAAGATTTGATAAAGCAAATGGAGCTAGCATATTTATATCATAAAGATAAAGAAAAGAAAGAAAAAAGTGAATATTTAGAAATAGCTAGTTTATATGATGAGTTTGTAAGTAAAACTGCTGATTTATTAAAGTTATTAAATAAAGATGAAATCTTATTTTTATATCCTTTGATATTGACTAATTTGATTGAATTAGGAATAACTGGTGAGTATATGGAAGAATTTAATGTATTAAATGCTTTTGACTTACATGATTATTTTGGTATAAATGTAGCAATGGGACATGGTGTATGTCGTAATGTAAATAGTTTTGCTAATGATGTGTTTAAAAAATTAGGATTAAAATCAGAAACTGTATTAATCTCTTTAAATAGTGATTCGATTAAACCTAATCATTTAATTACATTAATTGAATATAATGGGATGTATTTTGGAATGGATGTATATAATAATATGATTTTTACTTTTAGTAATTATAATCATTTGGAGTGTGTTTATAATTTAGAGATGAGAGAATCTAGAGTACCTATTTTCCAATATTATGCTTATATGGGATTAAAAGAAAAGCAAGTCGATAAACTGCTTAATAAATTAAGTACACCTACTCCAATTGATTTTGATTATATTTATGCTTTACAAAAAGAAGCAAACGATATAGTTGATTTTCATAATAGTGAAACTTATGATTATTATCAAGATACTAAGGAACTTAAAAATAAAATTAAAAATGTTTTTAAAGAAATAGAAAAGAAGAAACGTTAAATTTCTTCTTTTAATATGGAAGATAAATCTTCATGTTTAGTATGTAAATATTTATGTGCTTCCTTACTTCCAGGAGCATTTAAATAACTATTATATACATCTTCAATTAAATCATTTTTATATGGATATTTTTCGGTTTCTTTATGACGCTCATTTAAACTTTCTGTACGGGCTTTTTTTATTAATTCTCGGTCTTTAACAGGCATTACTACTTGTCCTCCACCAGAAATGCATCCGCCATCACAGAACATGACTTCAACCATATCATATTCAATATTATCATTAAGTAATTTTTCTAAATTAGACATTGTACTTAATATAATACATCTTATTATTCGATCATTTATTTTAATTTTAATTAATTTATAATATTCTTTTTCTTCTATTTTATAATAGTCTTCTTTAAGATCTTTACCCGTTAATTCATAATATAAACATCTTAAAACTGATTTGGTTACTCCTCCATTGGTTCCATAAGTTGTTCCGGAAAATGACCCTTTTACTCTGTCAAATTTTTGGTCAATTAATCTATCAAATATAATTCCATTTTCTCTTATCATTAAAGCAAGTTCACTGGTAGTTATTACAAAATCGGTATCAGTGTTTAATATTTCTCGCTTTTTGCTTGTACATGGAGTTACAGCAACAATTATAGTTTTTTTATTATGTTTTAATTCATTTGGAACATATATTTCTTTTATAACTGTACTTGCCATTCCAATAGGACTTTTGCAAGTAGATAAGTTTTGGATTAATTCAGGGTGCAAAATCTCACAATATCTTACCCATGATGGACAACAACTGGTAAACATTGGTAATTTATTTGTTTCAATTCTTGTTTTAAATTCGTGAGCTTCTTCAATTGAAGTTAAGTCTGCTCCAAATGTTAGGTCAAAAACATAATCAAAGCCAAGAGTTTTTAAGGCTGAAACCATTTTACCTTCTAAAAATTCACCTGGTTTCTTAAAAAAAGCATCACCTAAACCAACACGAGTTGCTGGACTAGTTAACGCTATCACGGTATAATCAGGATTTTTTATATATTCTAAAACTTTTTGGTAATCGTATTTAGGTGTCAAGGCTGATGTAGGACAGGTTAAGATACAACTACCACATTCAAAACATATGTTTTTCAACAAGTTTTTGTTAATTTTTTTGTCCAAGTTTTTGATATCTCTATCAACTAGTAATTCGGTTATTTTATTACATGTCTTTGCACACATACCGCAATTAATGCATTTTTCACCAATTCGATTGATTCCTTGATTATTATCATCAAGTATCTTTCTGTTAAATTCTTCTTCAATTTCACTTCTTTTGGTAAATTTATCATAACCTGATAAGCACAGTGGACAATGATATCCATCTGGCATTTCACCCTGGTGATTAAAACCACAAATATTGCATTTGTACATCATACCTTGTCACCTAATATAAGTTTAGCAAGTTTATAAAAAAAAAACAATTATTATTTATTAATATTGTTCTAAATTGACAATATTTTATTCAATAACTGTTTCTTTAACTTCTTGATAATAATTATTAACTTTTTCTGCCCATGTGCTACTTTCAGCATATTTAGAATTCATTTTATAAGGGTCATCTAAACCAATAGAATAATAATTGTAATAAATTAAATCTAAATAAGACTTTATTCCATCTTCTAATGTGTCATATCTTCTGTAAGAACTCCCATTACATGATGGGCTTCCTTTTATACCACCAATGTTGTTACATGTTCTTGCAAGATAAGAACATCCCCACTTACAACCAGTTTCTAAATTAACAATTGATATTGCTAAATAAGGATCTAAACCTGTTTCGCTTGTATATTTTGCAAAATGTAATCCTGTATTTGATAATGTACTATATAAATTTTTATTTAATTTAATAATTAATTCTTCTTCAGTAAGGTTATCCCACACAATTTTTTTAGTTGTTGTTTCAGTTGTTGTAGTAATAGTCTCACTTGTAATTTCAATATTAGCTAATAATTCATCATTTTTTTCATTTTGTTTATCTTTAATTAACATCGTACTTAGTGTTATTAATAAAAGTAAACATATAAATATAATATAATTTTCTTTTCTTTCTTTTTTCATAGAACTTATTATACCACTTACATATATTTATGCAAGTTGAGTACATAAGTTACCAAAAACTTCCTAATACCACTTACTTACAATATCAACACTTGTTGATTTAGGCATTGGATTAGGTAAATCTAATCTAACTAATAATGGTACTTTGAATGATGTTCCAAATACGATTGCTGTTCCAGGAAGTAAATTCTTTATTTTTTCGATTGTTTCAACACTTACATTACTGGAAATATTACTAATAATATTAATATCGCTTGGATGAAACATTTTAAAGGTTATAAAGTTAGAACATTGTGATAAGGTTGTAGTTGATAATTCACTTGGTCTTTGGGTTATAACGCCTAACAAGATACCATACTTTCTTCCCTCTTTGGCAATACGGTCAAATATGTTGTAACCTAATACTTCAACATCTGTATCATTTTGAACATATCTATGTGCTTCTTCAAGAATTACATGAATTGGAAATGATCCTCTATCTCTTAAATTAGTTACATAGTTAAATAATAATCTAGTTATTATTTTAGTTAATATTTTAATAAATCTTTCTTCAACGTTGTTTAAATTAAAATTAATTATTTGATAATGTTTTTCGGCATTAAATAAATGTTCAACATATTCTTTTTTTGTTATTCTTTCATTTCCTTCATCAAAGAATCTACGATTATCAGAATTTAATATTTGTTGTAATCTTACTTTTAGTACATTAAATTCATCATATACTTTTTCGCTCTTTAACACACCTTCGCTGATAAGTGCAAAATCTAATGCATAGTAGATGTCTTGTAAACCATATTTGATATTATTATTTATTACTACGTCAGCTAAATCAAGTTGCTTATATTGTTGGAGATAAGTTATTATTAAATCTAATGCAGCCATTTTACCTGATGCATCTATGTTCATACATTGTCTAAATGTTCTAGTATATCCTGGTTGAACAATAGGTGTTTCTAAATTTAGGTCTTTGGTGTTATATCTTGTTAAAATGGCAATTATTTGGTCTCTAATTTGATTTGGGTTACGACCACTTGATAAGATATCTAATAAACTTTCAGCTATTATTTCAGTTTTATATTCTTGAACATTAGCATCTAAACTATTAAAAATATATACTAATTTTAAGGTTTTTTCTAATATTGGTAACTGACTTGCTGACTTAACATTTAAAAGTAACGCTAAATCATCTATATCTAAAAAATAAGCAGGAATATTTATACTGGAATAATTTTCATCTACATCATATGATTTGTATCCTAAATTAGGGAAGTTATTCGCATTTTTAAAAGCTTCATTATATTCACCATACACGTCAAATAAAACAATATGGGCATTTTGAGGAACTCCAGCTTTATTATCTTGAAAGATATTTTGAAGAATTCTAGCTACACCGCATGATTTACCAGAACCTGAATTTCCTAAAATAGCAAAATGATTAGAGAAAAAGTCATTAAGATTAATTTTAACATCAAATTGTTCATATGTTACGGATTTACCTAAATAAATATTTGATTTATCGTTACTATCTTGTTTACCTATTAATAGTTCTAATTCTTGTTTATAAATAATTCTAGGGATTGTTTGAAATGATGGCTTTCTCATTACACCTGGGAAGAATCGACCATTTCTTATTTCACCGACTAAAAATATTTTAATAACATCAACATTTACAGATAATACTTCTCCTACTACTCCACGATTTGCCTCAGGAAATACGACATGAATATTTAAGATATTATTTTTTAGCTCATGAGTACTATTTTCAACAAATACATAATTATCAATTATTTCAGTAATTCTTCCAAACATTTTTATCAACCCTTATTCTATAAACAAGTATAACATAAATTAATAATGAAAAAAAGAGGTTTACCCTCTTATATTTTTAATATACTAGAACTGAACCAAGAATAATGGCAAGTAAAATGAATAAAACTAAAACGATAAAAGCATCACTTACGCTATTATTCTTGCAACCTTTTTTACCTAGCATTTTACGCCTCCTTACTTTAAATTACTGCAGCACCAACTATGATTACTAATAGAATAAATAATACAAGTATAAATGCTGCACCACTTACACCGTTATTATTATTGCAACAACCGTTCATAATCTCCCTCCTTTTCATCTCTCATTTTATTGTATTCAAAAAACCTAAGTAGTGTTCTTGTATTTTAAAGAATTGGTTGTTATAATAGTCATTAGGAGGGAAAATGAAAAAGAAATTATTAATTTGTTTAGCTGTTTTAGGTTTAACTAGCGGTTGTGGAAAGGTATCTACTTTACCAAATGGTGATGATGCTTTAGTTTCATTTAGTAATACTAATTTAGGTATTAGTGCTGGTGACTTATATAGTGAAGTTAAAGGTACTGCTTTATCTAAGTTAATTGATATGATTGATACTAAAATTCTTTTAGATAAGTATCCTGATAAATCAAGTGATGCTGATAAATATGTTAATGAACAATATGATTTAATCAAAACTAATTTTAAAGATGATAATGGTAAATTTGATGAAGAATCATTAAAAGAGCAAATTTATGCTTATTATGGTATAACTGATATCGATAAATTTAAAGATATTATTAGATTAAATTATTATCGTACTGAAGCTGTTAATGATTATGCTAAAAATAGTGTTACTGATAAACAAATTCAAAAATATTATGATGAAAATGTTTATGGTGATATTTCTTGTAAGCATATTTTAATTACACCAGCTGTAACTGATGATATGAGTGATGAAGACAAAACTAAAGCTGATAAAGAAGCTCTTCAAAAAGCTAAAGATATTATTAAGAAACTTAAAAATGGTGAATCTTTTGATGATTTAGCTAAAGAATATTCAGATGATACTTCTAATAAAGATAAAGGTGGAGATTTAGGGTATTTCAACACTGGCGATATGTTAGAAGAATTTGAAAAAGCTGCTTTTGCTCTTAAGAAAGGTAAATATACTACTACACCTGTTAAAACTAAATATGGATATCATATTATTTTAAAAACAGATGAAAAAGAAAAACCTTCTTTAGAAGATAAAAAAGAAGAAATAATAAATACTTTAGCATCTGAAGCTAAATCTAATGATACTGCATTAAGTATAAATGCTTTAGTTGAACTAAGAAAAGAATATGGCATGAACATTGAAGATGATGAAATGAATAAATTATATTCAACTTATATTTCTAATTCTTTATTAAGTGCTAAATCAAATAGTTCTAAATAAAAAAATTATCTTGAAATATAGATAATTTTTTATTTTGCGTTTTTCTTTTCGTCTAAGGCATATTTATTTAAGGTTGTTTCTTTTAATTTTAATAGTTTGTAATAAAATATTAATAAACCAATTATTATAATAACATCTACTATATAATCGATAGTCTTACCGCTAAAATAGTATCTAAAATAAACATCTGCTATTACTAGAAAGAAACATCCATAAGTTAAAAATAAATAATAGTTTACTTTCTTATATAAATCATTAAATTTGGAATTTTTAATATTCTTTTTTAAGGATTTCTTTTCTTCACTACTTAGTCTATTATAATATATTTTCATTTAATACATCTCCTATTTCTTCTTCTTTATATCCTTTTTGATATAATTTTCTTTTAATAAAATAATATAATTCTTTATCTTGATATTTCTTTTGATATTTTTTAACTAATTTTTCGGTATCTTTTTTTATGATAACTTTATTGTCAACTCTGATATTATCAAGATACTCTATAAACATTTCTTTGGAATATCCTAAATTTGTTAAATAATTTGTAATATTAATTTTTAAATTATATTCATTTAATTTATTATTATTTTTGATTTTTTTCTGAATAATTTTATCGATCTTTTCATTAAAATCTTTATTTAAATATTTATCTATTTCTTCATTTGTAAAACCTAAGTTAAGGAGTTCTTTTTTTATTTTAAGGGGACCGGATATTCCAAAATTATATTTGTCATTAATATAACTTTTAACATATAAATCTCGATTTAAATAATTATATTTATTTAGTTTATCAATTGTTTTAGCAATTGTATCATAGGTAAAATCTTTTTTCTTTAAATAATCTCTTATTTCTTTTTCACATCTTTGCTTACTATTTAAATATTTTAAACTTAAATAATAAGCATCTAAACTTTTGTTATATTTAATTATTTCTTCATATTCTTTATTAGAAATATTTTTGGTTATAAGTAGGTTATAATTTAAGATTACTTCATCATATAACTTTACTGCTTCTCCACTTTTAAATTTTAACTCGTAAACATTTGATTTTAATTTTTTATACTCTTTGATTTCCATAAATTTATTTTACATAATAATTATTTAAATAGCAATAAGATTTACTTATGATATTTTCTTTCAAAGTCATTTAGACATAAAACGATTGTTATTCCGAATATTGATAACATAAAAAGATTATTAAAATATGTACTTGTAAATGTCGTAATTAATTCGCTAAAGTATTTATTTCCATAAGTAAAATTATTAATAATACCACTAAAAGTGATTAATAATTTTGGTAAACATAATAAGATGGAAGATGAAAGAATTAATTCTTTAATAAACTTTAGTTTCTTATTTAATAGATAATTTATACAGATAAATATGAATATGATAATTATGTAAATTATGGTAATAAATAAACAATCATATATATTTAGATATATTTTATTTAGTTTTTGATATTCACTTGTCATAAAGATATTATTATCAATAATTGAATTAACATCTTTACTATATTTTTCAATTGTTTTTTTGTCTTTGCTATATTTACTTACGATTGTTTTAATCTCATCATAATGATTAATTTTATTACCTCTAACAATTAAATTAACATCCTTTTTTAAGATATCGATACTATAAAATTGGATTAATTCTTCTTTTAGTTTGTCATTAACTATTATATCATCTAAATTTTGTAAGACATTTGAATAGGCTTTTTGATAGTAATTTATTTTTTCAAGATTTGTTATTATATTATTTGGTCTTAGTTCAATTTGAAGTTCAATAAAAAGAATAAATATAATTGTTAATAAAAACATGATAAAGGTATTAATATGAACTAGTATTTTTTTCATTATGATTCACCTACCCATTTTGTTTTATCAAGTTTTGCATATATTATTAATCTTTTGTTACCATATAGTTCTTTATTAGGATAACATGTGTACAAAATTAAATCATAATCTTTTTCTAGTGAATTTAAATCTGTTTCATTAACTATTTTAGTAGTTTTAACAGTATATTCAAATTTAGCATAATTTGTTTCAATTACAATTTTATTGCCATTTTTTAAATCTGATAAATTTTTAAATATCCCGGTGTTATGACCTGATAATACAACTTTATCTTTATCGCCTGGAATGTCATATAAGCTAGATGTTCCAATTCCTTGCTTTAAGATATTAACACTATCTCCAAAATATATGTTATCACTTTCATTATTTAAATAAATTGTTCCGTATTTTGATCCATATGATGGATATGAAACTATTTTTTTATCAATTACAGTTGTTTCTTTGTTTGCGATTTTTTCATTAACGTTCATTAATGAGATTACATCTAATCCTAAACTTATGTTTTCTCTAAATAACACTGTTAATGTTAATAATAATATGGTGCAATATATTAGACTATTATTTAATAATGGATTTATTTTTAATATTCTTAGAGTTATAAATGTTATTAAAAGGATTGTTAATGAGATGATAGTAACTTTAACAACTTTATTTATTCCGACATAATTTAACTTTTGAGTTGTTTTTATAACATTAGTTAATACGCCATTATCATATATTTTTACTTCTTCATTATTTTTATCAATTACCAAATTTGAATCTACTTTAGTTGTTGTTTTAACTTCATTATTTTCTTCTTTTTTATCAGTAATTTTTGGTGAACTCAGAATAATACTATTGGAATTATTATATAGGCTATATAATTCAGATTTAACGTTTGAGGGAATATTTTTTTTACCATCACTACTACATACATCATAGTTGTTAATTATAGATATAGCTTTGGAAATATTGCTATAAATAATATCTAAATCACTACTGCTTACATCTCTTTCATTTAACATTCTAGTATATGAATTTTTAAATCCTTTAATTAATGCTCCAGTAGATCCAGAACATGTACTGACACTATTAGAAAGAGAAATAATATCTTCTTTTGTTGCTCCATATGCAGTAACACTAAATGTTAATATGAAAAAAAGAATAGCTAATTTTAAATATTTCATTTAATCCTCTCTTTCTTGAAAAAAGTACTTGTATCCAATATTTTATATGCTTCTATATCTTCATTATTTATTATTTTATCAAAATTTTTAGATAGTAATTCTTCTTTTAATTCTTTATTAACTAATTTATCTAAAATTTCATAACATTTTTCTAAATCAGCACAATCATGATGGGTATCTGTTCCTAAAACATAAATCATTTGTTTCTTAATTAATAATTCTAAATTTTCTTTAGCACTTTTACCATATTTTCCTAAAAGTGATGTTATATTTCCTTGAAGTATGCATCCTAAATTTATGTATTCAACTAAGGTATTTAAATCAATGTAGTGATATCTTTCTGGATGAGCAATTATTGGTACTATTCCTTTATTTCTTAAACTAAATAAAATATCATAAGCTATATCTAATTTTTCTCTTAATGGAAGTTCAACTAATAAATATTTAGAATTATTAATAGTACTAATATTATTATTATCTATATTTTCTAATATATTATTATCTATAAAAACTTCATTACCTAAATATAATTTTATACTAGTTAACTTTTGTAATTCTTCTAATTTTTCTTTTTTTATTTTATTATTGCAATTATAATTTGTCCCTATAATATAATGAGGAGTTAAGACAATTTCTGTAACTCCTCTATTACTCATTTCATTTAATATTTTAATACTTGTTTCAATTGATTCTGAACCATCATCAATTCCAAATATTAAATGATTATGTATGTCTTTCATTAATTATAATATTTACCATAGTAATAATGGTCTTTCTTATTTTCAAGTTTGTTAACTATAACTCCGGCAATTTTAGCACCACTATTTTCTAAAGCTTTCTTACTTTGTTCTAATAAATCAATTGGTGTTATTTTATAAGCACTAACTAATACTACTTCATCAGCAAATTTTGTTAGAACTAACGCATCTGTTACGGCATTTATAGGTGGACAATCAATTATAATTAAATCATATTTTTCTTTTAATAATTCTAATAATTCTTTTGTTTTTTCTGATCCTAAAAGTTCACTTGGATTTGGTGGAACAATTCCGCTTGGAATAACATCTAAATTTTTAATTTCAGTTTTACATACATATTTGCTATATTTTTTAACGTCTTCTAATAATAATGAAGATAATCCTTTATCTTTATCTAAATTAAATATTTTATGTTGTCTTCCCTTACGCATATCGGCATCAATAAGAATTGTTTTACAATCTATCATACTAAATGAAGCTGCTAAATTTGCGGAAATAAAACTTTTTCCTTCACCAGGCATTGAACTCGTAATTAGGATAACATTCTTTTCGTTACCGACAAATGTAAATTCTAGGTTTGTTCTTAAAGTTCTTATTGCTTCACTAACATGACTTTTAGGTCTATTATATACTAGTAACTCATTCATGTTTTCTACCTCCAACAGGAATTGCGCCAATAACTGGAATATTTAACTTTCTTTCAACTTCTTCAGTTGTCTTAATAGTTGTATCAAAATAGAACATAACAAATACGACTGCTAAACCAAGAACAATTCCAATCATTAAATAAATAGCTATGCTTTTAATTAAATTTATATTATATGGTTTTTGACTAGCTTCTGCATAATCTATAATTCCAATATTTTGAATATTATATAGTTTAATTACTTCGGCATTAAATACTTTTGCTGTTTCATTAGCAATATTTTTAGCTAAGTTACTATCTTCATCTTGTACTGTTATTTTAATTATTTCAGTATCATTAACATTGGCAACTGCAATATTTTTTTGTAGTTCTTCTATAGTATAAACTAAACTTAAGTTATCGATAACCTTTCCAACTACTTTTCTACTTTTAATTATTTCTGTATAAGTATCAATTAAATTTTTATTTAATATAATATCATTACTTGTAATTGTATTGTTTTCAGTTGTTAGTAATACAGTTGTATAACTTTTATATTTTGGAACTTTTATAAAAGCATCATAACTAAAACCAATTATTAATGCTACAAATACGATAGATAACATTAAAAATATTTTACTTACAAAATAATTAAGCAATTCTTTTAAATCTATTTCTTCCATAATCTTTTACTCCTCAAGATTAATTATATAATATGTTGTTTTATATTTCAATTAAAAACAGCCTGTGATTGTAGGAATCTATATTCTAAAATAAAACTGGAATTATTTAAGTGAGGTGGTTTACACTCTAAAATAAAAAAGGTTTACATAGAA
>CAKOKM010000034.1 GCA_934091015.1 uncultured Bacilli bacterium | reverse complement strand
ATAAAAAATAATTATTTTAAAGATAATAATATTGATATTGATTTAATATTAACAAGTGGTGCTAATAATGTTATAGCAGCTGTCTTATCAAAGGATGTAGATATCGGTTTATGTGGACCTGAAGCAACAATTTATGTTTATAATGAAGGTGAAAAAGATTATATAAAAACATTTGCTGGTTTAACTAAAAGAGATGGTCAGTTTATTGTATCAAGAACAAAAATAGATAATTTTAAATTAGAAAATTTAATTGGAAAAGAAGTGTTAGGAGGTCGTCCCGGAGGAATGCCTATTATTAATTTTTATAATGCTTTAAAAAATGAAAATATTAAAGGAGTAAACACTAACGATACTGTTGATTTTGCTAATCTAACTAGTGCATTTTTAACAGGAACCGGTGATTTTGTTAATCTATTTGAACCTAACGCAACTAAAATAGAAAAAATGAACAAAGGATATGTTGTTGCATCAGTTGGTATGTATGCTGGTGAAGTTCCATATACTGCCTTTAATGCTAGAACAAGCTATATTGAAAATAACAAAGAATTAATAAATAATTTTAAAGATGCTATTAATAAAGGTTTAGAATTTACTAAAAATAATAATTCTAAAGATATAGCTAAAATAATTATTGATTTATTTCCAAATACATCTATAGAAGATTTAACAACTATAATAGAAAGATATAAAAATGCTGATTCATGGTTAGATAATACTTTTATAACTGAAGAAATGTTTAAAAATTTAGAAGATATGATGATTGATTCTAAACTATTAAAAAAATATGTTCCCTATAAAGATTTAATTATAAATGAATAAATTATTAGAACTTAAAAATATTTCTAAAACATTTAATACATTAAATGGAGAAATACATGCAATTAAAGATATTTCTTTTAATGTTTATAAAGGAGAATTTATAGGAATAGTAGGTTCTAGTGGTTGTGGTAAATCAACTCTTCTAAATATAATAGATGAATTAGATAAAAATTATAATGGAACTATAATTAAAGATAATCTTAAAATGTCTTATATGCTTCAATCTGATGCCTTACTTCCTTGGTTAAGTGTTTTAGATAATGCTTGTTTAGGTTTAAAATTAGAAAAAAATTTAACCAAAGATAATATCGAGTATGTTAAAGAATTAATAAAAAAATTTGGTTTAGAATCATTTATGAATCAAAAAACAAACAATTTATCTGGGGGTATGAAGCAACGAGTTGGATGAATGCAGTATAGACACAGGTAGTAATTAAGAAAAGTTGCTTATAGCCCATAAAATAAGTGGAAAATCAATATTTAAGATTTTTGATTTTCCAAAAATTGAAAAAATTTTTAAAAAATAATTTCAAAAAATTATGTATTATTATAAGAAAAGAGGTAAAAAATGCTATTAGAGAATAATATTAATTTATTAGATATGTATGATAATTTAAGTAATACCCACATTAGCAATATATCTATTAGAAAATAAGAATTTTGATATTAATTTTAATATTAAAGATATAATTATACTATTAAAAGAAGTTTTAAATAAACTTGATCCAAGTTATAAATATAAAAACTTATTATTTCTTTCAACCAAGTATTTAGAACTTACTGAAAAAGAAAAGAAAAATTTCTCAATAGAAATGTTATTTAGCATATTTGAAACTGATTTTAAAGATAAAGTTATCAATAAAGAGATTAATAAGCATTTATATGTATATGATTATTGTTATGCTATATTAAATAAGTAAAATAAAGCCCTAGTAGTCATTGACTATAGGGTTATTTTTATTTTCATATAGTTCTATTTCATCAGCATAAGGAATTTTGGTTAGCATATTTGGCATGAATTTAACTTCAACACCACTTTCTAAGTTGGTGGGATTTGTTATAAGATTATCTAGTTCAAAATAATAATTTTCTTCGTCATAACCAGTGATATATCCATAACCTTTGTCTATATCAAACCATTTAATTCTTCCAATCATTTTTTCACTCATACTCTTAATCCTCCATTTCCAGGTTTAATGTAATTGCTATTATTATCTATTTCATATTCTAACTCTAATCCATAGTTTTTCTTAATATCTGCTAATGCACTCATAAATTGTGGTTCAAATCCCTTAATGCAATCGCCGTATAATTTTCCATCTTGAGCAATTCCTAAATACCAACCTTCAGAATAGAAAATTTGACTAAATCCATGTGTTTCTGCTTTTCTTGTAATCTTTAGTTCATCGCAAACTTGATTTGCCATTTCAACACCATCGATGTAATCACTTAATATATCTTTTTTAGCATTTGGATTCATTGCATATAGATTTCTTTGAAGTATTAAATTTGTTTTTCTAAGTTCACTTATTGCTTTTATCATTTCAAATGCTTGTTCTTGTTGCTTTTCTTGAAGATATTCTTTTCTCTTATTTGCTAGTGCAATTATCTTATTCTTATTATCTCTTATTTGTCCTATTACTTCTAATTGTTCAGGAGATACTGAAACAGTCTTAATGTCAATTAGATTAGGATATTGATAACTCTTTTGAACTTCTTGGTCGTAAACAATATCTCTCATGTTTTTATTTGTGGCAAAAGCCAAAACATGATGATTATTACCTGCCAAATTGTTATACATTTCATCAAAATGATGATCTGGGTTATATATTCTAAATTGCTTATCGCCAGTTAAAACCGCTTTTGCTTTAGATGTATCAAATTCAGGATGTAAATCTGTCATTGTAACAGCGACTATTCCTTGTTCCTGTTCCTCCTGTTGACTAACTTTTATTACTTCTTCTGCCCAATCATATAATAAAGCATTAGCAATATCTTTTTCATGTTCAGTTAATCCTATTGTTTCAAATGAATGAATCATTAACACATTCCCATTTCTTAAAACAGGTGAGAACATAAGTGTTTTGCCATTACTATCCTTTATTTCAATTCCACTACCATATTCAGTAGAACAACAATATGTAAGTAAACTATTATTTTTTCCTGAATTATCAGCATTTCCATTTGGTCTAAAACAACATCCACTACGATAACCACCACTAATTAGATTTCTATCTTGTGGATTAAATATTTTAATATTATATGAGCCATAATCTAAATTAACATTAGGAATTTTTTTAGTAGTTTTATTTTCCATCATTCTTGATAGTTGAACTGCTCTTGCAGGGGCTTGCTGTGGATTAGCAGTATATTGGTTTTGTATTCCAACATAATCAAAAACATCAGATTGAATTAAAGGATAATCTCTTGGCTCGTATCCTGGAATTCTTCTATATCTACTTTGTTGTTTTTCACTGAATCCTTTTCTAGCTTTTTTAGTTTTTATAGTTTTTCGAACTTCTTGAATATTTGCTGCTATTTCATTAACTTGAGTTATATTAAGTTTGATTTTTAATTTTGAAACACTTTGTTTTTTCAAAAATTCTTCTTCTATAATATCCCAATTATTAAATATAAAGTTAAAATTTTTAATAAAATCTCTAACACTTGAACAATATTTATTAAAACTTGAATTTAGTTCGTTAATTCTTTGTTTTTTATCTTCTCCTGATAAATCAGTATTTGATTGTATTTTTTCAATTTCTTTTTTGATATATTCTTCCATTTCGCCAAAACCATTAAGGAAATTTCTAATTGGAGTATTACCAACTTTATAATTTGAACCAAATAATAGATTTATAAGTTGTTCATTTATAATAGGTTTAAAACTTTTTCCATCAGGTTCAAAAATAACTTCACCACAATCTAAACCAGAGAATAAATGTGCCAATTTATCTGCATCTATTGGACCATATTTTCCACTTAACAATTCTTGCATTCTAGCAAATCCAATTGAACTATAACCCATTAATGCAATATCACTAGCGTCAAAATCGCCTAATCCCATGTCCAATATTTGCTGTTTAATTTTTTTATACTGTTTAGTATTTGTTTTAGTATACATGTCAAATGAAGCAGAATTTGCAAAAAATGGTTTCATTCGCATTGGATATTTTTGTCTAGTTTCTATATCAGGAAATAAATTACCAAGATTTGCTGCATACATTAAATCTTCAAAACCTTGAGAATCTGATATGCATAATAAATTTAATGCACAAACCTCACCATTTTTAATTTTCTGTATCAAATTATTAATATATTGTTCTTCAATCCCTGCATTTTTAAACTTTTGAATATACGATTCAATAATTTTATTCATTTTTTCTTCAACTTCAGGAATTAAAGGTATATTTTCCATTGCAAAGGTTTGTAATAATAATAAAGTCATTCCTGTATCATTTGAATTTATAAAGTAACTAAAAATAGATGAAGGTTGTTCTTGAACTTTTTTCTTAAAAAATGGAATCATTATTTGATAATGTTTATAACTAAGACTATAACCATTTCTCAATGCCATTTCAATCATGTCATCTGTTATAAAATCATTAGGAACATAAACTAAATTATTACCATTTACTGATAATATTATATTTATATTATCCATATCTTTTTTTCTTTCTTCAGAAAGTAGAGTATATACTTTTGGAGAAGAAGAAAGTATTCTTTTAATAAATTGTTCATCCGACAAAATAATTTCAATAATATTATTTTCATTTATTTCTAAACCATATTCTTTTGCATAACTCATCATGTATTCAGTTAAAGAATTTGCTCCAATTGTATTTAAGAAATCAGGATTAAAAACAAGTGATAATCTTTGAATATCTGCATCTTTTTTTAATTCATCAGATACTTTTTCTAATATTTGAGGTTTTCTTTCTATTGCTCTTAATACATAATATTTATTATTTAAAAGATTAGGTGTATTTGGATAAATATTATTTGAAATCATTAAATCAATTGTTTCATTTGTAATAGCACCAGGTAGTGCATATTCTATTTGAGAACCAGTTGTACTTCTTGTATGTTCAATGACTGCTTTTAATACTTCAGGATCATTTCTTAATTCCTCTGATAAATTTTGGTAAATATCTACATCTTTTTTTTGAATAAAATACATCATAATATCTTTATCAGCAAGATATTGTGGAAACTTTTCTTTTATTTTAAATCGTTGAATTACATCATTATCAATAGCCAAAAAGATATTATCTTTAGTTAAAGCACCCGGTAATGCATAATCCATTGGATTAGGGTAATAACCACCTCTTTTTCTTTGAAGAACTGCATTTAATACTTCAGGATCATTTCTTAATTCCTCTGATAGATTTGTGTAAATATCAGTTCCTTTTGTTTGAATAAAATGCATCATTAGTTCTTTATCAGAAAGATATTGTGGGAAATCTTCTCTTATCCTATAATCGGATAATACTTCATTATCAATAGCCAAAAAAATATTTTCTTTTGTCAAGGCACCAGGAAATGCATAATCCATTGGATTATTCCAAGCACCGCCACCTCTTTTTCTTTGAAGAACTGCATTTAGTACTTCAGGATCATTTCTTAATTTCTCTGATAGATTTGTGTAAATATCAGTTCCTTTTGTTTGAATAAAATGCATCATTATTTCTTTATCAGAAAGATATTGTGGGAAATCTTCTCTTATCCTATAATCTGATAATACTTCATTATCAATAGCCAAAAAAATATTTTCTTTTGTCAAGGCACCAGGTAATGCATAAACCATTGGATTATTGAAACCACCTCTTTTTCTTTGAAGAACTGCGTTTAATACTTCAGGGTCGCCTCTTAATTGTCCGGGTAAATATCTATAAAGTTCTATTCCTTTTGTTTGAATAAAATGCATCATTATTTCTTTATCAGAAAGTAATTGTGAAAATTTTTCCCTTATCCTATAATCTGATAGTGCGTCTTTATCAATAGCCAAAAAGATATTATCTTTAGTTAAAGCACCAGGTAATGCATAATCTATTGGATTTCTCGAAAACACTCCAACTGATTTAAGAGCAGTTTGTAATATTTCTGGATCGTTTCTTAATTCTTCTGATAAAATTTTATAGTTACTGGGATTTTTTTCAATTACTGCCATCACTACATCGCGGTCATTTATAAATTCTCCCAATACTCTAGAAAAGTCATATTCTGAAATAGTATGAGTTTCAATATAGTTCATAATTTGTTCTTTGTTCATCAACATACCTCCATATATCATAATTAATTATAACATATATTTTCTAAGATTTGACATAATATCAACAAATTTTGCATATAATTAATTTTATTTATATATAGTCAATATTCAATTAATCATGTATTAGGCAGAACAAATAAAAAAGTATGAATCAATAATAATTTGAAACATACTTTTAAATTTTATTTAATGATTAGTGATGGCATAACGGCAAATTTTGGGTGGGTACCACCTAATTTTTCTTATAATTGCTGTCATTATTTTTTATATTTAAATATTTTTTCAGCAAGTTCTCTTGTATCTTTATTTGCAGTTGAAATAGCTAAATAATTACATATTATAGAAAAAGTAAATAATACATAAACTCCAACAATTATATGAGCATTTGCCTTTGCTATTGCTTAGGCATTTGCGATTAAACAAGCAAAGGAATTTTTAAGGAACTTCCTAAACTCACGTTGGCTATGCCCTAGTGAGATAGGTCAAGTATTTGACCTTTAACAAAAGAAATAAAATCAAAGGAGGAATTTAATGTATGATGGAAATCAAGAATTACGATTTGAAAATAAATATAAAGCTAGTAACTTAGGTGGACTTGGTATAGAACTTATTCAAAGAAAAGGCACAGGAAACTATGATAAAAATAGAACAATATTTAATTATAGTTATGTACCTTTATCTAAAACTACTCTACAAGAACAAGTCTATTCTAAATTAAAAGGTAATAAAATATATTATAATGATGGCAACAATACCAATCTATTAAATGGTGCTATCATTACAAGTGGAAAAAATTTTTTTCAAAGTTTGGGAATGAAGTTTAAAGAAAAAATGTTTAACTTCTGTGATAAAATTTGGAGAGCTTTAGGTCATAAAATAGGAATTCATTTTTCTAAAAAAAGTGAAATTAATTATAATGAGATGGAATACTATGCTAAAAATATTAATCGTAAGTATGAAAAAAGTGAAAAAGATAAATCTGATGATTTTGAAATAGGAATGTAAGTATTTTAACTCTCAATATTAAAAAGACTTTTGTAACCAAAATAAAAAAATATGTGTTGTATAAATGTAATAATAAAATTAATAATAACCTTTTTATAAAAAATGTACCAAAATTAAAATTAATAATTAAATAGTGATTGGAGGATCGATAGTATGGAAAAAAGTTTACAAAAAAGTTATTACAAATGTCTTTTTATCTCCCAAACTTAAATATGAAGGGAGTAAACAATGACATACAATATTATTGATATTGTGGATAAAAATTTAACTGATACTAAATTAAAAGAAATAATTAATAAAAAGTTGTATAAAATCATTGAACTAATGGAGTTTAATGTTAAATAGATGTTATAATAGTATCGGTTATAAGTTTAACTTTAAACTTAATTATTACCTTAGAATTGGAGGTAATAGTTATGAATGAAATGGAGTGTGCCCAAGGTAAGAAAGTATTAAAAGTAGGTATTTATTTAAGATTATCTAATGAGGATAGAGATAAAATAAATAAAAATGAGACAAGCGAATCTATTAAAAATCAAAGAAATATGTTAATTGATTACATAAATAAACATCCTGAATTTACATTAATAGATGAGTATTCAGATGAAGATTTATCTGGTGCTGGAACTTATAGACCTGAATTTGAAAGATTAATTAGAGATTGTGAAAACAGAAAACTTGATATCGTATTATGTAAAAGTCAATCAAGATTTTCTCGTGATATGGAAATAGTTGAAAGATATATTAATAATAAATTTAAAGAATGGAATATTAGATTTATTGGTTTATCTGATAATGCTGATACTCTAGTTTTAGGTAATAAAAAATCAAGACAAATTAATGGTCTTGTTAATGAATGGTATTTAGAAGATGTATCTAACAACATAAGAAGTGCTTTTAATTCTAAAATGAAACAAGGAGAATTTATTTCCCCTTTTGCTGCTTTTGGTTATGAAGTTAATCCTAATAACAATAATAAATTATTAGTAGATCCAGTAGCATCAGAAATTGTAAAAAATATCTACAATTTATATCTAACTGGCATTGGATTTACAGGTATTGCTAAATATCTAAATAGTAAAGAAATACCCTGTCCTTCTCTTTATAAATATAGAAAAGGAATTAAGTTAAATGTAACAAGTAATAAACCTCGTGAAGAAATAAAATGGAATTCTAATGCTATTAAAACAATTCTAACAAACGAACTTTATTTAGGAAATCTAATTCAAGGAAAAAGAACTACAATTAGTTATAAAAATCATAAAATTAAAAATAAAGATAAAAGTATGTGGATAAGAAAAAATAATACTCACGAGGCTATTATTGATAAAGAAACATTTAATAAAGTTCAATTTGCAATCAAAGAAAGAACTAAAACAATTAAAAAAACAGGAAATGTTCATATCTTTTCTGGAAAAGTATTTTGTATGGAATGTAATCATTATATGAGAAAGAAAAATTCATCTAAACATGAATATCTAGTTTGTTCTAATAATAATGGTTATAATGAATGTAAAAATAAAGAAGGAATTAGATATGATAAGTTAGAAAAGGTAATACTTAACGAAATTAATAAAAAAATAAAAAAATTTTATGATGAAAAAGAATTAGAAAATTTAATCTCTAATAATCTTAATAGTAAATTTGAGAAAAAAATTAAATCTCTAAAAACAGAACTAACAGATACTCAAAATAAAATATCTAAAACAAAAAATTATTTAAAAAATATTTATGAAGATAAAGTTAATGGAATTATTACACCCGAACAATTTAAAAATCTAATTACAAACTATAATAAAGAAGAAAAAGTTTATAAAGAACAAATAAAATCCCTTACTAAAAAAATAACCTATTATGAAAAAAAAGAATTTTCAAAAGATTATAACGAAATACTTAGTAAATATCAAAATCTAACAAAATTAAATAGAGTTATTATTGAAGAATTTATAGATAAAATCTATATAGGAAAGATAAATAATATAACTAAAATTAGAAATATAAAAATTAAATGGAATTTAAATTAAAAGCTTAAAATTATAGTAATTATTTATGCAATGTTTTTAACTTCTCCACTATGTTATATAAATGTGTTTCAAAAATTTCATGTAGCCTATTGACTACATGAATAATATTAGATATAATCACATCAGAGGTGAAACTTATGGGAAGATTCATTAATTGTGGTATTGCAACAGAAATTATTGTTTTAACTAAAGGTAGTTTAAAAGAACACAAGAATGATATTATAAAAAGAATTGATAAGATTTTTAATTTAAAATATTATGAAGTAGAATCTAGTGATAATTATATTTTTTTATGTTTAAAACAAGATTTATTTAATAAAGAGTTTAAAAATTTGTTATTAGAATTAACAGAATTAAATTTATTTACGGATAGTTTCTATGAAAATATAAAAGCTATCGATAAAAATTACTGTACTTCAAAAGAAAGAAAAAAAGCAGTATGTGATTATTTAGAAAAACATTTTGATTTAAAAATCGAAAAAAAGTATGAAGAAACCTATAATTATGAAAAAGGGAAAAAAATAATTGATAAAGACGATTTTAAATATTGCATAGATAATTTCTTAGAACTTTCTGATGAAATAGAATTACATTCAGAAAATTATCTATATTGTACGGATATGTCTGATGAAACTCAGTTTAACGATGGTATGACTAATTTAAATAGTTATCATATGTTTTTAAAACATATTCCGTTATATTCTGATTTTAATAAAACAGATAGTGAAGATATTACATTTACATTAAGGTTTTTAAACCATTTTATAAGAAAGTCTTTAAAGAGTGAATTAAAAAGTACGTTAATATTTGGATTAACTGATTAGGGAGAAAATAATGAATAAAATAATAAATAATATTGATGAAGAAAAAGATGTTATGGAATTAGAATATAACTTAATATGTGATTTTATTAAGTTAAGAAATAAGCTTGGTCTTACTCAAAAACAAATGGCCGAAGAAGCACATACTGTAAGAGAAATGATTTCAGTTATAGAAAACGGAACTAAACATCCACAAATTAATACATTAATTAAAATATTAAAACCATTTGGTTATACACTATCAATAACTAAAATAAAAAAATAATTACAAATACAAAAGGAGAAAATATGAAAGAAAATAAATTAGAAACAATTACAAACTTATTTGAAAATAGTACTATTCGTAGTATATGGGATAAAGAAAAAGAAGAATATTATTTTAGTGTTGTTGATGTTATAAATGCTTTAGCAAATCCAAAAGATGCTAGAAAATACTGGTCAGTATTAAAATCAAGACTAAAAAAAGAAGGAAGCGAAGTGACTACAAATTGTAGTCAGTTGAAAATGTTAGCACCTGATGGAAAAATTAGATTAAGAGATGCCATGAAAACAAATGACATTTTAAGACTTATTGAGTCAATTCCTAGTCCTAAAGCAGAGCCATTTAAAATGTGGTTAGCTAATTTAGGTAGTGAAAGGATTGATGAAGTATTCGATCCCGAAATAGCAATTAAAAGAGCAATAAATTATTATCGCAAAAGAGGATGTTCCGATAAATGGATTGAATCTAGATTAAAAGGGATATTAGATAGAAATAAACTCACTGATATATGGAAAGAAGGAGGTATTACTGAAAATTATGAATATGGAATACTTACTAATGAAATATATAAAGAATGGTCTGGTATGAAAGCAAGTGAATATAAGGCATATAAAGGAATTAGAAAAGAATCTTTAAGAGATAATATGTCTGATATAGAAGTTGCTCTTACTGATTTAGGAGAAATAGCTACTCGTGAACTAGCTAAAGAACACAAACCTTATGGACTAGAACAAAATAAAAAAATTGCTAAAATGGGTGGCCATGCTGCCAAAGTTGCCAGAGATGATATTGAAAAAAATTTAGGAAGATCAATAATTAGTAGTGAGAATACACTTAACTATCAGTATATAGATGAAAATAAGCAAATAGAAAACAAATAATTTTGATTTAAAAAAATATAATTACGTGTCTTTACTCTATTCAAAGAGTTGCTTTAATTAGGACACTTGCAACTAAACCAGATTTAATTCTTTTAGATGAGCCATTATCAGCCTTAGATTATGTAACTAGATTAACCATAACAGATGAAATATATTCTATTTTAAAAGAAATGAATGTAACAGTTATCTTAATTAGTCACGATATTGCTGAATGCGTATCATTTTGTAATCGTATTATTGTCCTATCTAAAAGACCTGCCATAATTAAAAATATTTATAATATTAACTTAGAAAAAAATCTCATTCCATCCCTAAATAGAAAAGATAAAAACTTCTATACATATTATGATTTAATATGGGGTGATTTAGATAAATGAGTATTAATCAAATAAAATATTTAAAAAAAATAAAAAGAAAGAAAATAATTATTTCTATCATTCAAATTATGCTACTAGTTTTATTTATATTAATTTGGGAATTACTAAGTAGTAAAGAAATAATAAATAGTTTTATATTTTCTTCTCCAAGTAAAATAGTCAAATGTATAATTGATTTATATAAAAATAATAATTTATTCTATCACCTATATATAACTTTAAAAGAAGTTTTAATATCTTTTATATTAGGTACTGTTATTGGTTTTATAGGTGCAATTATATTTTATTATGTTGATATTTTAAAAAAAATATTTGATCCCTACTTAAATTTATTAAATAGTTTACCAAAAGTATCATTAGGTCCTCTATTAATTATATGGTTAGGAGCAAATAATAAATCAATTATCGTGATGAGTTTACTTATTAACACTATTGTAACTTTAATAACTATTTATAATGGCTTAATAAATACGGATGAATATAAAATAAAAATGTTTAAAACATTTAAAGCTAATAAATTACAAACTTTATTATATTTAATACTACCAGCTAATAAAGAAACAATAATTTCAAGTGTTAAGTTAAATATATCCATGAGTTTAATAGGTGTAATTATGGGAGAATTTCTTGTAAGTAAAGCTGGAATTGGTTATTTAATTCTTTATGGAACTCAAGTATTTAATTTAAACCTAGTAATGTCTGGTATAATTTTAATAATGAT